>JBGOTT010000046.1:0-18210 GCA_041476585.1 Gammaproteobacteria bacterium | reverse complement strand
GCCTGCTGTCGGGCTACATCGGCGGCCGGGTGGATGCCTTCATCATGCGCATCGCCGACATCCAGCTGTCGTTTCCGGCCATTCTGATCGCATTGTTGATCGATGGCATTGCGCGGGTCGCACTGCCGGACGCGGCGCACGCCAGCATCGCCCTGCCCGTGCTGGTACTGGCCATCGGGGTATCCGGATGGGTGCAATACGCGCGCACGGTGCGCGGCTCGACTCTGGTCGAGAAAAACAAGGAATACGTCCAGGCCGCGCGCGTGGTCGGACGCTCGCCGCTCGCGATCATGCTCGCGCACGTGCTGCCGAACGTCACCGGCCCAGTGCTGGTGATCGGCACCATCCACGTCGCCACCGCGATCATCACCGAGGCCACGCTGTCCTTTCTCGGGGTGGGCGTGCCGCCCACGCAACCTTCGCTCGGCACGCTGATCCGCATCGGCAACGATTTCCTGTTCTCCGGCGAGTGGTGGATCACGGTGTTCCCGGGCGTAGCGCTGATCCTGCTGGTGTTGTCGGTCAACCTGCTGGGCGATTGGCTGCGCGACGCGCTCAATCCGAAGCTGCGTTGAGCGCCCTGAATTGACTGCCGCGGGCCCGCTGCTCGAAGTGCGCAACCTGCGCGTCGAGTTCCCGACGCGCCGCCGGACGCTGGTCGCGGTCGACGACGTGTCCTTCGGGATCGCCCCGGGCGAGGTGCTGGGCGTGGTCGGAG
This sequence comes from Gammaproteobacteria bacterium, assembly GCA_041476585.1. GTDB lineage: Bacteria > Pseudomonadota > Gammaproteobacteria > Burkholderiales > SG8-39 > JADGRQ01. Next base: position 17,492 of record JBGOTT010000046.1, on the reverse strand, counting down.
AATCCGGCGCAGGCAAGTCGCTCACCGGGATGGCGATCATCGGGCTGCTTGAGCCGCCGGGCCGCATCGCCGCGGGCGAGATCCGGCTCGAGGGACGCCGCATCGACAACCTCCCGCGCGAGGAACTGCGCCGCATCCGCGGCCGGCGCATCGGCGCGATCTTCCAGGACCCGCTTACTTCGCTCAATCCGCTGTATACGATAGGCGAGCAGCTGGTCGAAACCGTGCTGACGCACCTCCCGGTGAGCGCCGCCGAGGCGCGCGAGCGCGCATTGTCGCTGCTTGCCGAGGTCGGAATACCTGCGCCTGAGCAACGCATCGATCATTACCCTCACCAGTTCTCGGGCGGCATGCGCCAGCGCGTGGTGATTGCACTCGCCATTGCAGCCGAGCCGCAACTGGTGGTCGCGGACGAACCCACCACCGCGCTCGACGTTTCGATCCAGGCGCAGATCATCACGCTGCTCAAGCGCCTGGCGCGCGATCGCGGCACCGCGGTGATGCTGATCACCCACGACATGGGCGTGATCGCGGAGACGGCCGACCGCGTCGCGGTGATGTACGCCGGGCGCCTCGCGGAGATCGGGCCGGTGCGCGACATCATCCACCAGCCCCGACACCCCTACACGGTCGGTCTGATGCATTCCATCCCGCGCGTGGGGAATCAGCGCGACCGCCTCGCGCAGATCGAGGGTTCGATGCCCCGGCTGACGGCGATTCCGGCCGGCTGCGCGTTTAATCCGCGCTGCCCGCAGCGCTTCGCGCGCTGTACCGAGGCTCGCCCGGAGTTGTTCGCGGCCGGCGCAACACGCGCGGCATGCTGGTTGTTCTCCGATGGCAGATAACCGCGTCCTGCTCGAGGTTGAAGACGCCGGACGCGATTTCGACGTTTCCCGCCCGTGGCTGAATCGCGTGACCGAGGGCGAGGGCCGACTGGTGTTGCGCGCGGTGGACGGCGTTTCGTTCTCGATCCGGCGCGGCGAGACGCTCGCGCTGGTGGGTGAATCAGGCTGCGGCAAGTCCACCATCGCACGCCTGATCGTCGGCCTGTACCATCCATCGCGCGGGCGTATACGGTACGACGCACTGGACGTCGCGGGCCCCGAGGCGCACCGCCTGCGCGGCCGGATGCAGATGATCTTCCAGGACCCTTATGCCAGCCTCAATCCGCGCTGGAAGGTGGGCAGCATCATCGCCGAGCCGATCCGCGCGCAAGGCGCGTCGGCGAGCAAAGCCGCCCTGCACGAGCGCGTTTCGGAACTATTGGTCCAGGTCGGCCTCGATCCGCAGGACAGCGACAAGTTTCCGCACGAATTCTCGGGCGGCCAGCGCCAGCGCATTTCAATCGCGCGCGCGCTGTCCAGCAATCCGGAATTCCTGGTATGCGATGAGCCGACCTCCGCCCTCGACGTATCGGTGCAGGCCCAGATCCTCAACCTGATGCTGGAGCTGCAGCAGCGGCTCGGCCTGACATACCTGTTCATTTCGCACAATCTCGCGGTGGTCGCGCATATCGCCGACCGGGTAGGGGTGATGTCCCTCGGACGGCAGGTTGAACTGGCGGACGTCGGGACGCTGTTCGAGCGCCCGCGCCACCCGTACACGCGCATGCTGCTCGACGCCATTCCGGATCTGCTGATGAGCGGCAAGCCGCGCACGCCGGTTGCGGGCGAGGTGCCGAATCCTCTGGCACCGCCCTCAGGTTGCGCGTTCAATCCCCGCTGCCCGCATGCAAATGACCGCTGCCGCAGCGAACGCCCGGAACCGCGCGATGACGAGCGCGGCCAGGTCGCGTGCTTTGCGGTGAATGAGAAGAGAATCTAGCGTCCGCGCATCTAGCGTCCGCGAATCTATCGTCCAAACAGGCCGCGCAGCTTGTCGACAGTCTTACCACCCGGCACTCCAGCCTTGCCGCCGAGCTTTTCCGTGATCGTTTCGGTGATGTGCGACTTCGCGAGGTCGGCAGCGATGGCGCCATAGTCGATCTCATATTTCGGTGCTTCGAACGGCCCGGTCAGCTTGACCGGTACGGTGAGGCCGGCCAAATGGCCGAGGTCCGCACCGCCCTGCCCTTTGGAAGTCGCGACCACCGAGGCCTTGGCCAGGTAATTGAGGGTGGAGTTGCCGACGTCGATGTCGCCTGCGCCGGCAAGACGGAACAGCGGCGCCTTGGCATTGAGATCCTCGTTGTGCGCAACGCCGCCCTTGATCGCGAAGCTCGCGCTCATCTCCGAGAAATCGGTCTTCTGCGACTTGTCCGCGCCCTGCTGCTGGGCCGACTTCGAGCCTATCGCCGATTTCGCCTTGCGCAGCGTCTCGGCAAGATTGATCCCCTTGACCGCGCCGTCCTTGAGCTGCAAGCGCGCCGACCCGGCGAGCGCCTTTTTCATTGCGTTCACGCTCGCTCCGGAAGCGCTCACATCGAGCACGACGCTGCCACGCCCCTCCAGGGCGTCGCGTTCTGCCAGATCCTTGAGCAGGGGGCCGATCGCGACGTTGGTCAACGTCTCCTTGAGCGCAACCTGGTTGCCATTCGCGTCGAGCGCAAGAGCGCCAGCGAGCGAGCCTTCATACAGGTTCGCCGTATGCGGGCTGACCTGCAGCAAGCCCTTCGCCGCGCGGACGTCGGCCTTCAGGTTCGAAAGTTTGACGCGCTCGACCTGGAACGCGCCGATCTGGATGTGGCCGGCGGCGGTGAGGTCCTTGAGCCCGGACAGATCGACCGGCGCATCGCCCTTTGCGTGCGATTTCGACCCTTCCGCTTTCGGCGGAAGATAGCGGTCGAGATTGAGCCGGTCGATGTTGACGTCGAAGCTGTAGGACGGATGTTCGAACCGGGTCACTCCGAGCTTCGCCTGCACCGTGCTCTCGTCGAATTTCGTCCCGAGCTCGGCGGCCACGCTTTCCTTGGCAAGGTCCGCGCGAACCGCGCCGGAGATCGGAAAGGTCACGGTTTTCTGCGGCATCTGCGGGCTGGCGACGGTGATGCTCGCGGCCACTTTTGGAAGCTCGAAGAGCTTTGCCCCGAGGTTTCCCTTCAGCGGCGATGTCAGTGTCCCCTTGGCGCTGTTGCCCGAGGCGGAGGCTTCGAAATCGAGCGACAGAGTCGCGATGCTGAGCGACTTGGCCGAGCCCTCCACGCCCGAGAGCTTGAAGCGCGCATTGGCCGTCTGCTGCGTCCCCTTGAGCGTCAGTTCCGCCGTAACTGCCGAGCCGCTCGCCTTGTCGCTTGCAATCGCAAGCTTGGGCGCCGTGATTTTGGCCTCGAAAGCGTCCTTGCCCAGCACCCCTTTCGCTTTCACCTCGAGTCCGGACGCGCTCAACTCGCCGTTTGCGGGATCGCCGGCGAGGTCTCCCTTGGCAACGAGATCCAATCCGCTCACCCCGAACGCCGTTCCGCTCAGCTTCGCATCGAGTCCGGAAAGCGCAAACGACTTGCGCTCGAGGTTGAAGACATAGCCGCCCGATAGGTCGACACGCGCATCCAGCGCCGGGTTCTTTCCCTTCGCACTCGCGGACAGCTTGAGCTTGCCCGGAACGTCATCGGCGATCCGGCCGGTGCGCAGGTTGAAATCCGCGATCGCCAATTCCTGGCCGCTCGCCGCATCGCGGTAGGCCAGGTTCGCGTGCTCGATGCGTACGCCCGAGATGTCGAACCTGACCTCCTTGCCGGGCTCGGCCTTCACCGCGGGTTTCGCCGCGGGCTTCGCTTCGAACAGGTCGTCAAAATTGAACTTTCCGTCCTTGCCTTTCACGATGTTCGCGCGCAGGCCGGCAAGGCTCACTGCGTCCACCACCGCTTCGCCGTGCAGCAAGGGCATCAGCGCCACCGAGACATGCGCGGATTCGAGCGAGGCGAACTCGGCGCCGGACGCGCGCTCCGACAGCGATGCCTTGCCGAGCGACGCACCGAGGTTCGGCCAGAACGCGAGCTTGAGATCGCCTTCGATTTTCAGTGTCCGGTTCTTCTGTTCCTTCACCACGCGCTCGATCTCGCCTTTGTACATGTTTGGGTCGAACAGCATGGCCGCGGCAACGGCCGCGATGATCGCGAGGATGGCCAGGCCGCCGACGCCAACCGCGAGATATTTGAATGCTTTCATGACGGACGGCCTTCAGGTTTCAGATTGCTCACACCGGAAAGCACATGACCGGTCGCCACGTGGCGCCGCGCCGAATCCACATGTCCCTGCTGGTCATCGAAGAAGAAATCCGGTTCGAACGTCTTGAGAAATTCGCCCTTGTCGAGGCCGCCGAGGAACATCGCCTCGTCCACCTGAATGTTCCATTGCATCAGGGTCCTGACCGCGCGCTCGTGCGCCGGCGCGCTGCGCGCGGTGACCAGGGCCGTCCGAAGCTTCATCGGCGCCTCGGCGCCCGCGCTCTGCAGTCGGTGCAACGCCCCCAGCAGGGGCTTGAACGGTCCGGGCGGCAGCGGGTTCAGGGCGTGCTTGATCTCGTGCTCGTGGAACGCGTCGAGGCCTTCGGACTGGAACACTCGTTCCGCCTCGTCGGAGAACAGCACCGCGTCGCCGTCGAACGCGATGCGCACCTCGTTCGCGTGGCGCTCGGCGGTCTTTGCCGATTCGGGGAAAACGCGCGCGGCGGGAAATCCGTCCTGCAGTGCGCTCGCGACATCGTTCTCGTTCGCCGAAAGAAACAGGTTCGCCTGCAACGCCGCGAGGTACTGGTAGGGACTGCGCCCGCGCGTGAACACCCCGCGCAAGAGCTTCAGGCCCTCCTGGTCCGCGGAGCGGAACACGCGCATGCCGCTGACCGGGTCGTTCTTGGAAAGGATCACCACCTCGACGCGTTGCGCGTCCGCGGTATTGAATGCCAGCAGCTTGTTGACCAGCGGGAAGGCAACGCCGCGCTTCGCGGGGACATCGAGCCGGGAGAGCTGCAACTCGATGTAGGCGCGCTCACCTTGCTCCTCGAACACACGGTTCTCCTCCTCGAAGCCGAACAGCGCCCGCGAGGAAATCGCGACCACCAGTTTGCCGTCGAAGGTTACGGGCATCTCGCGCGCATGGTTGTCTGGAGCGGGTGAAGGGGATCGAACCCTCGTATGCAGCTTGGGAAGCTGCCGTTCTGCCATTGAACTACACCCGCGACCGGGTTGATTTTACGACGGTTCCAGCTACAGTTGCACCCTGCGGTTCCGCAAGAAACCCGAAGGAGACATCCGATGCAGCGCAGAACGTTCCTGCAGGCTACGACACTGGGCATGGCGGCGCCGGTCCTGTTGTTCGCGCAGGACAAGTACCCGAGCAAGCCGATTTTTTGGATCTGCCCGTACGGCACCGGCGGCAACGGCGACAACCGCTCGCGCCAGATCGCCAAGGTGATGAGCGCGATGCTCAAGCAGCCCATCATCGTCGACAACAAGCCGGGCGCGGGCGGCAACATCGGCACGGAGGCCATCGCGCGCGCGAAACCCGACGGCTACACGATCGGACTGGGCAACTTCGCGCCGCTCGCGGTCAACCACGCGCTGTTCAAGAAGCTTAATTTCGATCCGTTCGCCGACATCGTGCCGATCATGCTGATCGAACGCGGTCCGCTGATCCTGATGGTGCGCAACGATTCGCCGTACAAGACGGTGAAGGACATCGTCGCCGCCGCGAAGGCCGCGCCGGGCAAACTGAGCTACGCCTCTGGCGGCATCGGCGGGACGCATCACCTGAGCGGCGCGCTGTTCGAGAATACCGCGGGCATCGACATGATCCATGCGCCGTACAAGAGCGGTGCGGCCGGCGCGACCGATCTGCTCGGCGGGCAGGTCACCATGATGTTCGAGCAGATGTACTCCGCCATGCCCGCAGTGAAGGGCGGCAGGTTGCGCGCGCTCGCTATCACCAGCCGGACGCGCTCGCCGCTGTTGCCCGAGCTGCCGACGATGGGCGAGTCGGGCTATCCGGCCGTCGAAGTGCTGAACTGGCAGGGCATCGTCGCGCCCAAGGGCATCTCAGCGGACCTCGTCAGGCAGCTGAATGCGGTGGCCAACAAGGCGTTGCAGGACCCGGAGATGAAGAACTACATCACCAGCCAGGGCAACGAGGTGGGTGGCGGTACGCCGGAGGAATTCGCGGCGCTGATCAAGTCGGAGGCCGCGCGCTGGGGCAAGGTGGTCAGGACTGCCAAGATCGAGATGGATTGAGCGGAATACTTTTGCCTACCCCGCTCTGATCGCGCTCCAGAGCATGGTCATGCCGCCGATGACGATGAGCGCGTCCATCACGAAGACGTGCAGCCGCGCGCCAAGGCGTTCGACCAGCCACGCGGCAACGCGGCTGCCCGGGATGGTTATGGCCCCGATGGCAAGGCCGAGCGTGACGCTAGCCGCGTCGAGCAACTCGAACCCGCCGAACAGCAGCACTTTGATCAGGTCGATCGCGATGGTCACCAGCGCATCGGTTGCCAGCACGGCAGTACCGCCCAGCCCGGCGCCCAGCAGCAGCGATATCAGGATCACACCGGTGCCGCTCGCGACGCCGGAAACCAGTCCGAACACGCCGGCGCCGGCCAGCAGCCCCGCCGGCTGCAATCGCATCCCGCGCCGGTCGAGCACGTGGCGCAGCGGAACTGCGGCGAGCACGAAGCTCCCCAGCACGAACCCGATGGTGCGCGCATCGAGCAGGCTGTAGACGTAGACGCCGACGAATAGCGCCGGAACCGCGCCCGCGAGCACCTGCCGCACGGCCCGCGGATCGACCGACTTGCGGTAGAACCAGAATCGCCCCGCATTGATCACCACGCCGGCAACCGCCAGCACCGGCACCAGCGCCTTGAAGCCGATGATCGGCGCAAGCAGCGCCGTCAGGATGATGCCGGTGCCGAACCCTCCCACCCCGCCTACGATTGAAGAAAGGAAGGCAGCGACTGCGACCATGGCGAAAGTTGCTGCGTCGAGGTTCCACGGCATTGGTCGAAGCCCCTGCGCGGGGTAGAATTTGACCATCATAAGTCTTCGTTCGATGATCCAGGTCACCGTCAACGGCTCAAGCCATCGCTTCGCGGAAGCGCTCGACATCGCACAGCTCGTCGAGCGGCTTGCGCTCGCGGGCAAGAAAGTTGCCGTCGAACGCAACGGCGAGATCGTGCCGAAGAGCGCGCACCGCTCGACCCGGCTCGCCGACGGCGACCGGCTGGAAATCGTGGTTGCGGTGGGGGGAGGCTGACATGACTGCGGACAGGCTCATCATCGCCGGAAAATCCTTTTCGTCGCGCCTGCTCGTGGGCACCGGAAAGTACAAGGACTTCGCCCAGACGCGCGCCGCGATCGACGCCTCGGGCGCGGAAATCGTCACAGTGGCGATCCGCCGCACCAACATCGGCCAGAACCCGAACGAGCCCAGCCTGCTCGACGCGCTTCCGCCGTCGCGCTTCACCTATCTGCCCAACACCGCCGGCTGCTACAGCGCCGACGACGCGGTGCGCACGCTGCGCCTTGCGCGCGAACTGCTCGACGGGCACGACCTGGTGAAACTCGAAGTGCTGGGCGATCCGCAGTCCCTGTACCCGAACATGCCCGAAACGCTCCAGGCCGCCAGCCGGCTGGTGAGCGATGGATTCAAGGTGATGGTGTACTGCTCGGACGATCCGATCCAGGCAAAGATGCTCGAGGACGCCGGCTGCGTCGCGATCATGCCGCTCGCGTCGCTGATCGGCTCGGGGATGGGAATCCTCAATCCCTGGAACCTGCAACTGATCATCGAGCGGGTTTCGCTGCCGGTTCTGGTGGATGCCGGAGTGGGAACCGCTTCCGACGCGGCAATCGCAATGGAACTCGGCTGCGACGGCGTGCTGATGAACACCGCGATCGCCGCAGCCAGGGATCCGATTCTGATGGCGCGCGCGATGAAGAAGGCGGTCGAAGCCGGGCGCGAAGCCTACCTCGCCGGACGCATGCCGAAGAAGTTCTACACCGCCGCGCCATCTTCGCCGACCGAAGGCCTGATCTCGTCCGCGCAGAACACCAAGGCGGCCTGAGTCCGCCATTTGCAGTGAACACGCTCCAGCGCCCGGTGCGCAGCTACGTGCTGCGGCAGGGGCGCATCTCGCCTGCGCAGGAACGCGCGCTGGAAAATCTGCTGCCGCTCTACGGCATCGCATTCTCCACGCAGCCGGTCGACGCAGTGCGGTTTTTCGGGCGCAGAGCGCCACTGGTGCTCGAGATCGGCTCGGGCATGGGCGAGACCACCGCCGCGATCGCGTTGGCAAGGCCCGAGACCGATTTCATCGCGGTCGAAGTGCATGGGCCGGGCATCGGGAGCCTGCTGAGGAAAATCGCTGAACTCGGGCTCACGAACCTGCGGGTAATACGCCACGATGCCAGCGAGGTGCTCGAGCAGATGATCCCGGACGGAGGGCTCGCAGGCATCCATCTCTTCTTCCCGGATCCGTGGCCGAAGAAGCGCCACCACAAACGGCGGCTCATCCAGCCGCCGGTCGTCGAACTGATAGCGCGCAAGCTCAAACCTGGCGGGTACGTGCATCTTGCGACCGACTGGGAGGAATACGCCGAACAGATGCTCGCCGTGCTATCCGGGGAACCGCTGCTGCGCAATGCCGCCCACGGCTACAGCGAACGACCGGCCTACCGCCCGCTCACCAAGTTCGAAGCGCGCGGCCTCAAGCTTGGGCATCCGGTGCGCGACCTGATTTTCCTGCGCAGCTAACCCGGCAGGAACAGCTCCAGCAAGTCGTTCAGGAAGCGTTGCCCGCGCAAGGTGGGGCGGATCGAATGCAGGCCGCGCACGATCAGACCGCGTGCTTGCGCTGCAGCGAGCGGCGCTTCGGCGGCGGACAGCTCGAGCCCGGTGCGCGCGCGGAACAATTCCGCAGGAAAACCTTCGACCAGCCGCAGCGCATTCAACATGAATTCGAACGGCAGCTCCTTCGCGCTCAGGCCGCGCCGCTCGGTGATCGAAGCGCCTCTCGCCGCCAGGTGCATGTACTCGCGCGGCTGCTTCGCCCTCGAGTGGCGCTCGATGCGGTCCGGAAACGACAGCTTGCCGTGCGCCCCGGCACCGATGCCGAGGTAGTCGCCGAATTGCCAGTAATTGAGGTTGTGCCGGCAGCGCGCACCGGATCGCGCAAAGGCGGAGGTTTCGTAATGCTGGTAACCGGACGCGGCCAGCGTCGCCTCGACGGCTTCCTGCATTTCCGCAGCGACGTCATGCGCCGGAAGCTTCGGCGGCTTGCTGTAGAACACGGTATTCGGCTCGATGGTCAACTGATAGGCCGAGATGTGCGGCGCGCCCAGCCGCACCGCCTCTGCGATGTCGGCATGCGCACCTTCAGGCGACTGTCCGGGCAGGGCATACATCAGGTCGATGTTGACCTGCCCGAAGCAGCCGAGCGCATGCTCGATCGCGCGCCGCGCCTCGTCCGAAGAATGGATGCGTCCGAGCGCCGCAAGCCTGGCATCGTCGAAACTCTGCACACCGATCGACAGGCGATTGACGCCCGCGGTGCGGAAATCGCGGAACTTCGCTGCCTCGAAGGTGCCCGGATTCGCCTCCAGCGTGATCTCGGCGTCGCTCGAGAGCTGCAGCCGCGCGCGAAACGCCGAAATCAGCGCCTCGATGGAGCGCGCCGAGAACAGGCTGGGCGTGCCGCCACCGAAGAATACGCTGTACACCCTGCGCCCCCAGATGCTGGGTAACGCGCCCTCCAGATCCGCGATCAGCGCGGCGCAATATTCTTGCTCGGGAAGTTCCGCGCGGCGCTCGTGAGAGTTGAAATCACAATAAGGGCATTTGCGTACGCACCACGGTATGTGCACGTACAGTGAAAGCGGCGGCAGCGCCTCGAACCGGATGGTTCCCGGGCGCCCGAGCGCGATGCTTGCGGTCGTCCCCATCAGGCTTCCTCGCGCAGCCACTCGGGAAAACGCGCGAGCAGACTCGCGAGCGCAATGCCGCGGTGGCTGATGCGGTTCTTCTCCTCGCGATCGAGCTCCGCGGCCGTGCATCCGTGTTTCGATAGCCAGAAGAGGGGATCGTAGCCAAAGCCGCCCGCGCCGCGCGGCGCAAGCGCCACCTCGCCGTGCCAGACGCCTTCGGACACCGCCGGCTGCGGATCGTCGGGGCGGCGCACCAGCACCATCACGCAGGCGTAGTACGCGCGCCGGTCGGCGAGCGTTGCGGTCTCGGCGAGGAGTTTCGCGTTATTGCGCGCATCCGACCTCGGTTCACCCGCATAGACGGCCGAGTACACCCCGGGCCCGCCGCCCAGACCCGCCACGCACAGCCCCGAGTCGTCGGCAAGCGCGGGCAGGCCGGAGCTCCGGCTTGCGTGGCGGGCTTTGGCGAGCGCGTTCTCGAGGAATGTCTGGTGCGGCTCTTCGGCCTCGGCGATGCCGAGTTCGGACTGCGCGACCAGTTCAACCGGCAACCGCGTGAGCGACACGAGCGCGCGCATCTCGAGGAGCTTGCCCGGGTTGTTCGATGCGAGAACCAGCTTCACAGTCCGAGCGCGCGCCTCTGGTGGTCCACCAATTCGCGGATGCCGCCCTCGGCGAGGGAAAGGAGCGCGTCCATCTCGGCGCGGGAGAACGCCTCGCCTTCCGCAGTACCCTGCACCTCGACGAAACGGCCGTCGCCGGTCATCACCACGTTCATGTCGGTCGCGCAGTTGGAGTCCTCGGCATAATCGAGATCGAGCATCGGAACGCCCTGGAAGATGCCGACCGAAACCGCCGCGACGAAATCGCGCACCGCAAGCGCATCGATCATGCCGCGCGACCGCATCCAGCCGAGCGCATCGTGGACCGCCACGAACGCGCCGGTAATCGAGGCGGTGCGGGTGCCGCCGTCGGCCTGCAGCACGTCGCAATCGACCTGCAGGGTGCGCTCGCCGATGCGATCGAGATCGATCACCACGCGCAGCGCGCGCCCGATCAGGCGCTGTATCTCCTGCGTGCGGCCCGACTGCTTGCCGCGTGCCGCTTCGCGCTCGCTGCGGGTGTTGGTCGAGCGCGGCAGCATTCCGTACTCCGCCGTGAGCCAGCCTCCGCCGGATCCCTTGCGGTGCGGCGGTACGCGCTCCAGCACGCTGACCGTACAAAGCACACGAGTTTCGCCGAACGCGACCAGCACCGAGCCTTCGGCGTGACGCGTGTAGCCGCGCTCGAGTGTGACGCGGCGCAATTCGTCGTGTCGGCGCTCACCGGGCCTCATCGCCGGGTGCTCTTCTTCAAGCCCATCTTGGTCTCGGCGATGCGACGCCCGCGTCGGCGAGCTCGTCCTCGCCCCATGCCATGGCGACGACGGAAAGATTATCGCACTGCTTGCCGGCGCGTGTCTCGGCAAGCGACATCAGTTCCGGCAGCGCCACGTCGAGCGACTTCGCTATCAGCCGGCTCAGCAACTGGCGCTGTGACAGCGGGCCCCAGAATCCGTCCGAGCACAGCAGGATCACGTCACCCCTCGCCAGACGCGCGCAGGTGGCCGGTTCGACCTTTGGCGGAGCATCGCTTCCGAGGCACTGCAGCAGCTTGTTGCGGTCCGGATGCGAGGGCACGGCCTCCTCGCGCATGCGGCCGGCGTCGACCAACTCCTGCACGCGAGTATGGTCCCGGGTGCGCGCACGCACGCTGCCGCGCCGGATGTGGTACAGGCGCGAGTCGCCGACGTGCGACCACCACGCGTGGCCGCCCTGCACCACGCAGGCCACGACAGTAGTACGCGGCGTGTCGGGCAGGCCGAGCGCTTGCGCCTGTTGGTGGATCAGGTGGTGCGCGCCCCCCAGCGCATTGAACAGGAAAGCGTCCGGATCGACGAGCGCCGGCTTCGCCTCGCGCTGAAACGCTCCGGCAAGATGCTGCACGGCCGCCTGCGCCGCGAGCTCGCCGCGCAGATGGCCGCCCAAGCCGTCGGCGACCAGCATCAGCAGCGCTTCCTTCGTCTGCCAGCACCCGATACGGTCCTGCTGGTACTGGCGCGTGCCGACGCGGCTATCCTGGAAGATCGTGAAGCGCATGTCCCTCCGGCGTCCGCCGCCCTGCTTTGCTCGCTTTCCCGCTCATCGTCCCGTCAGGCGCGTGAGGGCGCCCTTCAGCCGGCCAAGGATCGGCCTCGCGGTCCTGGTATCCGGCGATCCGTCCTCCAGCAGCGTCTTCTGCAGCGTGAACACGCTCTGCGGGCGTTGCATGTGGTCGAGCTGCAGACACCAGTCCACCGTCTCGAGAAGCTGCCGCGAAAACTTCCCGCTGCAGGCCTTGCTCGCAGGAACCACCCGGTCGTGTTTGGCGCGCTGGTCTGCAGGCTGCGGCGCTTTCGCCACGAGCGTTGCATACAGACTCGCACCCACGGAATAGATGTCGCTCCACGGTCCGAGTTGTTCGCGGCCGTGGTAGTGCTCGGGCGAGGCGTAGCCCGGCGTATACATCGGTGGAAAGCCGCCCGCCGCCGCGCCGAGCGTCTGCCGTGCCGCGCCGAAGTCGATCAGCACCGGCGCGCCGTCATTGCGAACGTAGATGTTGCCGGGCTTGATATCCAGATGCAGCAGTTTGCACGAATGCACCTCGCGCAGGCCGTTGAGCAGTTGCGCGAAAGTCTGCCGCACCCAGTCCTCCCTGAGCGCGCCTTGCCGCGCCTGGATGTGCTGCTGCAGCGTGCGGCCGCGTTCGTAGCGCATCACCATGTAGGCGGTATCGTTGGCACGGAAGAAATTCAGCACCCGCACGACGTTCACGTGCGTGAATCCGGCGAGAGCGCGCCCTTCCTCGAAAAAGCATTTCATTCCGAAGCGGAATGCGGCGAGGTCCGATTCCGCGACCGCGGGCACCGCCGCACCGTTCACGCGCAGCGCGAGCGCGGCCGGCAGATATTCCTTGATTGCAACGGGCATTTCATTTTGGTCGTGCGCCAGGTAAACGAACGAGAACCCGCCCGATGCCAGCACCCGCAGGATGCGGTACTCGGCGAGCTGGAAACCTTCCGGTAACGGCTGATTGGCTTGCCCGGGCATCGTGATAGGTGTGCTGTTATGATACGCGCATCCTCTTCTTGCCGACCGTGCGCGATGCCACGTTCGCGCTTCGCATCCAGCCGGCTGCCCACGCCATGATCCACAGCATGACCGGATACGCCGTCGCGCAGGCGGCGATCGGCCACGGCACCCTCGGTCTCGAATTGCGCTCGGTCAATTCGCGCTACCTCGATATCCAGTTCCGCATCGCCGAGGACCTGCGCACGCTCGAGCCCGCGCTGCGCGAGCTGCTGTCGTCGAAACTGCGCCGCGGCAAGATCGACTGCCGCCTGTACTTCTCGCCCAATCCGGCAGCGCCGCGCGACGAGCGGCTGAATGCGGCCGCGCTGGCGCGCCTGCGCAATCTGGCGCAATCGGTGCGCACGGAGTTTCCCGACGCGCCCGGCCTGCGCGCGGCCGACATTCTGCGCTGGCCGGGGGTGCTGTTGGAAGACGCCGTCGCCGAGGACGTGCTGCGTGGCAAAGCGCTGGAACTCGCGCGCCATGCGCTCGACGAACTGTCGGCGACGCGGGCGCGCGAAGGCGCGAAGCTCGCGGACATCGTGCGCGAGCGCGCCGCGGACATGGCCAGACGGATCGAGATCGTGGCACCGTTGGTGCCCGCGGCGATCGCGGCATTCCAGGCGAAGCTCGCCGACCGGCTGCGGGAGGCGATCGGTGCGGGTGACGACGAGCGCATTCGCCAGGAGGTGGCGGTGTTCGGCATGAAGATCGATGTCGACGAAGAAATCGGTCGCCTGCGCACCCATCTCGCCGAAGTCGCGCGCGTGCTCGCGCGCGGCGGCGAATGCGGCAAGCGGCTCGACTTCCTGATGCAGGAGCTCGGACGCGAGGCCAACACGCTCGGCGCCAAGGCAGGCTCTCAACCGATCTCGGACTGCGCGCTCGAGCTCAAGCTGCTGGTGGAGCAGATGCGCGAGCAGGTTCAGAATATCGAGTAGGGAAAGCTTGCGTGACAGGATTGCTCATCATCATCACAGCGCCGTCGGGGGCCGGCAAGAGTTCGCTCATCAGCGCGGCGCTGAAGGCCGATCCGTCCCTGCGGTGCTCGATTTCCTACACTACCCGCGCGCCGCGGCCCGGCGAGCAGCACGGGCGCGAGTATTTTTTTGTCGACGAGCCTGTCTTTCTGGAAATGCTCGAACGGGCCGAGTTCCTGGAGAGCGCCGAGGTGCACGGCAACCGCTACGGCACCTCTCAAAAGGTGATCTGCGAAGCGCTCGAGACCGGGCACGACCTGATAGTCGAGATCGACTGGCAGGGCGCGCAGCAGGTGCGCCGGTTGATGCCCGAGGCGCTCGGAGTCTTCATCCTGCCGCCGTCGCTCGAGGAGCTCGAGCGGCGCATCCGCACGCGCGCGCAGGACACCGAGGAAGCGATCCGCCGGCGGTCGGCGGCGGCCCGCGAAGAAATGAGCCACGTCGGCGAGTTTGATTATGCTATTATTAACAACGACTTCGATGAAGCCAGGCAGGATCTGCTGGCGATCATCCGCGCCGCGCGTCTTAAGCTGCAGCGCCAGCTCGAGCGCCACCCGGAAATTTTCAGCCTGAGGAAATGAACATGGCACGCATCACCGTCGACGATTGCCTGAAGAGGATCCCAAACCGCTTTCAGCTCACGCTGGCCGCGACCTACCGCGCGCGCCAGCTCGGCTCGGGCGCATCGCCGATGGTCGAGCCCAACAAGGACAAATCCACCGTCATCGCGCTTCGCGAGATCGCCATCGGCAAGGTCGGACTCGAAGTCCTCAAGCGCAATCCGACCGTGCCGACAGTGTAGCGAGCGTGTAGCGGGCAAATCGGCGCTGCGCCGGGCGACGGGGCCCGGGCAGCAATACTACCGGCATCCATCACGCGCCATCCATGGCCGCCGTCCCCGTGCTCGACGAACCGGTATTTTCCTACCTGAAGCCCGCCGACGTGCTGCGGCTGGGCGAAGCCTATCGCTTTTCCGAAGCGGCGCACGCCGGCCAGACGCGCCAGTCGGGCGAACCCTACATCTCGCATCCGCTGGCGGTTGCCGCAATACTCGCCGCCTGGCACCTCGACGCTCAGGCGCTGGTCGCGGCGCTGCTGCACGACGTGATGGAAGACACCTCCGTCACCAAGGACGAGATCTCCGACACCTTCGGCAAGCCGGTGGCCGAGTTGGTCGATGGGCTGTCCAAGCTCGCGCGCATCGAATTTCAATCGGCGGAAGACGCGCAGGCCGAGAATTTCCGCAAAATGCTCCTGGCGATGGCGCGCGACGTGCGCGTCATCCTGATCAAGCTCGCCGACCGGCTGCACAACATGCGCACGCTCGGCGCGGTGCCCGCAGCCAAGCGGCGGCGCGTCGCGCGCGAAACCACGGAAATCTACGCGCCGATCGCCAACCGGCTCGGCCTGAACGCCCTCTACCAGGAGTTGCACGAGCTGGCGTTTGCGCATCTGTATCCGCTGCGTTATCGCGTGCTCGCCAAGGCGGTCAAGGCCGCGCGGGGAAACCGCCGCGAGTTGATCGGCAAGTCCCTCGAGGCGATCCGTCAGCGACTAAGCGACGCCGGTATCGAAGCGAGCGTCAGCGGGCGCGAGAAGAACGTCTACTCGACCTACAATAAGATGAGCGAGAAGCACCTGTCGTTCTCCGAGGTGCACGACATCTATGGTTTTCGCGTGATCGTCAAGGACGTGCCGGCGTGCTATCTCGCGCTGGGCGCATTGCACGGGCTGTACAAACCGGTGCCGGGCAAGTTCAAGGATTACATTGCGATCCCGAAGGCGAACGGATACCGCTCGCTGCACACTGCGCTGATCGGGCCTTTCGGCGCACCGGTGGAGTTCCAGATCCGTACCGAGCAGATGCACCGCATCGCCGAAGCCGGCGTTGCGTCGCACTGGATGTACAAGGACGACACTTCGCTCTCGGAACTGCAGAAGCAGACGCACCTCTGGCTGCAGTCCCTGCTCGAAATCCAGAACCAGTCGGGCGACTCGCACGAGTTCCTCGAGCATGTAAAGGTCGACCTGTTTCCCGACGAGGTCTACGTGTTCACGCCGAAAGGCAGGATCCTTTCGCTGCCGCGCGGCGCGACCGCGGTGGACTTCGCCTACCTGGTGCACACCGACATCGGCAACCGCTGCGTCGCGGCCAAGGTGAACAACGAACTGGTGCCGCTGCGCACCGAGTTGCGCAATGGAGACCGCGTCGAGATCATCACCGCCAGCCACGCCAAACCGAACCCGGCGTGGATGCAGTACGTGCGCACCGGGAAGGCGCGCTCCAACATCCGCCATTTCCTCAAGACGATGCAGTACGAGGAGTCGGCAAGCCTCGGCGAGCGTCTGCTCGAACAGGCGCTGAAAGTGCTCGGCGCAAGCGCCACCGACATCGATTCCGCGAGCTGGGACCGGGCGGTGCGCGAAATCGGCTCACGCTCGCGGCAGGAAGTCTTCGCCGACATCGGCCTGGGCAAACGCCTGCCCGCGGTGGTGGCGCGAAGGTTGCTGCGGCGCCCCGACGCTGCGCGCGATGAATCCGGCGCAACGGGAAAGCCGCTGGGCCGCGTGACGATCCGCGGCACCGAGGGCGTGGCCGTACAACTCGCGGCCTGCTGCCGTCCAATTCCGGGGGACCAGATCGTCGGCTCGATCAGGAAAGGCCAGGGCATGGTGGTGCACGCTGCCGATTGCCCGCAGATCGTCCGCTCCCGCAAGAGCGCGCCCGATCAGTGGCTCGATGTCGACTGGGATCCCGCAACCTCGAAACTGTTCAAAGCGGCGGTCGAGGTCACCGTCGCCAACCAGCGCGGCGTGCTCGCCAAGGTCGCCTCGGAGATTGCGGATGCCGGCTCGAACATCGATTCCATCAGCATGGACGAGGATCGCAGCGTCTACACCACGATGCTGCTGGTGATGGAAGTCTCCGACCGCCGGCATCTCGCGCGCGTCATGCGGGCGCTGCGCCGGATACCGGAAGTGATGAAGCTGGCGCGTGCGAAGGGCTAGCGCCGGCGCGGCCCCACCGGGCGGCGTACCGCCGGAGCGGCAGTCGGCCTTTCGTCCTTGTGCCGGAAGTTGATGCGCGCGCGGGTAAGGTCGTAGGGCGACATCTCGAGCGTGACCTTGTCTCCGGCAAGGATCCGGATGCGGTGCTTTCTCACCTTGCCGGATGCGTAGGCAAGCACGCTCACCCCGTTGTCCAGCAGCACGCGGAACTGCGTGTTGGGCAGCAGTTCCTGCACCACGCCTTCCATCTCGATCAGCTCTTCTTTTGCCACGCCTGCATCCTTTCTGACAGCGACCAATGAATTAGAAATTGGAAAGGGCGAATTGTACAGCGGAGCGAGTGCTAGAATTCATTGACTCCGAAGGAAAATCAACGCCATGAACACATAGGCCAAGGAACCGGCTCATCGTGGTACGGATGGCCACGCCGCACGCCTTCGTGAGCGGATCGGATAACGCAATCTTCTGCGCCCGCCTGAACAGCGGATCAATTCGCCAGAGGGC
>JBGOTT010000045.1:0-18323 GCA_041476585.1 Gammaproteobacteria bacterium | reverse complement strand
CGGCGAGATCGACAAGCCGCGCATGAAGGCCGCCGAGCTCGCTGCGCGCCAGGAGCTCGCCGCCGTGGTGCCCGCCTGCCGCGCGCTCGGCTGGCAGGAGTCGATCGGCTCTTCCGGCACGGTGCAGGCGATCGAGTCGATGCTGATCGAGAACGGCTACGTCGGGCAGGGCATCACGCGCGAGGGTCTCGATCGTCTGCGCAGCCTGGCGATCAAGCAGGGACGCGCCGATCCAGAACGCATCCCCGGGCTGCGTTCGAGCCGCGCGGCGGTGTTCGCGGGCGGGCTCGCGATCCTCGTCGCGGTGTTCGACGAGCTCGGCATCGAGCGCATGGCGATTTCGGAGAGCGCGCTGCGCCACGGCGTGCTCTACGATCTGCTCGGGCGCGTCGAGCATCGCGACATGCGCGGAACGACCGTCGCGCAGTTCATCCGCCGCTACCACGTCGACGCGGCGCAGGCCGAGCGCGTGCGCCAGCTTTCGCTGCGCGTGTACGACGCGCTGCTCGCGGACCAATCGGTTGACCGCGCGGCCGAGGACGATCCGGACCGCCAGCTGCTCGACTGGGCGGCGTGCCTCGCGGAGGTCGGGCTGTCGATCGCGCACGCGCAGTACCACAAGCATTCCGCCTACGTTCTGTCGAACGCGGACATGCCGGGCTTTTCGCGTATGGATCAACAGCGCCTCGCGCGCGTGGTGCTGGCGCACCGCGGCAAGCTCGGCAAGATGCAGGACCCGGGACTGGAGGACGACGACTGGAGGCTGGTGTTCGCGCTGCGGCTCGCCTCGCTGATCCTGCGCAACCGCACGGACGCGCCGCTGCCTCCGCTGCGCGTGACGGCCGACGCTGCCGGCTATACGCTCGAGCTGCCGCGCGAGTGGCTGGAGGAGAACCCGCTCACCGAAGCGGCGCTCGAGGCTGAGTCGGGCAGCTGGAAGGCGGTCGGCATGAAATTCGCAGTCACTCGCGTGACCGAGCGCCGCGCGGCGCAGATTGCGAAGCTGGAAGTCGTTCCCGCGCGAGCCGTCATCCCCGCGAAAGCAGGGACCCAGTAGCCTTCTACAGCAGATCGGGCGAGACCACTGCCCGCACCACCACCTGCGCCCCGTCGTTGCGCACGCGGTTGGTGAGCCACCACAGCGCGCCTTTCTTGACCGTCCAGTCGGCGGGTGCGCCCGACACGAGCAACGCCGCAGTCCGGCCGAGCGTCGGCTGGTGGCCGACGACGATCACCGTGCGCTCGCGGTCGGGCCAGTCGACCGCGCGCAGCACTGATTCGACCGACGCGTCGGGTCCGAGGTGGTCGGCAGTCTTGAACGAAACACCCAGCGCTTGCGCGGTCTGGCGCGTGCGCTGGGCCGGGCTCGCGATCACGCTGAACTTCGCCGGCAGCCTCTGCAGCAGCCATTCGGCTACGCGCGCTGCATGTTTCTGCCCGCGCGTGGTGAGCCTGCGCTGCGAGTCAGGCACGCCGTCTTCGGCCTCGGCGTGCCGCCAAAGGATGAGTTCCATTCAGCTCCTTTTCGCGGGGAATCCGCCAAGGGTGAGCGATCCTGGGAGTATATCGCCGCGGCCCTCGATCGCGCAGGCGCCGCTCTAAGCCATCTGTAAGCAGTCGGTAAGCGCGCAGTCGGCGGAGCGCTGCGATCATGCGGCCTGCGCCCGTGAGAAGATTGCAATTGAGCGGAGATTCCCCGGTGGCGGGATCACAGCAGCCCAGCATCGCATTTGCCAAGACCACGCGTCCGGCGTTCGGATCGACCGTGCCGCGCGAGCGGCTGTTCGCGCGACTCGACGGTGCGCCCGGTCGCACCGTCGCGTGGATCTCGGGGCCGCCGGGCTCGGGGAAGACGACCCTGGCCGCGACCTATGTCGAGGCGCGCCGCATGCGCAGCCTGTGGTACCAGATCGACGCCGACGATGCCGACGTCGCCACCTTCTTTCATTACCTGGGACATACGGCGCGCAAGCTCGATGGCGGCAGGGCGCGCGAGTATCCCGCGTTCGCGTCGCGGGCCGGCGCGGACCTCGCCTCGTTTGCGCGGAAGTTCTTCCGCCATCTGTTCGCGCGGGCGAAAGGACCATTTGCACTGGTGCTCGACAATTTTCATGCGGTGCCCGCGGAGAGCCCGCTGCACACGGTGCTCGAGGCGGCGATCGGGCAGATACCAAAGCAAAGCTGCATCATCGTCACCAGCCGCAGCGACCCGCCCGCCGCATATGCGCGCTTTCGCGTCACGGGCGAAATGCTGTGCGTGGGCTGGGACGACCTGCGCGTCGACGCGGGGGAGCTGGAACGCATCGCGCGGCTGCGCGGGCAGGCGCTCGCGGCGGATGCCGTGGCGCAACTGCACGAGCGCACTCAAGGCTGGGCGGCAGGGCTGGTGCTTATGCTGGAGCACGCCAAGCTCTCAGGCCGGCTCGCGGAGTTCCCGGGCGACGCGCCGCCGCAGGCCGTATTCGACTATCTTGCCGGTGAGATTTTCGAGCGCTTCGAAACCGGGACGCGCGAATTCCTGCTGAGGATCGCGTGCCTGCCGCGCATGACGGTAGAGGTCGCGCAGGCGGTGTCCGGTGAAAGCAAGGCGGGGCGCCTGCTGGTGAATCTCGCGCTCAACAATTATTTCGTGAGCGAGGCACGCTCGGATGAAGGGCGCATCTACCAGTTGCACCCGCTGCTGCGCGATTTTCTCCGCGGGCGCGCGTCGCTCGATCTGCCTGAAGCGTTCGGCCCCGCGCATTTGCGGCGGGCGGCCGGGCTGCTGCGCGCGGCGGGGCAGGTCGAGGATGCGGTGCCGCTGCTGGTCGAATGCCGCGACTGGACGGAAATCGCGCGCATTGTCGCCGCGGAGGCGGCTTCCATGGTTTCGCAAGGCCGCACGGAAACGCTGGGCGGCTGGCTCGAGCTGCTCCCGTCGAACGTGTTGGAGTCCGACGCGGCGCTGCTGCTGGCGCTGGGAGAATGCCGCGCGCGCTCCAGTCCGAGGGAGGCGCGGCGGCGGTTCGAACAGGCCCTGGAGGCTTTTCTTCGTGCCGGCGATGCCGACGGCGCAGTGCGAAGCTGCTGCGGCCTGATCGACGCGATCATCTTCGAATTCGACGATCTGGCGCCGCTCGATCGCTGGTGCGGGGTGCTGGCCGGCTTGCTGAAGGAGAGCGCCGCGCGCGAGCCGAACCGCCCGGAGCGCGCCGCCGCGGGCGTGATGGTGCGCGCGATGCTGTTGCGCGACGCAGGCAGCGCCGCACTCGATGATTGGATCGAACTTGCCCAGGTGCCGCTCGGGCGCGCCGCGAGCGCGCTCCTGCGCGGGGATTTCGCGGCCGCGGGCGCGGCGATCGAAGCGATGCGGGCCGATGCGCGCGGGCTGTTGCCGAGCCTCGCGGTGGCGGCCGGAATCGCGTCGGCGCTGTACCATCTGCTCGATGGCGCCCACGCGCGTGCGCTCGAGACGGCGCGCGCCTGCCTTGCCGAAGCGGAGGCCGAAGGCATGCATGCCTACGACGGCTGGCTGCGCGCGGTGGCCGCGGCGGCGGCGCTGGGCGCCGGCGATCGCGATGTCGCGCGAGCCGAAGTGCAGCGTCTTGATACGCTCGAGGCGCGCCCGCGCCGCGGCGACCTTGCCATCCTGCATTACCTGCGCGGCTGGCTGGCCTCGCTCGACGGCGATGCGCAAGCCGCCCTGCGCGAAGCGCGCCTTGCCGCCGCCTTGGCGGCGGAGACCGGACTACCCTGGCTCGAATGCCTGGCGCGCAGCGCGCTCGCGCGGTGCATCGGCGGCACCCGGGACAAGCGCGGAAGCGATGCGCAGCTGCGCGTCGCGGAAGCGCTTGCCGAAGCGCAGTGCAGCGTATGGCTGCGGTATTGCGTGAGCCTGGCTGCCGCTGACGCGGCGCTCTCCACGGGGGACGAAGCGTCGGCGCTGGCGCCGCTGCGCGCCGCGTTCGGACTCGGACGCGAACACGGATTCCGGCATGCGCCCTGGTGGCGGCAGCGCGAAACGGCTGATCTCTGTGTACTGGCGTTGCGTTGCGGAGTCGAACCCGAGTATGCGCGTGGCCTGGTGCGGGAGCGGCGCCTCGTGCCGCGCACGCCGCCGCTGCGGGTGCGGGACTGGCCCTGGCCGTTGCGCATCGCGACGTTCGGCCGCTTCGAACTGCTGCGCGGCGACGCGCCGGTGGAGTTTTCCGGCAAGGGGCCCGGGCGGCCGATGGAACTGCTCAAGGTGCTGGTCGCGCTCGGCGGGCAGAACGTGCGCGCGGACCAGCTTGGCGACGCGCTCTGGCCGCATGTCGACGCGGACTATGCGCACAAGTCATTCACCGCCACGCTGCATCGGCTGCGCCGGCTGTTCGACGAAGACGACGCGCTGCCGCTGCGCGATGGACGCTTGAGCCTCGACCCCGGCCTGGTATGGGTCGACGTCTGGGCGCTCGAGTGCGTGATCGCCGATTTCGACGACGCGCTGCGCTGCCCCGGAGGCGGCAAGTCCGCGAGCACGCTGCACGCGCTGGCGGACGAAGCGCTCGCACTGTATCGCGGTCCGTTCCTGCCCGACGAATCGGAGCAGCCGAGCTATCTGGCGTACCGCGAGCAGGGCCGCGCGCGGCTGCTGCGCTGCCTCGCGCGCGTTGCGCGCACCTGGGAGGAAGCGGGGCAGCCCGAGGCGGCGACAGACTGCTACCTGCGCTTCATCGATGCCGATCCGCTTTACGAGGCGCCTTACCGGAATCTGATGCTCAGCTACCGGCGCTGCGGCGAGCTGTCCGAAGCGCGCGCGACCTACGAGCGGCTGCGAACCATGCTTGCGGCGAAACTGAAGATTCTGCCGTCGTCGGAAACACAGGCGGTTTACGCCGGCCTGGCTTTGCCCGAGCAGAAGTAATGCGCACCGGTCAGGGCGCCTTGCGTGCGCCGCGCCGTTCCTGCTCGGCGAGCTCACGGTCGAACTGCGCCCAGATCTTGTCGAGCGCCATGCGCACGCCGGTCGGTGGCGGATACTCACGACGCGGCATCCCGGGGCGGGGCGCGATCTCCCTCATGCGCGTGGTGAGCGAGACTTCGGAACCGCCTTTTGCGGTCCCGAGGACGGTGGCGTTGATCACGATGACGTAGTCATCCGGCTCGAATTTGATGGCCCGGCAATAGCTTTCGCCGAGCTGCGGGCACAGGATCATCTGCATCATCGGCAGGTCGGCCTCGATGGTGCGGCGCCATTCATCCGCGCTGAGCGGCCGCGGGGCGGGCGCCGCAACGGTAAGCGTCCCGGCGTCGGGATCCCGACTTTCGACGATCATCCCCAGCCTGGTCAGGCCTGCGTGCAGAGCGTCGAAGGCCTCGCTTCGGCGCGCCTGGAACGAGCGCACGCCGCGCTCGTTGAGGATGCGCTCGTAGTCCTGCTGAAACGCCCTGTTCAGGCGCGAAAACGCCTCGACGATCACCGTGGGATCGGGCGGCGCGGCTGGCGGCTTTGGCGCGGTGGCGCTCTGGGGTTCCGGTTTGAGCGTGCGCTCGAGCTCGACGCAAGCCGCGGCGAGCACGAGCGATGCGCACAGCGGCGCGCAATAGCCCAAGCGCATTCTTCCCTCCATCGAAAGATTCTACTCGCCCGATTGTCAGTTCGTCGGCGGCGTCCAGCGCTCTGCCCATTTGTCGCACTGACCGACCTCGGGTGGCTGCAGCTTGTTCACCACCGCTTCTTTCTTTACCCTCGCGCCGGCCGCGCCGCGGCGCTCCGCGAGGGCGTACCACGAGCAGGCCCAGACGTTGTTCGGCGCGGTGCCGCGCCCGGCTTCGTGCATTTCGCCGAGCTTGAGCGCCGCATCCGCATCTCCACGGTTGGCGAGCGCGCGATAATAGGTGAAGGCGGCTGCGTCGCCGCTGGGTGGGGCCGATGTGGATTTGCCGGAAGCCGCTTTCTCCGCCGCGGCTTGCTCGGCTGCAGCTTTCTCAGCGGTGGCCTTCGCCTGATCGGCTTTCGCTGCTTGCGGTTTTTCGGCTGCAAGCTTCTCGGCTGCCGACTTGGACTTGGACGTCTTTTCGACTGCGGCTTTGGCTTGCGCAGACTTTTCCGCCAGGGCCTTTTCGGCATCAGCCTTTTCTGCCGCCGCTTTTTCCGCTTGCGCGCGTTCGTCGGCAGCCTTGTCAGCGGCTTTTTCCGCCGCGGCCTTCTCGGCTGCGGCCCGCTCGGCTGCGACCCTTTCGGCCGCAGCCTTCGCCTGCGCTTCCTTCTGCGCCTCGGCCCGCTTGGTTTCGGCCGATGTTGCAGCGGGCTGCGGTGGCGGTCCGGAGCCGCGCGTCACCAGGTAGGCGCCGATGCTACCCCCGATCAATGCGACTGCGACCAACGCGGCGACGAGCGAAGCGGTCCGCACCAATGGATTTTTCGTCGCAGCAGCGGGCATCGGCGGAACGGGCGCCTGGGCGGGCGCTGCAGCGGCCTTCGCCGCCGCGCCCGCGATTGCAGCCGGGCTTGTCGGTGCGGAAGCCGCGAAGCCATTGTCGAGCAGTTCCCGGCGCCACAAAGCAATTGACGCGGGCCGGTCCTTTTCGGCGAACGCGAGCGCATGGTCGATCGCCTTGAGCAGGCGTTCGGAATAACGCCCGGCGCCAACCGCGGTAGCGGAAACGAGGATTTCGCGGGTACTGCCGAGTATGCCCTTGCTGCGCGCGATCGCGTCCATGGGCGGAACGCCGGCGATGGCGCGGTAGCAGGTCGCGCCGAGACTGTAGAGGTCGGTCCACGGGCCCTGGTCCTCGCCGCTCGAGTAGTACTGCTCGAAGGGCGCGTAGCCGGGCGCGACCAGGATGGTTACCGTGCGCGCATGGCCGAGCGCATGGCGTGCGGAGCCGAAGTCGAGCAATACCGGAGTTCCGTCGGCGCGGATATGGATGTTGTCGGGCTTGATGTCGCGGTGGATGAAACCGGCGTTGTGCACCAGCTCGAGGCCATCCAGGATCGGCAGCAGCACGCGCATCAGGTCGGTCTCGGCGAGCGTGCGCTTGCGATCGAGCAGCGCGGCGAAATTTTCTCCCTCCTCGAAGCGCATGACCATGTAAGCGGTGCCGTTATGCTCGAACACGGAATGCACCCGCACGATGTTCGGGTGGTCAAAGCGCGCCAGCGTGCGCGCCTCGCGGATGAAGCGGTCCAGCCCCCACCGATAGCGCTCGCCCTGATCGTCGCTGCGCGGCCGCACCGTTGCGTCCGCCCGCCGCGTCGCGACATCCACCGGCAGGTACTCTTTGATCGCTACGGACTGGTCGAGGTTGGTGTCGCGCGCGAGATAGGTGATGCCGAATCCACCCTGCCCCAGCACACGCTCGAGCACGTACCAGTGCAGGCGGTACTGGGAAGGAAGCGCGTCCGGATAGGCGCTATCGCTCATTCTTGTTCTGGCGGTCGACGGCGCTACTTTACCCCGGCAAGCCTCTAGCGGCGTGCCGTAAGCCATCTATAAGCCGTCGATAAGCCATCTGCGGGTCGGTCCGATACAACATGGAAACACCGGGGCACGGGCCCTGGACCTACCTGTGGAGAATGTCATGACTGCATCAAGAAACATCCTGGCTGCCTTGGCCGCATCCACCGTGTCCCTCGCCGGCTGCTACGTGGTCCCGGCCGTCGGTCCCGAGGGTTATCCGGTGTACCACCACTATCCGATACCTCCGGCGGCAACCGCGCCGGGAATGGCGCCCGGAGCGGCCTTCCCGGTGCTGCTCAATGCACGGCTCTATCCGGACAACGATCTCGCCATGCAAACCGGCGTCGTCACCGGAACGGTGGCCAACATGATGACCGGCAAGGGCCGCTTCCAGCTCAACTACGGCGGCGAAGTGCTGACCGGCGAAGCGACGCGGGTCTCCGGCGACGATCGCAGGGGGATCGCCAGCGCGTTCGGATCCTCCGGTTCGTATATGAGCTGCGAGTATCAGATGAGCAATCCGCGTCAGGGCGCCGGCAGTTGCACGTTTTCCAATGGCGCCCGGTACAAGGTGCACATCGGGGGCTGAGCGCGATTCAGGATGATGCGCGAGTGCTGCGTTTCACGTTCCAGACGTCCGATCGCTTTGCCGCAGCGCCCCGCGTCGGGATAGAATCTGCCTTTTCAGGCGCGTAGCTCAGCTGGTTAGAGCACCACCTTGACATGGTGGGGGTCGTTGGTTCGAGTCCAATCGCGCCTACCAAATGCAAGGACCGGCACCGAAGGTGCCGGTTTTGTTTTCGAGTCCCGGATGCCCGACATTCGATTGCCCGACGGTTCGGTGAAAAGTTTCCCCCGGCCGGTCACCATCGCCGAGATCGCCGCTTCCATCGGCGCCGGGCTTGCGCGCGCCGCGCTTGCGGGCCGCGTCGACGGCAAGCTGGTGGACACGAGCTATCGCGTCGAGGCCGAAAGCGAGGTGGCGATCATCACCGAACGGGACAAGGACGGCGTCGAAATCCTGCGCCACTCCACCGCGCATCTGCTCGCGCACGCGGTCAAGGAGCTGTTCCCCGAGGCGCAGGTGACGATCGGGCCGGTGATCGAAAACGGCTTTTACTACGATTTTGCGTTCAAGCGCCCGTTCACGCCCGAGGACCTGGAGGCGATCGAAAAGCGCATGCTGGAGATCGCTAAACGCGAGATCCCGGTGGCAAGGAAGCTGATGCAGCGCGACGAGGCGGTCGCTTTTTTCAAGGCGCAGGGCGAGCATTACAAGGCGGAGATCATCGCCTCGATCCCGCCCGGCGAACCGATCTCGCTCTACCAGCAGGGCGACTTCATCGATCTGTGCCGCGGGCCGCACGTGCCTTCGACCGGCAAGCTCAAGGTGTTCAAGCTGATGCGCGTCGCCGGCGCGTATTGGCGCGGCGATTCGAACAACGAGATGCTGCAGCGCATCTACGGCACCGCCTGGGGCAGGAAGGACGACCAGGACGCCTACCTCAAGATGCTCGAGGAGGCGGAGAAGCGCGACCACCGCAGGCTGGGCGTGCAACTCGACCTGTTCCACATGCAGGACGAGGCGCCGGGAATGGCGTTCTGGCACCCGAAGGGCTGGATCCTGTGGCAGTGCGTAGAGCAGTACATGCGCCGCGTGTACCGCGACAACGGCTATCTCGAGGTGCGATGCCCGATGATTCTCGACGTTTCCCTGTGGAAGCGCTCGGGGCACTGGGACAATTTCCGCGAGAACATGTTTTTCACCGAGTCCGAGAAGCGCCAATACGCGGTGAAGCCGATGAATTGCCCGGGACACATCCAGATATTCAACCAGGGTGTGAAGAGCTACCGCGATTTGCCTTATCGGCTCGGCGAATTCGGCGTTTGTCACCGCAACGAGCCTTCGGGGGCGCTGCACGGGTTAATGCGCGCGCGCTCGTTCTGGCAGGACGACGGCCATATTTTCTGTACCGAAGATCAGATTCTCGGCGAGTGCATCGCCTATACCGAGCTGCTGCGCAAGGTGTATCGCGATTTCGGCTTCACCGACATTATTTACAAGATGGCCACGCGGCCGGAGAAGCGGCTCGGTTCCGACGCGATCTGGGACAAGGCCGAGGCCGCGCTGATCGAATCGCTCAAACGCAGCGGAGTCGATTTCCAGATCAACCCCGGTGAGGGTGCGTTCTACGGCCCGAAGATCGAGTACTCGCTCAAGGATGCCATCGGCCGCGTGTGGCAATGCGGCACCATGCAGGTGGACTTCAGCATGCCGCAGTTGCTCGGGGCGGAATATGTCGCCGAGGACAATGCGCGCAAAGTGCCCGTGATGCTGCACCGGGCCATCGTCGGCTCGATGGAGCGGTTTCTCGGCATCCTGATTGAAAACTACGCTGGCGCGTTCCCGCTTTGGCTCTCGCCTGAGCAGGTGGCGGTGCTGAGCATCACCGAGCGCCAGGCCGACTACGCCGAACACGTCGCCGGGACGCTCCGGAAGACGGGATTCCGCGCCGCGGCGGATTTGCGAAACGAAAAAATTTCCTATAAAATACGACAACATAGCCTGCGAAAGCTGCCGTACCAACTGGTCGTCGGCGACAAAGAAAAGCAGGCGGACACGGTGGCCGTGCGTACGCGCGGCGGTGAAGATCTCGGCGCCATGACGTTGAGCGATTTCATCGCACGCCTCCAAACAGAGGCGGTTGCGCTGGGCACGGCCTAATTTTTGAACGAACAGAGGAGTTGGCACTCATCGCACTCGAGAGATCGCAGCGCATCAACAGGGAGATCACCGCACCTGAGGTGCGTCTGGTCGGCGTGGAAGGGGAGGCGGTCGGCGTGGTGCCGATCGCCGAGGCGCTCAGGTTGGCCGAGGTGGCGGAAGTGGATCTGGTGGAAATTGCGCCGATGGCCAAACCGCCGGTCTGCCGCATCATGGACTTCGGCAAGTTCAGGTACCGCGAACAGAAGCGCGCGCACGAGGCGAAACTCAAGCAGAAACAGATCCAGGTCAAGGAAGTGAAGTTCCGCCCGGGCACCGACGAGGGCGACTACAAAATCAAGCTTCGCAACCTGATCAAGTTCCTCGAGGATGGTGACAAGACGAAGGTGACGTTGCGTTTCCGCGGGCGCGAAATGGCGCACCAGGAGTTTGGCGTGCGGCTGTTGCAGCGCGTCAGGAGCGACCTTGAATTGCATGGTGTCGTCGAGCAGTTTCCCCGGCTCGAGGGCCGGCAGATGGTGATGGTGCTTTCGCCGCTGAAGAAAGAGCAGCGCGACAAGATCAAGCGCGAGGCGGCGAAGAAGCCGGCCCCGCCTGCGGACCAGGCTGCGAAAAAGCCCGCTGCGGCAAAGTCGGCGGCAAAGCCGGCGGCAAAGCCGGCGGCAAGACCGGCCGTCAAGCCCGCGGTGAAGCCGGAAGCAACGACGTAGTTTTTTTGCGGCACCGAGCAGGAGCCGCACAGGAAAGGTACGGGAGCGTCGGCTCGCGTGCCCTATAAGTGGTTGTCCGGGTATCAAGCGTCCCGAGGCGGGACCACCCGGCGCCAGGCTAAAACAGGAGCATTTCAATGCCCAAGGTAAAGACGAAAAGGAGCGCGTCAAAGCGCTTCAAGATCCGCGCGGGCGGAAGCATCAAGCGCTCACGCGCCTACATGCGCCACATCCTCACCAAGAAATCGACCAAGCGCAAGCGCCATCTGCGCGGCACCACCGGCGTGCACAGCACCAACAAGCGCGCGATCCACGCGATGCTGCCGAACGGGTAAGGGAGCGACGCCATGCCACGAGTCAAACGCGGAGTCACGGCGCGCGCCCGCCACCGGAAGGTCCTCGACAGGGCCAAGGGTTACCGCGGCCGGCGCAAGAACGTATACCGGATCGCGAAGAACGCGGTCACCAAGGCCGGGCAATACGCCTATCGCGACCGCAGGCAGCGCAAGCGCACCTTCCGCGCGCTGTGGATCGCCCGCATCAACGCCGCGGCGCGCGAGCACGGGATGACCTACAGCGCGTTCATGAACGGGCTGAAGCGCGCCAACATCTCGATCGACCGCAAGCTGCTCGCGGAACTTGCCGTTGCCGACAAGCCGGCGTTCGCGAAAATCGCCAGCCAGGTAAAGGCCGGCATCACGCACTGAGCGCGCCCGAGCGGGGCGCGCGAGAGCGCGCCCCCGCTTACGGCCATGCAGGACGTCGAATCCATCGTTGGAAGGGCGCTCGCCGAGTTTGACCGCTCGGCCGACGCCGCGCAGCTGGAGAACGCGAAGGCGCGGTTTCTCGGCAAGAGCGGCGAGCTGACTGCGTTGCTCAAGGCGCTCGGCGCGCTCGCACCCGCAGAGCGCAGAAGCGCCGGTGCGCTCATCAACGCTGCGAAGGAGAGGATCGAGGCCGCGCTCGCCGCGCGCCGCGCCGCGCTCGCCGGCGCCGGCCTCGAAGCGCGCCTCGCGGAACAAGCCCTGGATGTCACGCTGCCCGGACGCCAGCGCGGCCGCGGCAGCATCCATCCGCTGATCCGCAGCTGGCAGCGGGTCGAGGCAATCTTCCGTTCGATCGGTTTTGACGTCGCCGACGGGCCGGAGATCGAGACCGACTGGTACAACTTCACCGCGCTCAACAATCCGGAAAACCACCCTGCGCGCTCGATGCAGGACACGTTCTACGTCGATGGCCGGGACGAAAATGACTTGCCGCTGCTGCTGCGCACCCACACCAGCCCGATGCAGGTGCGCTACGCGCGCATGCACTCACCGCCGCTCAAGGTGATCGTGCCGGGACGCTGCTACCGCGTGGATTCCGACGCGACCCACTCGCCGATGTTTCATCAGGTCGAGGGACTGTGGATCGACGAGCACATCAGTTTCGCCGACCTCAAGGGCGTGTATACCGATTTTCTGCGCCGGTTCTTCGAAAGCGACGATCTCGCGGTGCGCTTCCGCCCTTCGTTTTTCCCGTTCACGGAGCCCTCTGCGGAGATCGACGTGGCGTTCCAGAACGGGCCGCTCGAAGGAAAGTGGCTCGAGATCTCGGGCGCGGGCCAGGTGCACCCGGATGTGGTGCGCAACTTCGGCCTCGACGCCGAGCGCTACATCGGGTTTGCCTTTGGCTCGGGGATCGAGCGCCTGACGATGCTGCGCTACGGGATCAACGACTTGCGCCTGTTCTTCGACGGCGACCTGCGATTTCTGAAACAGTTCGCCTGATGCAGTTCTCCGAACGATGGTTGCGCAGCATGGCCGATCCGCCGCTCGGCAGCGCGGCGCTTGCGCACCTGCTCACGATGTCGGGCCTCGAAATCGAGGCGAGCGTCCCCGTCGCGCCGCCGTTCACCGGGGTGGTGACGGGCGAGGTGGTCACGCTCGCGCAGCACCCGAACGCGGAACGCCTGAAGCTGTGCCGGGTGAGCCTCGGCGCGGGCGAGCCGCTGCAGGTGGTGTGCGGAGCGCCGAACGTGAAGCTGGGCATGAAGGCGCCGTTTGCGCGCGCAGGGGCGCGGCTGCCCGGCGGTCTCGATATCAAGGCGGCGCAGGTGCGCGGCATCGAAAGCCACGGCATGCTGTGCTCGGCGCGCGAGCTCGGCGTCTCCGCAGACCACAGCGGATTGCTCGAGCTGCCCGCGCAAACGCCGCTCGGGCGCGACATCCGCGAGGTGCTGGAACTCGACGATCATCTGCTCACGCTCAAGCTCACGCCCAATCGCGCCGATTGCCTCTCGGTGCTGGGCGTCGCGCGCGAGGTCTCGGCCCTCACCGGCGCGGCGCTCAATGCGCCCGAAGTTGCCGCCGTAGCTGCGGTCAACGACGCCAGGTTTCCGGTGCGCATCGCCGATCCGCAGGGCTGCGGGCGTTTCGCCGGGCGCGCGATCCGCAACGTCAATGCCGCCGCGCCCACGCCCGAGTGGATGAAGCGCCGTCTGGAGCGCGCGGGGCAGCGAAGCATCTCCGCGCTGGTGGATGTCACGAACTATGTGATGCTCGAACTGGGCAGGCCATTGCACGTCTACGACCTCGACAAACTCGCCGGCGCAATCGAAGTGCGTGCAGGGCGCAAGGGCGAGCGGGTCAAGCTGCTCAGCGAGCAGACCGTGGAGGTGGATGAAACGGTGCTGTGCATCACCGATGCTTCGGGTGTGATCGGCCTCGCCGGCATCATGGGCGGCGACGGCACCAAGGCGGACCTCGCCACGCGCAACGTGTTTCTCGAATCGGCATTTTTCTACCCCGGGGCGATCGCGGGCCGCGCGCGGCGCTACAACTTCACGAGCGACGCCTCGCACCGCTTCGAGCGCGGTGTGGACTTCGACAACAACGTCGCCGGCATCGAGCGGGCCACGCGGCTGATCCTGGAGACCTGCGGCGGCGAGCCGGGACCGACCGACGACGTGGTCGCCCGTTTGCCGCAGAGAAAGCCGGTGCGCATGCGCATCGGCCGGGCGCAACTGGTGATCGGCATTCCCGTGGCCGCGGCGGAGATGGAGGCGATTTTCCGCCGGCTGGGCTTCGCGGTGGCGCGCGACGCAGACGCGTTCGTCGTGACGCCGCCCTCGTATCGCTTCGACATCGCGATCGAGGAAGACCTGATCGAGGAAGTCGCACGGGTGCACGGCTTCGAGCGCATTCCGGCCAATCCGCCGGTCGCACCGGCGCAGATGCGCGCCGAGCCCGAGGCGCGACGCTCGCTGCACGACCTGCGCGCGCGTCTGGCGGAAGCCGGCTATCAGGAAGTCATCAATTTCAGTTTCGTGGATGAGGCTTGGGAAGCCGATTTCGCTGCCAACCCCGATCCGATCCGGCTGCTCAACCCGATCGCCAGCCACCTCGCGGTGATGCGCACCACGCTCGCCGGCGGGCTGGTTGCGGTCGCGCGCGCGAACCTCAACCGCAAGCTCGAGCGCGTGCGCGCGTTCGAGCTTGGCCGTGCGTACCTGCGCGATCCGGCCGCGCGCGCGGACGCGCTCGCGGTCGCGGGAGTGCGCCAGCCGATGCGCGTGGCAGGCATTGCCTGCGGCCCGGCGGCGGAAGAACAATGGGGCATTGCCGCGCGAGCGGTGGATTTCTTCGATGTGAAAGGCGATGTCGAAGCGCTGCTCGCGCCGCTGGTGGCCGGATTCGAGCGCGCCGATCATCCGGCGCTGCATCCGGGACGCACGGCGCGCGTGCTGCTCGATGGCCAGCCGATCGGCTGGGTGGGCGAGCTGCATCCGCGCTGGCAGAAGAAATACGAGCTGCCCCAGCCGGCGGTGCTGTTCGAACTCGACGCGGCCCCGCTGACCGCCATCGGCTTGCCCCGGACGCTTGAGCCGTCGAAGTTTCCGCCGGTAGTCCGGGACCTGGCCGTGGTCGTGGACAAGAGTCAGTCCGCGCAGGGGCTTCTGGATGCTCTGGCGGCCGAAAAGCCGCGTTTCGTGCAGGAAATCCGGCTTTTTGACCTGTACCAGGGCAAGGCCATCCCAGAAGGCCGAAAAAGCCTTGCATTCCGCATAGTTATGCAAGATACTGAGCGTACTTTGACGGATGAGGAGGCTGACTTGGCCATCACGAAAATGGTCGAGCTGCTGGCCCGCCGTTTCGCTGCAACCCTCCGTACATAAAAGGTTTTCGGGGAGAGAGGATGACTTTGACCAAGGCGGAGCTTGCCGACCTGCTTTTCGAGAAGGTCGGGCTCAACAAGCGCGAGGCCAAGGACATGGTCGAAGCGTTTTTCGAGGAGATCCGCGGTGCGCTGGAGCGCGGCGAGAGCGTCAAACTTTCGGGCTTCGGCAACTTCCAGCTGCGCGACAAGCCGCAGCGTCCAGGGCGCAACCCGAAGACCGGGGAGGAAATTCCCATCAGCGCCCGCCGCGTCGTGACCTTCCACTCCAGCCAGAAGCTGAAGGCCATGGTCGAGAAGTCGCGGCATGGAAAACCGCAAGAAAACTGATCTACCGCCGATCCCGGCGAAGCGCTACTTCACGATCGGTGAGGTGAGCGAGCTGTGCGGCGTGAAGCCGCATGTGCTGCGCTACTGGGAGCAGGAATTCACGCAGTTGAAGCCTGTCAAACGCCGCGGCAACCGGCGCTACTACCAGCACCACGAGGTGCTGCTCATCCGCCGCATCCGCGAACTGCTCTACGAGGACGGCTTCACCATCAGCGGCGCGCGCAACCGCCTCGACGACGGTGTTGCCTTGGCGCGCGAAGCTGCGCGGGAAGCGCCTCGCCGTGAGGCGGCGGCAGGCGAGCCGGGCGTGGTCGACCTGGGCGAAATCCGGCGGGCGCTGCGCGACCTGCTCGATGGCCTGCGCACCTGAGCGCGAAACCCGGCTGCTATACTCGCCGCTCGGTCGGGGCGTAGCGCAGCCTGGTAGCGCACCTGCATGGGGTGCAGGGGGTCGGAGGTTCAATTCCTCTCGCCCCGACCACTGAATTCAAGCACTTGGGTTGGTCCTCTCGACCTGGGTGTCTAACTTTTGTCTCTTCGGCAGCGCGAGGACGATGGCGCTGACCGGCTCGTCGTACTGGGTGCTGATTGATCCAGGATCATCATACGCACGGGTTCGATTCACT
Organism: Gammaproteobacteria bacterium; assembly: GCA_041476585.1. Taxonomy (GTDB): domain Bacteria; phylum Pseudomonadota; class Gammaproteobacteria; order Burkholderiales; family SG8-39; genus JADGRQ01. The sequence goes on along the minus strand of JBGOTT010000045.1, from coordinate 2,353 downwards.
GGCGTCGACTTATGTTGGCTACATATGCGCATCACGGGGTCCGACTGCCATTTCGATGGTGCCATAGCCAAATCAACGGAAGCAGCGCGAAGGACCCGGGGAGCAGCAGTGCCAGGGCGACCGCGCACCATCGCAGCCTTGGCGTCCACCAGGCACTGAGTGGCCCCGTGCTCGATACGGGTGAATTGATGTGCTGACTGTTCATGTTGGCTGCCCCTGCCGATCTCATCCGCGATCCGGATAGGGCCATGATCCTCTCTTGGGGCCCACAGAACGCACTGCGATTGGTTAAAGATTGCTTAGAAACGCCTGCTCAGCAGGCCGTGAGAATCCTCTCAAGAGGTGAGGTCGATCCGTTCGGCGTGGTTTCGTTGGGCATCGTGGGGGCGCTCCCGTTCATCGGGCGGGGTCTCAGCCTCTAACCCGTTCCACATTGCGTTTAACGCGAACGACTAAGCAACGCCCTTGACGGCTTTCCGCAAAACTCGAACGCTCACTGACAGGGCTTGGTCACCGAGCCTGACATGCAGTCTGGAATCGTGGGCGCATTCGTAATCGTGACGCCGACGTGGACGCAGCCCGACACCAGCACCGCAAGCGCCAGCGCGGCAACAAGACACCTCAACGGCTGAGTAGCCGGTCGAGCAGGGCCCCACTGCCGGCCACGTGAGCGGCGGCGGCATACGCGCGCCGCCAATGACCCGCGAGCATGGGCCAGACGTTTACTTGCACTGCTCGCACTCGGTGTTGCGCCGCCCGGTGTCGAAGCGCAGCAGCAGCCGGGCAAGATCCCTCGAGTGGGATATCCGTCGGCGATCTGCGGCACTTGAGCGAGGTTCGCTGGGCCGTCTCTAGGCGCATGGCGCGTGGCGACTCACTCGTCGAACAGGAAGGTGGACTCATGGTAGTAACGAACGGTCTTGAAGGCCATCTTTTGCTTCAACCAGTCCACCAGCCAGGCGTTCTTTTCAGGCAGGCTTGCACCACTGCTCAGCACCGTCAGGGGTAAGTTGATGCGCAGCGCGCGCCTTGGAATCACGTGGCGCGTGATGCCGGCGGGCAGACAGGCGCCCACACGCGCCAGGTCGATGATCTCCGCCGGCGTAAAGCGGGGAAACACAACCAGTGCGGCAACATCGTCGTAAAACGGCAGCAGTGATGGCAGGTGGTCGGTGTTCGCGCGAAAGATCTGGCCCTGCACTTTGTAAAGATCGACGATCTCGTTAAGGCGTTGGGTGCGCTGATGCAGGTCACCCGAGGCTTGCAGGGTCCAGACTTCACCGTTCAGGTACTCGACAAAGGCCAGAATCTCGCGGCGGGCAAGCTGGGCGCGTGCATGTGCCGCGTCTGCCAGCTCGATCTTGACACCTTGCACCGCTTGGAGCATGCGTTTGAAGTGCTCGGCGCCGATACCCTTGATCAAGTGATGCCATGTATCCAGGATCAGCTCCGCGTCTTCATAGTCCACCACCTGCACGGCGATGTGGGCGATTCCCAGCGCCTGCATGGCGGTCACGCGGTTGGCGCCATCCAGCACCACGTAGCGCTGCTCGCCGCGGATGGGGGCGACGATGGGCGGGTTCTTCAACACCCCGTCGGTTTGCAAACGCAGCACCAGCGGCTCGCTGCGCTGCGCGTCATGCTGCTCGTGCAGCAACAGCTCGGCCACCGGCACCACTTGCAGGTCGGGCATTTCGGGTTGGCGTTGATGAGTGGCCATGCGAACTCCCTGGGGCGTCGATCACCCCGTAACCATTGATGCCCTGGGCAGGTCGGGCGCGTCAGCGCCGGACTTGTTTCGAATAATATCTCGCGACGCGACATAAGCACCGATGCGCGAGGCGACAGCCGCTCAATCGCTGTTGCCGGTGGCAAGGTTATCGACGCGCGGATCGCCGTCGTGATCGTCGGTCACGATGCCTGATATCTCCGCAGCATGAGCAACCCCAAGACCCAAGAGTGCGGGCGGCCAGACCGCCACTTTCAACCATTTACGCCGGACATGACTACCTTGGATTGTCGGAATTGCCCTCATTCGATTGGGTAACCGCTATTGGCCGCAAACGGCCGCAAGCTAGCTGCAAGTTTGGGTGGCGCACTTGCGGCATCTAAAACGTTTTGGGATGGTTACGGTCCAACGTTTGCTAGCATCGATGTTGCTCATGGCCCTGGGTGTAAGGACAGTGTGATGCTCAGACGCACGCTCGAGTTGTGCGCAGTCGTGGTCATTGTTGCGACGCAATGCGGCGACGCTTGGGCGCGTGGCGGACGCGGATCGGGGCATGCAGGGCATGTGGGGCGCTCTGGCGGAGGCTTCGCTGCTCCGAGAGGGTTTGTATCGCGCACGGTGTTT
>JBGOTT010000044.1:0-18442 GCA_041476585.1 Gammaproteobacteria bacterium | reverse complement strand
GCGCGCGTGGGCAGGTCCCCCTTCAGCAGCAGGTGGCAGGTTTCCTCGAACGTCGACTGCGCGGCGAGATCGTGGATCGAATAGCCGCGGTAGCGCAATTCGCCTGCGCGCCCGTCGATGTAGCACACGCGCGAGCGGTCGAAGTACACGCCCTTCAGGCCGCGGTGAATGTCGATCGTTTCCGCCGATTCCCGTACCGTCTCGTTCATTGCAGTGCTCCGTGAATACTCAAAAGCATATCAACAAAAGTGATCGCAACGGCCTAAATTCATGCATCAATCCTTGACGCTCCCCGGGTGCTGTGGAAAGCTTGACAGTTCAAAAAAGGAGTCCTCCATGGGCAATGTTCCCGCAGCCAACCAGTTCCAGGCCACCGCCGGCCGCAGCGTCGTGAAGGGCAAACAGCGCATGACGCCCTCGGAGGCATTTGTCGAAACGCTGGTCGCGCAGGGCGTGCGCGACGTTTTCGGCATCGTCGGTTCGGCGTACATGGACGCGCTCGATCTGTTCCCGGCGGCAGGCATCCGCTTCATTCCGACGGTACACGAGCAGGGCTCGGCGCACATGGCAGACGGCTACTATCGCGCAAGCGGCAAGCACGGTGTGTGCATCGGGCAGAACGGACCCGGCATCACCAATTTCGTGACGGCGATCGCGGCGGCCTATTGGGCGCACAGCGCCGTGGTGGCGATCACGCCGGAGACGGGCTCCATGTCGATCGGCCTCGGGGGTTTCCAGGAGACGGACCAGCTGCCGATTTTCTCGAAGATCACCAAGTTCCAGGCGCACGTGAACAATGCTGGGCGCATGGCGGAACTCACGGCCCGCGCGTTCGACCGGGCGATCCTGGAGATGGGACCGACCCAGCTCAACATCCCGCGCGATTACTTTTACGGCGAACTGGAGTGCGAGATCCCGCAGCCGATCCGCGTCGAGCGCGGCCCCGGCGGCGGCGCGAGCCTCGACGCCGCGGCGGATATGCTGGCCAGCGCCAGATTCCCGGTAATCATCGCCGGAGGCGGGGTGCTGGCGGCGAACGGCGCAGATGCGTGCATCGCGCTCGCCGAAGCGCTCGATGCGCCGGTCTGCAATTCCTACCTGCACAACGATTCGTTTCCGGCGAATCATCGGTTGTGGTGCGGGCCGCTCGGCTACCACGGCTCGAAAGCGGCCATGAAGGTGATTGCGAAAGCCGACGTGGTGATTGCGCTCGGCTCGCGCCTCGGGCCGTTCGGCGTGTTGCCGCAGTACGGTTTCGATTACTGGCCGCCCAATGCCAAACTGATCCAGATCGACGCCGATGCGAAGGTGCTGGGGCTGGTGAAGAAGACCTCGGTGACCGTGAACGGCGACGCGCGCGAAGCCGCGCAGGCGCTTATCGCGCGGCTGAAGAGCCGCAACCTGGCCTGCAGCGGGAACCGGGAGGAGCGCATGGGCGTGATGAAGGCCGAAAAGGAAGCGTGGTCGAAAGAGCTCGCGACCTGGGACTGCGAGACGGATGACTGGAGCATCGAAGTGGCCAAAGGCTCGCAGTACATGCACCCGCGCCAGATGCTGCGGGAGCTGGAGAAGGCGATGCCCGAGGATGCGATGGTCTCCACCGACATCGGCAACATCTGCCAGGTCGCGAACAGCTACCTGAAATTCAGCCGCCCGCGCAGCATGTTCGGCGCAATGATGTTCGGCAACTGCGGCTACGCATTCCCGACCATGATCGGCTGCAAGGTCGGCGCGCCCGAGCGCACCGCGATCGCCTACGTGGGCGACGGCGCCTGGTGCATGAGCTTCGGCGAGATCCTCACTTGCGTGCGCGAGAACATCCCGGTCACCGCGGTGGTCTTCAATAACCAGCAATGGGGCGCAGAGAAGAAGAATCACGTCGATTTCTATGCCAATCGCTTCCTTGGCGTGAACCTGGAAAACCCGAGCTTTGCCGGTATTGCGAAGGCAATGGGTGCCGAGGGCATCGTGGTCGACAATGTGTCGAGCGTTGGCGACGCGTTGCGCGCCGCCTGCAAGGCGCAGAAGGAGGGCAAGACCACCATCGTCGAGATGATGTGCACGCGCGAACTGGGCGATCCGTTCCGCCGCGATGCACTCAAGCTGCCGAAACGCTTGCTGGAGAAGTACAAGGCTTACTCGACCTGAGAGCCGGGAGCCATTCAAACCCGAAAGGAGGGTCGACATGCGGAAGCTGATCGTTGCAGTACTCGCGCTGGGGGTTGCCGCTGCGGCGCATGCGCAGCAATGGCCGACCAAGCCGGTACGCTTCATCAACCCGTTTCCGGCGGGCGGCGGCACCGACACGTTTGCGCGGCCGTTGTCCGCGGTGCTCACCAAGAACCTCGGCCTCCAGTTCATCGTCGAGAACCAGGGCGGGGCAGGTGGCACGATCGGTGCTGCGAATGCAGCGCGGTCGACACCGGACGGCTACACCTTCCTGATCGGCGCGGTGCACCATACGATTGCGCCCGGCGTCTATGCGAAGCTCTCCTACGACATCGAGAAGGACCTGGTGCCGATCACGCTTCTCGCGGTGATGCCCAACGTGCTGGTCCTCAACCAGGCCACCAACTTCAAGACGGTGAAGGAACTCGAGGCCTACGCGAAGGCGAATCCCGGAAAGCTCAACTACGGCACGCCCGGATCGGGCACCTCCCAGCACCTCGCGGCCGAGCTGTTCAAGATGAACACCAATACGTTCATGGTGCACATCCCCTACCGCGGTCTGGGCCCTGCGATGCAGGATTTCCTCGCCGGCAACTTCGAGGTGATGTTCGATGGCATGGGCGCGTCCGCCGCACAGATCCGCGCCGGCAGGATCCGTGGCATCGGCCTGATGGCGGCGCAGCGCCATCCGCAGTTCCCGGACATCCCGACCATGGCCGAACAGGGTTATCCCGGCATGGAAGTGTCGACCTGGTATGCGATGTGGGGTGTGAGAGGCACGCCGCAACCGATCCTCGACAAGATGTACCACGAGACCGTGAAGGCGCTGCAGGATCCCATCATCAAGACCGCGTGGCAGAACGCGGCGGCCGATCTCGGCGGCCAGAAGCCCGAAGAGTTCGCGAAATTCGTGCACTCCGAGATCGAACGCTGGAGCCGCGTCGCCAAGGCTGCCGGCGTCAAGGTCGACAACTGAGTGGGTAAGCCGGAAACCGTTTCCCCCGCGACCGGCGACCTCGTTCGCGCGCTGATCGAGCGCGCGCGCGCTGCGCAAGCCGAGTACGAGCGCTGGACGCAGGAGCGGGTGGACGAGGCGGTGGCCGCCGCCGGCTGGGCGATCGTCAAGCCGGAAAACAACCGCTGCCTTGCCGAGCGCGCGGTCGCGGACACGGGCCTGGGCAACGTGCCCGACAAGATCGCCAAGAACGAGCGCAAGACCATGGGCCTGCTGCGCGACCTGCAGGGCCTGCGCACCGTCGGCGTGGTGGCGGAGTATCCGGAACTCGGCATCACCGAGATCGCGCGGCCGGTGGGCGTGGTCGCCGCGGTGACGCCCTCGACCAACCCCGGCGCGACGCCGGCCAACAAGATCATCAACGCGCTCAAGTGCCGCAACGCGGTGATCCTCGCGCCTTCGCCAAAGGGATTTTCCACCGGCGCACTGCTGTTGGAGTTGATGCACGCCGAACTTGCCAAGGTCGGCGCGCCTGAGGATCTGGTGCAGATCCTGCCCGCACCGGCGACCAAGGACGCGACGCAGGCGCTGATGCGCCAAGCCGATCTGGTGGTCGCCACCGGATCGCAGGCCAACGTGCGCGCCGCGTACTCTTCGGGCAGGCCCGCGTTCGGCGTGGGGCTGGGCAACGCTGCGGTGATCGTGGACACCAGCGCCGACGTGGACGATGCGGCAGGGAAGATCTGCGAATCGAAATGCTTCGACAACGCCACCAGCTGTTCGTCGGAGAACAGCCTGGTGATCGTCGAGGCGGTCTGGGACTCGATGCTCGCGGCCCTGGCGCGTGCCGGCGGAGCGCTGCTTTCCGCTCCCGAGAAGGCGCAGTTGCAGGGGGCGATGTGGCCCGCAGGCACATTGTCGCCCGCCGTGATGGCCCGGCCGGTGGGCGACATCGTCAAGGCGGCCGGACTGGGGAACGATCGCGCGCAAGCGAAATTCCTCATGGTCGAAGATAGCGGCGCCGGGAAGGCGCACCCCTTTTCCGGCGAGAAGCTCTCGCTGGTTCTCACGCTCTACCGCGTCAAGGACTTCGACGCTGCGTTCGAACAAGTGCGCTCGATCTACGCGTATCAGGGCGCCGGGCATTCGGTGGGCATTCACACGAGGGATGAGACCCACGTGATGCGACTCGGCCTCGAAATGCCCGCCGCGCGCGTGATCGTCAACCAGGCGCATGCGATCGCCAACGGCGGCGCGTTCGACAACGGCCTGCCGTTCTCGCTCTCGATGGGTTGCGGCACCTGGGGTGGCAACAGCATTTCCGAGAACCTGCACTGGAAGCATTACCTCAACATCACGCGCGTGGTGAGGACGATCGCGCCGCGCGCGCCCGCGATCGAGGGCATCTTCGGCGCCTATCACCGCAAGTTCGGCGCCTGACGCCTGCGCGCGTCGCGTTCATGCGCACCATCCGCCACCACATCGATCGCTGGGCCGGCCGCGCGCCGAATCGCGCCTACCTTGTCGCGCCCGAGCCGAAACGCACGCTGACGTTCGGCGAGCTGCAGCGCGAATCGGTCAACCTGTGCCGTTTCCTTGCGGCAGAGGGGCTGGAACCGGGGGACAAGGTCGCGACCTACCTGCACAACGGCTTGCAGACCGCGGCGATCTTCCTAGGCGCGATGTACGGCGGCTATGTTTCAGTGCCGTTGAACCTGCTCGCGCAGAGCGCGCAGCTCGAGTACGTGCTCGAGCACTGCGACGCGAAAATCGTGTTCACGACGCAGGACCAAGCCGCGCAGCTGAGCGAGCGGGTAAAGGCGGTCGCGCGGCCGATCGCGATCATCGTCATCGATGTCGACGCCGCGAGCCTGTTCTTCGCGCAATGCCTGCCGCAGACGCGCGTGTACGCGCCCGCCGAGCGAGATCCAGCGCTGCTCATGTATACCTCGGGCACCACGGGCAAGCCCAAGGGCTGCATGCTGACGCAGCGGAACATCGTCTCCGGCGGCGTGTATGTGAAAGCCGCGCACAGGCTCAGCGAGCGCGACCGGGTGCTGTCCTCGCTGCCTCTGTATCACATCAACGGCCAGATCGTCGCCACCGTCGGGCCGCTGGTGCAGGGCGGGAGCGTGGTCTGCCCGCACCGCCTGTCGGTGTCGCAGTTCTGGGACCTGCTCGCCGAATACCAGTGCACCTGGTTCAACGTGGTGCCGACCATCATTTCGTATCTTGCGTCATCGACGACGCTCGATGACAGGCCGCGCGATCTCTCGCGCGTGCGCTTCGGCCGCTCCGCGTCCGCCCCGCTGGCACCGGAACTGCACCGGGCTTTCGAGCAGAAGTTCGGCTTCTCGATCATCGAGACCTTCGGCATGACCGAGACCTGCGCGCCGTGCTTTTCCAATCCGCTCGACAAGGCGAAGCGAAAGTTCGGCTCGGTCGGCAGGCCAGTCGGCAACGTTGCGAAGGTCGTGCGGCGCGACGGCTCCGAATGCCTGCCCGGGCAGGTCGGCGAACTGATGGTCAAGGGCGACAACGTGATGCAGGGCTACTACAAGAGCGCCGAGGAGACCGCGCGGGCGCTCGAGCCCGACGGCTGGCTGCGTACCGGCGACCTGGGCTACATGGACGAGGACGGCGACTACTTCGTCACCGGACGGCTGAAGGAGCTGATCATCAAGGGCGGGGAGAACATCGCGCCGCGCGAGATCGACGATGCGCTGTTCAAGCACCCGGCGGTGCTGGAAGCCGCGGCCGTCGGAATTCCGGACCGGCACTACGGCCAGGAGATCCTCGCCGGCGTGGTGCTCAAGCCCGGCATGCAGGCGAGCGAGACCGAGTTGCGCTCGTTCTGTGAAAAAGAGCTTGGCCGGTACAAGACGCCGAAAGTATTCTGTTTCCTGCCGGAACTGCCTAAGGGCCCGTCCGGAAAGGTGCAGCGCCTCAAACTGCTCGACGCAATGACCTGAAACTCTCGATAAAGGAAACGCCATGGGCCACGCCGATCCGATCCTCGATGTCAGCGTGATGGACTACCAGTGGGTCCCGTTCACGCCAAACCGCGATTTCCGCAAGGAGCCGAAAATCTTCGTGCGCGCGGAAGGGCTGTATTACTGGAGCGACAAGGGCGACCGGATCGTCGACGGCTGCAGCGGGCTGTTCTGCGTGCCGCTCGGCCATGGCCGGCGCGAGATCGCAGATGCCGTGCACAAGCAGTTGCTGGAGCTGGATTTTGCCGGCGCGTTCACGCGCAGCCACCCGAAGGCATTTCAACTGGCGAAGAAGATAACCGAGTTCACCCCCGCGGGCATGAACCGCGTGTTCTTCACCAACTCTGGCTCCGAGGCGGTCGACACGGCGATGAAGATCGCGCTTGCTTACCACCGCGCGAAGGGCGAAGGCGGGCGCAACATGTTCGTGTCGCGCGAGCGGGCGTATCACGGCGTCAACATGGGCGGCGTGGCGCTCTCCGGGCTGGTGCGCAACCGGGACACTTTCGGGCCGGGCGTCGCGGGCGTGGTGCACATGCGCTCCACGATGCTGCCGGAGAACAAGTTCCTGAAAGGCCAGCCGCAGAAGGGCGCGGAACTCGCCGAGGACCTTACGCGGTTGATCGCGTTGCACGGCGCGCAGAATATCGCCGCGGTGTTCATCGAGCCGATCGCGGGCTCGACCGGTTGCCTGCCCCCGCCGGTCGGCTACCTCGAGCGCGTGCGCGAGCTGTGCACGCAGAACGGCATCCTGCTGGTGTTCGACGAGGTGATCAACGGGCTAGGCCGCACCGGGTACGACTTCGCTTCCAAGGCATTCAACGTCACGCCCGACATCCTCACCATGGCCAAGGCGCTTACCAACGGCATGCAGCCGATGGGCGCGGTGGCGGTGCGCCAGGACATCCACGACGTAATCGTCAACCGCGGGCCCGAGCACCTGGTCGAGTTTTTCCACGGCTACACCTACACGGCGCACCCCGCCTCCTGCGCGGCGGGCCTCGCGACGCTGGAGATCTATCAGCGCGAGAAGACTTTCGAAAAAGCGCGCGCGCTCGGTCAGTACTTCCTCGATCGCGTGTTCGAACTGCAGGACCTGCCGTGCATCAGCGACATCCGCGGCTATGGCCTGATGGCGGCTTTCGACCTCAAGGTGAAAGACGGCAAACCGGGCCTCGCGGGGCACGAGGCGCAGAAGCGGTTGTTCGATGCCGGACTGCACGTGAAAGCCACCGGAGACGCCATCATCATGGCGCCAGCCTACGTGGCAGAGAGAAAGCACGTGGACGAGATGATGTCGATCATCCGCGCGGTCTCGAGCAAGTGGTCGAGATGAGCGGCAAGTTCCTGCCGTACAAGACCTATTGACGCCGCGCCGCGGGGCTAAAATGGCCCCATGGCGCTCGAATTGAAAGTCAACGGCCAGCCGGCTGGCGTCGATGTCGACCCGGCGATGCCGCTGTTGTGGGTGTTGCGCGATGTTCTCAACCTGACCGGCACCAAGTTCGGTTGCGGCGTCGCCGCCTGCGGCGCCTGCACCGTGCTGATCGACGGCGAGGCGGTGCGCAGCTGCGTTTTCCCGGTCGGCCAGGCGCTGGGCAAGGACGTGCGCACCATCGAGGGTCTCGGCGGCGGCAAGCCGCATGCGCTGCAGACCGCATGGATAGAACGGCAGGTGCCACAATGCGGCTACTGCCAGTCCGGCATGCTGATGGCGGCCGCTGCGCTGCTCGCCGCGAATTCCGATCCGCGCGACGCGGACATCGACGCCGCGATCACCAATATCTGCCGCTGCGGAACCTATCCGCGCATCCGCGAGGCGATCCGGATCGCGGCGCAGAACCTGCGCGGGGGCAAGTGATGAAACGCCGCACCTTCCTGCTCGGCGCGCTGGGCGCTGGTGGCGCCCTGGTGGTGGGCTGGAGTCTGCTGCCGCCGCGCAGCCGCATGGGATCGCGCGAAACCTGGGGACGGCTCGCTGCCGGGGATAGCGTGGCGCTGAACGGCTGGGTGCGGGTGGCGAAGACGGGCGAGGTGATCGTCGCCGTGCCGCGCTCGGAAATGGGGCAGGGCGTCTACACCGCGCTGCCGATGCTGGTGGCCGAAGAGATGGATGTGCCGCTTGCACAGGTGCGCATCGAGCAGGCGCCGATTGACGCGATTTTCGGCAACGTGGCGATGCTGGCCGCGAGCCTGCCGTTCCACCCGGACAACGTGCACGGCACTGCGGGCCGCACTGCGCAGTGGTTCGTCTCCAAGCTCGCACGCGAACTCGGGCTGCAAGTGACCGGCGGAAGCTCCAGCGTGCGCGATGCCTGGGGTCCGATGCGTGAGGCCGGCGCGGCTGCGCGTGCGATGCTGGTGGCTGCCGCGGCAAAGCAATGGAACGTCTCTGCCGGTGAGTGCACGGTGGACGCGGGCATCGTGAAGCACGCCGGCGGCAGGCAATCGCGCTTCGGCGAGCTGGTGCAATCGCTCGACGTCGTTCCGGTCCCCTCCACCGTGCGCCTCAAGGACCCCGGGCAGTTCAGGTTGATCGGCACGCCGGCGCAGCGCGTGGATGTGCCGGAAAAGGTCGATGGCAAGGCACGCTTCGGCATCGATGTCCGTTTGCCCGGCATGCTGTTTGCGGCGGTGCGCATGTGCCCGGTTCCGGGCGGCCGGATCGCGAATGTGGAATCCGGCGTCGCGATGAAACGTCCGGGCGTGGAGAAGGTGGTGCGCTTTGCCGGCGCCGCCGGCTGTGCCCCCGGCGTCGTGGTGATCGCGACGAACACCTGGTTGGCCAGGGAGGCGCTGTCGAAGGTTGACGTGCAATGGGATCCGGGCGCGAATGCCACGCTCGAATCGCGCGCGCAGATCGAAGGCATGCGCCGCGCCTTGAACGATGAGAAGGGCTTCACGTTTCACGAGCGCGGCAAAGGATCGGACGCATTGAAGGAGGCGGTCATGGTAGTGGAGGCCGAGTACCGCGCCCCTTGGCTCGCCCATGCAGCTCTGGAACCGATGAACTGCACTGCGCAATTCACCGCTGACGGCCGGCTGAAGCTCTGGGCGCCGACCCAGGTGCCCAGCGTGCTGCGTCATGTCGCGGCGCGATATGCGCAGATCGAGGCGTCGCGCGTCGACCTGGAGGTCACGCTGCTCGGCGGCGGGTTCGGCCGGCGTCTGGAGACCGACTACGTCATCCCGGCGATTGCCGCGGCGCGCGAAGTGCGGCCGCGGCCGGTGCACGTGCTGTGGTCGCGCGAGGAGGACATGACGCACGATTTCTACCGCCCGGCGGCGGTTGCGCGGCTGAGGGCGGGCCTCGATGCCTCCGGCAACGCGCTCGCCTGGGTCACGAAGAGCGTGAGCGACGCGATCACGCCGCGCTACACCGAGCGTGCCTATCCTGCCTTGGCTGCCGATACGCCCGACAAGACCACCGCCGAGGGCCTGATCGACCAGGCCTACGAGTTCCCCCATCGCGAATGCGCGCACGTCACGCTGAAGACCGCGGTGCCGATCGGCTATTGGCGCAGCGTCGGGCATTCGCACAATGCGTTTTTCACCGAGAGCTTCATCGACGAGTTGGCGCACGCGGCCAAGCGCGACCCGTTCGAGTACCGGCGCGACCTGCTGAAGTCGCATCTGCGTCACCGCGCGGTGCTGGAGTTAGCTGCGCAGAAGGCAGGTTGGACCCAGCCGCTGTCCGCGGGGCTTGCGCGCGGCATCGCGTTGCACGAATCCTTCGGTTCGATCGTCGCCCAGGTTGCGGAAGTTTCGCTGAGCGAAGGCGGGCCGCGCGTGCATCGCGTGGTCTGCGCGATCGACTGCGGCAGCGTGGTGAACCCGCAGATCGTCGCACAGCAGGTCGAAGGCAGCGTGATCTTCGGCCTCACGGCGGCGCTGTACGGCGAGATCACGATCAGGCAGGGGCGGGTCGAACAGGAAAACTTCCCGCAGTACCCGATGGTGCGCATGGCCGAAGCGCCGCGCATCGAAACCCACATCGTTCCGAGCGGCGAGCCGCCGGGCGGGGTGGGCGAGCCGGCCACGCCGCCAATCGCGCCTGCCGTGGCCAATGCGCTGTTCGTCTTGACCGGCAAGCGGCTGAGATCGCTGCCGTTGCGGCTGGCGTGAAAAACTCGAGCGAGGAAGCATAGACCGCCCGACAACGGAATTTGCGTCGGGGACTCAACCTTTTTCAGGGAGCGTCGTTATGTAACAAAGAAATGTTCAACTGCGATGGTGGCGAACGTGTTCAGGCTGTACGGATTCTGGCAGATCGGCGAGCGGGCCGGCGGTTCGGCCGTCCGCCCGGGCCCGGCCTCGCGGGCGGCCTATGCCGAGGCGCTGCTGGCGGGCTGGGTGCCGCCGCTGTCCGAAATCCCGGTCCACACCGAACCTGCCAGGCCCGCAACCGAAGAACAGTCGGATAACGCGGACTTTCTCACCCGGGTCTACCTCCACCAGCAGTGCTGAAATAGGCTAATCGCAGAAGTACTCCACGACTTCCTCCGCCCCCGCGCGAGATTGGCCGAAGGTGATCCACCCGTGCTTGTCCAGCGTGAACTCTTCGCGCTGCAGCAAGATCTCGGTTCCCCCCTCGGTGGTGACGAAAGTCCCGTTGGTACTCTGGTCGGCGAGGACGAACTTGTCATGCCGCCGCTCGATGGTGCAGTGCTGCCGTGAGGCCATGTTGTCGGCGATCACGAGGCCGCAATCCTGGTCACGCCCGATCGTGAGCAAGTCGTTGTCGCGTCGGCGGGAGATTTCCCGGCCGCGGTGCTTCAGGCGCAACACGCCCGACTCGGGCTGGGACTTCACGCGGCGGGGATGGGACACGGTCATGTCGCCGGCCTGGCGCCAGATGAGCTCGCACAGATCGACTTCCTCGGCCTTGCCCTTGACATGGATTGCATAGAGCTCCCGCGTGAAGTTGCGGAACACCGGGCCAAGCCGGTCGGCGGTTTCGCGCGAGGTGATGATCTGGCTCCTGCCGGCCTGTTCCGCGAGCCTGGCGGCAACATTCACGGTGTCGCCGAAGATGTCGTTTTCGCTCTGGATCACGGGGCCGCTGTGAAAGCCGATCCGCACGCCGAGCTTGGTGTTGCCGACCATCGGAAGCGTGTCGATTGCGTATTGCATGCTGGCCGCGGCATTGGCTGCCGCGTCGGGCGTCGGAAACACGGTCATGACTTCGTCGCCGATCGTCTTTACCACGCGCCCGCCCGAGGACTCCACGGTTTTGCGCAGCAGTTCGAGGCAGCGCGCGATCGCCTGCATGGCAGCCGTGTCGCCTTCGGATTCGTACAGTTTCGTGCTGCCGCTCACGTCGGCAAACAGCACTGTGGTCTGCCTTGCCTGCTCCATGGCCTCCCCGCTGCCCCGTCTTCCGTGGAATTTGCCGATAAGAGTGCGTGTTTTTGGTTTGTTTTGCAACCGTGGATTCGGTTGCCATGGAGATCGACGCCGAGCTCAGCGGCGATTCAGGAACCGCTCGAACGCGTCGTCGACGCCGAGCAGGTAGGTGCTTAACTCGTCAAGCACGCCGGCGGTCAACTCGTCCGCTCCCAGCCGGATCTGGCTCGCGCCAGCACGCCGCACGTGGTCGAGCTCGATCAGAATGCCGGCGCCGTCATAATCGCCGCGCAGCACCGCCTGGCACGGAAACGGACCGGACGTGGTGAGCGTAGCGCGCACCACCTGGCCGAACTCGTTTTTCCCTTCGACGCATTGGTACGGGACATTGCGCCTGTCCAGCCGTTCGCGGACGCGCGGCAGCTCCTGCCCGGTGAGGTCGATTTTCATTGGCCGGGGGCTGCGCACCCTGTACTTGATGGTCACGTAATCGATGACGTCCTTGTCGCCGAGGCTGCGCGTGCGGGAATCGGTAAATCCATCTGACAGGATCGCGCCCGTGACCTCGCCGAAATACAGCACCGCGTACGGGCGCTCCGATACCGGGCGCGCGGCATTCAGCTCGACGGTGAATTCGGACAAAGACCTGAACGCCTCGCGTAACCGGCTGTCGATGCTCGCCGTGATCGCGGCCTTCTTCGTCTTGTCCTGTTCCGCCGTCTGGCCACTGGCCCGCTGGCGGAGCAACTCGAGCCCGCTGGCACGGCGGCCGATACCCTGCGTGCCCTGCGTAGTCGCATCGCGCTGGCGCTCGAATTCGGCGCGGCGCATTTCCTCCTCGTCGCCCCAGCGGCGCAATTCCTCCTGCTTGCGAGCGCGCGCCTCCTCCTCCTCGCGCAGGCGGGCTTGCTCCTCGGCCTCGAAGGCCCCGGAAAACGCATCCAAGTCCGCGATCAACTCCGCGCCGGCCTTTGCCGACTCGGGCGTCACCGCCGGACGGCCGACCGAGGGCTGCCGAAGGACGGTCTTTTCGGCATCGGTGTCATACGTCCGCGCGGCGCGGCGAAGCGTGGACGTGCCCCCCACCGGGGGCGCGCTGGCGCCGCCCGCCGCCAACTCGTCGAGGTTGCGCAGGTCGTTCGCCATGTCGCCGGCACGCTCGTAGCGCTCGGGCGGGGACTTCGCGAGCGCGCGCGCAAGGATGCGATCGAAGGCGGCCGGGATGCCAGGGTCCACCTCGTGCACCGGGCGGTGCACTTCGCCCGCGACGCGGTTCATCAGCGCAAACACCGTCGTGTCTCCGGGACGTTCGAACGGCGTACTGCCGACCAGCATTTCGTACAGCACCACGCCGAGCGAGAAGATGTCGGAGCGCGGATCGATCGGCTGGCCGAGCACCTGCTCGGGCGACATGTACCTGGGCGAGCCGAGTGACGCGCCTGAAAGCGTCATCGACGACGAAGGCACGTGAGCGACGCCAAAATCGGCCAGCTTCGCGCATCCGGACGCCGACACCACGATATTCGCGGGTTTCACGTCGCGGTGCACGATGCCGAAGCGTTTTGCGTGGTCGAGCGCGTCGGCAACCTGCGCCGCGATATCGGCAATTGTCGCGAACGGCATCCGCTTGGCGTCGAGAAGCATGTCCTGCAGCGTGCGGCCATCGAGCAGTTCCATCGCGATGTAAGCGGTGCCATCCTCCTCGCCGACGTCGTGGATGGTCACGATGTTGGGGTGGTTGAGGCGCCCCGCGGAGCGCGCTTCGCGCAGGAAGCGCTCGCGCGATTCGGCCATGACCTCGTCCCGCAGATTCGGCAGGAGCGTCTTGACCGCGACTTCGCGCTCGATGATCGGGTCCACCGCCCGATACACCATACCCATCGCCCCGCGACCGAGTTCGCCGAGCACGACGTAGCGACCGAATCGTTTCTGCTCCATGACCAAGACTCATTCAATCACTAAACTGGTGGGGCGGCGGGAATCGAATATCCGCTACACACGGTTGATTAGATTAGGAGAGCGCGACCAGAAAAAACACACGTACCCCCTACTGTACCCCCAATCGGTCGCGTGGCCGATATCGGCGTTGCGCCACCACCACCGCATACGCATCGACAAGCGCCGCGTCCTAACGTTCTGTCCATTTTAACAGCCGAAGCCCCGAGCGCCCGGCGGCGCAGGAGCGACGCTGAACCGGGGAGTGACCGAGATAGCACCGGCGTCCGGTGCGTTCGTCCCGCGTGAACGTGGTGGTCCACGTTGCAGCTTAACCAGGCGCAATGCGCGGCAGGCACCCGCCGCCAGAATCTGGGCGCGACACGGCGTAGAGCGCGACCCGCCGGCGCGAAGATCTGAGTCGATCGTCCGCTCGGCACTGCGCAACCGGGAAAAGATCCCGCAGCTCGCTTCGGCGCAGCGCTCGACCGGCGCGGCGAATATGGTGCATCGCTTGGCGGAGATCAATCTCCAGCCGCTCAAGCAGCTCGTGCAACCGATCAGGCGAGCGCATGGAAACCTCGATCAGCAGGAACGCGAACAGCTCTGCGTCGCGCGCGGTCCGCCGCTGCCAACAGGCCATTTGTCCGAGTTCGACCGCCAGGCGCACCTGCCGTTCGTGCACGAGCTATGCTGATCCCACAGCGGCGGCCACTTACTTGCTGGCGATCGCCTTGATTGCAGAGCTCGCGTCTGTCTTCGCGGCGAGCTCGTCGATCACGAGCTGAAGGCGGTCGATGCTCCGAGTGGGCGGCGCGGCCGCGTTGGCAGTCCACTCGGCCGTGATCGCCGCGGCCTCCTCCGCGCTCAGGTCGACGCGAGCGCCATTCACCATTTTGTGCAATGTCATGCTTTTCTCCCGCCGTAAAGAGCGAAATTCCCCGCGGCGATATTGCCCGAGGACATCAGGAAGCGGATGCCGTTGATCGCGTTGGTCGTGCCGACGTATGCCCCGGCGCCGTCCAAGTTGTTGAGCTTGCCGCTTGAATACATGTGCGCGGATTTCCACGCGAAGTTGTGCCAGGTGGCGGCCGCCGGCTGGCTGAATTCAAACCGGTGTCTCAGTGGGCTCGTGGCCGTACTGCTAACGCCATTGGAGAGCACCAGCTTCGTATCGCCCGCGGAGCAGAGCGCGCCAGAACTGGCGTCGTCGAGGACGCTCCAACTTGCATATCGGTAATCGCTCGCGCCGGCCTTCCATGTTGAGCCGGCATCTTCCGTCACCCGCGCGCCGAGTGTCGCCGCGTTGGTGCCCGCCACCAGTCCGTCGATTAGTGCCAGATATTCGTCATACGTGCCGTCGATCCCGGAAGTGAAATCTACGGTGGCCGACGAACTGGCCACGGCGGCGGCGAGAAGCACGAGTCCTTTTTGCCGCAGCCCGACCGTCTTGAAGCCGCTGCCATTGCATAGAATGACGCAGGCATCCCCGGGACCCAGCGCCAACGTCGTCGCACCATCGATCAATTCGCTCGCATTCGGGTCGAGCGTGATCACGCCGGTGCCGTCGTTCCTCTCCATCGCCCACCAGCCGTCACCCAGCGTGGCGGCCGCGGTGAACGTCTGCGTCCACGTGCCGGTCGCGACGATCGTGCACTGGTGGTTCGCGCCGGTGAGGATGGTGTTCGACGAGCGCGCGATCAGGAAGACTTCCGCGAGCGTGCCGTCGAGGATCCAGCCGGAGTTCGCGGCGTTGCGGCGGCGAAACTGCCCGAGATCGGTGCGCGCCTGGCGCTCGTAGGCCAGCGTCGCCGGCGGGTCGGCCGTCCCGGCTTCCTGGCTGGCGATCGCCGCGAGCGCGGCGTTAATATCGGAACGTACGTTCGGGAACGTATCGTTCGCGATGACCATGTCATGCGTGCTCATTGTGTTCCTCTCTAGTCAAGGTTGGAAAATCGGTAATATTTGCTGCTTTGCCGAGGGAGGTGGGAGGATCGAGCTCGTCACCCTGAAGGACCCAAAGGTTGTCGCGTGTGACTTCCGCCATGACGAGATGGCCGCCCGCGATGGCGTAACGATCTTCGAGAGCGTTATAAAGGCCCACCTGCAGGTTTGCTAATTTTAGAACCTCGGCGCGGTTGCTTGGATGCCGCGGGGGCTGGATTGCCGCATCTGCAGGTGCATAGTAGCAGCGCGCAATTTCTTCGCCGATGAAACCCCCGTCATCGGTCTGCAGAAACACCCAGGCACGCATGCCGCGAGTCGTTGGCGACCATCCGGCCACCACCACAGACTGCGTCACAAGGGACAGGTGATCGTCCGGCCAGCGGCTCAACCAAAATTCTCGGTGCTTCTCAAACACTAATTTGAGCAGTTCGGGCAGTGCATGCAGCAGCTCATCGAAATCCGCAGCGTGCAGAAACTGCATATGCGTGAACACCGAGTAAAGGAAGAGAAGATGGCCTTGCCCAGCCAATACGATGTTGCTGTGAACGAGAGGAATGAGCTTGCTCGCGTGAGCGAGGGCGATGCCGTTGGGCGTCGTCGCCGTGTCAACAAATACCGTCACGGCCTCGGGCGTCACCCAAACATTAAGGATCGACACGGCAGGTCTGACTCCCCTTGATCTTGCCGCTGGTGGGATCTTTCGGTATTTGGAATCCGTGCTCGAAAGCCGCCTCGAGCTGCGGGTTGAGCTTGATGCCGAGCAACTCGTGCAGGCTCGTGATCAACACCGCGACGTTATTGTTAATCTCCTGGAACGCTTGCGCCCAGATGTTCCCCTTCTGCGACGCTTGGCCCATACGGTCGGCGAGTGCAATCAGTGGCGACAGTAGAGGGTTCGCGAGCGCGATTCCGAGCCGCGTACTGCCGGTTTCAAGCTGTTTGAGTTTTTGGTTGAACTCGTCGGCCTGCTTCGCGAAGTCCGTCGACATCACGATGCCGAGCTTCTGCGCCGCGACGCCGGCGTCGTCCAGCGCCTTCGCCCCGCCCACCAGGCCGGGGATCATATCGAGTCCCGCTTTTTTCAGGATCTCGGTCGCCACCGCGGCCCGCAGCTGGCCCTCGGGCAGTTTTGAGAATGCCTCCGCGAACTGGCGGAACGCTTCCGCCGGTCCGGCGGCGATGTCCACGCCGAGCGCGCGGAACAATCTCGAGGACTTGGTCGTGGTGTCGTTCGCCGCGATGAGCGACACTTCGAAGCCCTTCATGCCGGCCTTGAACTTGTCGGCGTCTACATTCGCGAGGTGGAACGCGAACTGCAGTTTGCTGACCTGCTCGACCGACATGCCGAGCTTCTCGCTCATCTTGAGCGTCGCGTCGCCAAGGTCGATCGCGTTTTTGATCAGGCCGACAAAGCCGCCGATCGCGCCGGCGGCGCCGCCGATCGCTGCGAGCTTGCCGAACTCGCTCGTCACGCTTCCGATCGAGCGCTCGACGCCCGCAAACACCGCGCTCACGCGGTCGATCGCGGTGAGGACGATCTGCTGTTCGGTGACGTTGACGGGCATTCGGGGCTCCTTACTTTACTGGGTTATCGTCGCTAGCGGCGATTGCGATTCGAGTCTCAGCTGGCGCCGCCCATTCATCCGGATCAAATCTGTCGGATACGACGCCGCTCCTGAAGACCGCCGCGAGGCCGATGTCAAAGCAGGCCAGGTTATTGCTCAGAAACCCCGCGAGCTCCGTGAGCTTCGCGCGGTCAATCGCCGTTCGCGGCCGATGAAAAACAAGGGTCAGTGCGTCGGCGCGTGCCCGAATCGCTAACCTCGTCAACTTGACGATCGCGGCATTGTCCAGATCTCGGCCGCCGACGATTTCGCAGCGAACCGGGCAGCCGAGGATATCCAGCGCAATTACGCCGATCGCATTCGAGATGCGCGAACCCATCCACCAGGCGACGATGCGCGCCATGTGCTCGGGTGAAGGTGGACCATCGGCGCACTGACGCGCTGCGATGATCGCGCCGGCAAGGTTGCACGTTGCGCGGTCCTCATCGCTCATCGCGAGAGCCCCTACGTCGTCGCACGTATCGATATCCACTGCCTCGCGCGGCTCGATTTGGAAAGCTTCCGGGGGCTCGTGAATGGCTAACATCGAACAAACATCGTGCCCGGCGACGATGACCGAGTCGAGCAATGTACATCCAAGAAATCGTATCCACTCGGAGACTGAGACAGCCCACTTGCGGTCCGCCACACTGCACATTGCGATTCCGGCGGGATGAGAGTGCGCCAGAATGATTCCGGTAGCCCCCAGCTCGACAACGTAATTCGCAATGGTGTAGCACTGGACGAATATTTTCGACACCGAGCCGACGGCGTGTGTTCGGAATCCAAGAAATTCAAGCCCGGGCCCGATTAGGTACAGCGATGACCGTTCCACCGTATCGAGACCGTGCGCAAAGCGCGCGTGCACGTCGACCAGGTCGCCGATGAGGGAACAAGGGGCTCCTCGCAGCCTTTCGAGACTGATCGCTTCAGCGCGGCGCACGGTCTCCGCCGCGCTCTCCTCGAGCGCGATATCGGAACCCCAGTCGAAGGATTCGCAGCCCTGAAGCCGCGGCGCCAGCCAAGGGCAAAATGGATCGTTCAGCGTCGCAGTCAAGTTGTGCATCCCGCACCAGGATGCCCGAGCGCCCGCAGAACTCGCGCCGTTCTCCACATCAGGTGTCCGTCGCGCTTGAACGGAGTGCCCAGGCCGAGCGCCTTCACGGCACGCCACAGAGCACGCTCATCGAGCGCCAACACCAGACAGACCACAGCGCGGCCGACCATTTCGTCGCCGTTCGCTCGAGCGAGCCGGCGGCGGGCGGCCACGACGCGCCTGATGGGCGGCGCCGCGCAAGATTGATTCGGAACCGTCATTTGCGCACCAATGCGATGGCGTTTTCGTTCACCGCCGCGCCGTTAACCAGAGCGCGAACATCGAGATTATTCCCGAAGAACTCAGCGTGCGCGCGCACGAGGCGCTCAAGATCCGCGAGCACCCAATTGGCTGAGAGGGCCGCCTTCTGTTCGGCCGCGAGATCACGATCGATCTT
>JBGOTT010000043.1:0-18698 GCA_041476585.1 Gammaproteobacteria bacterium | reverse complement strand
CGGCGAGCACGATGTAGTCGCGCGAGGGCGGCGCGACCTGCAGCAGCCCGCGCGGCGCGAAACCCTCGGGGATGCGCACCTCCTCGACGCGCAGCTTCTCGTCGGTGCGCAGCATTTCGTCGAGAAAGCTCACCACCGCCGGGCGGATCATGCTCGACGCGATGCGCATGCCGCCGGTGAAATCGGGCGAGACGATCGCGTCCGCGCCGACGCGCTTGAGCTTGTCGATGTTGCGCACCTCGTGGCAGCGCGCCACCAGCCGCGCCTGCGGGCCGAGCTGCTTGGCCGAAAGCGTGATCAGCACATTGCCGCCGTCGTCGCCGGTCACCGCGAACACGCCGGCGGCGCGCGCCACGCCCGAGCGCTTGAGCAGCTCGTCGTCCTGCGCGTCGCCGTGCAGCGCGAATGCATCGGGGTATTTCTCGTGGAACAGCTCGACCGCCTCGGCGGACTCGTCGAGTGCCACGAACGTGCGGCCGGTGACGGCCAGCTCGTGCGCCACGTTGCTGCCGACGCGGCCGATGCCGCAGACAATGTAATGGCCCGACAATGCATCGATGCGCTCCTGCATTCTGCGCCTCCTCAGGACTTCGTTGATTTCGGATTCAAGGATGAAAGCGGTGAGCTTCGAGGTGGTGTAGGCGACATTGGCGATTCCGAGCGCGGCGATCACCATCGTGAAAATCCGCCCGTTCGGGCTCGCGGAGAGGTCGATGATTTCACCGTAGCCGATGGTGGCCACGGTGATGAAGGTCATGTACAGGCAGTTGAGCAGCGAGGCCCTGTAGTCGCTGACGATCCAGTAGCCGAAGGTTCCCGCAGCCGCGATCACCAGTCCCAGCAATACCGGCAGCTTGAAAGCGTGGTAGAAGCGGACGAGGAGGAGAGGCGTGTGCATGCGCGCAACCGCGAACTCTATCACCGCCGCGCGCGCCGCCTGCGCCGCGCGCGCCACTTGAGGACGACGTAGGCGCGCCAGCCGAGTTGCGCTGCGATCCAGCCGGCCGCGGCAAGCGTGAGTGCGAGCGCCACCAGCCCGATCGCCAGCGGCTTGCCGAGCGAGAGCATCCAGTCCGCAAGCGAAACCAGCGAACCCCACAGGTTCGACCAATCGAACTCGGGCTCGAACGGGCGGATTTCCGCTGCGCGGTTCCGGACCCCGGTCAGCAGCCGTCCGTACTCGTAGGCCACGACGTACAGCGGCACGATGGTGAACGGGTTGGTGTAGAGCGTGGTGAGCAGCGCCACCGGAAGGTTCATGCGCAGCGGGATCGCGAGCAGCGCCGCGCCGAGCATCTGCAGCGGTCCGGGAATGAGTCCGGCAAACAGGCCGATCGCGAAGCCGCCCGCGACCGATCGCCGGTTCAGGTGCCACAAGTTCGGGTGATGGAGCCAGTCGCCGAACCGGCCAAGGTGCTTGTGGTCGCGGATCGATTTGCTCGACGGCAGGTACTTGCGGAAGAATTTGCGGGGCATGGCGTCATCGCGGCATCGCGCCGCACGTTGCTGATTGTACGATGAGCCTCGCCATTCTCGCCTTCGCCGCCGGCGTACTGTTGCTGCAGTTTCAGGCGGCGCTGCCTGCGCCGGGCTGGCTGCTCGCGATGCTGCCCGCCGCGATTGCGGCGTTCCTGTGCCTGCGCCGCGAATGGCGGATCGGCGCGCTTGCGGCTTCGTTCGCGCTCGGGTTCCTGTGGGCCGCGGGGTTCGCGCATCTGCGCATTGCCGAACGACTGGACGCTTCGCTCGAGGGCCGCGACCTCGAAGTGCTCGGCGTGGTCTCCAGCCTGCCCGCGGTCGGTGAGCGCAGCCTGCGCTTCGAGTTCGAGATCGAGTCCGAAGCGAGCGGCGCGCGTCTGCCATCGAAACTGCTCCTCGCCTGGTACCGCACGCCGCTGGTGCAGGGCGTGGACGACACACCCGGCGTACTCGACGAGTCGCTGCGGGTGCATCCGGGGGAGCGCTGGTCGTTTCGCGTTCGGCTGCGCCGTCCGCACGGAAACGCGAATCCGTTCGGCTTCGATTACGAAGCCTGGCTGCTCGAGCGCGGTTTGGGCGCGACCGGCTACGTGCGCGGCGCTGCGCGCAGGCTCGGTGCGCGCAACAGCCCGATGGACCGCATCGAGCAGATCCGTGAGGCGGTGCGCGACCGGTTCGTCGCGGTGCTGGGCGTCACGCCCGCGAGCGGCATCCTGGTTGCGCTCGCGGTGGGCGAGGAGCGCTCGATCAGTAACGAGGAGTGGCGCCTGTTCAGACAGACCGGGGTCACGCACCTGATGAGCATTTCCGGGTTGCACGTGACGCTGATCTCGGGGTTGTGCGCGGCGCTGGTGGCGTTCGGCTGGCGGCGCGTGCCGCGCCTCGCGCTCGCACTGCCCGCGCGCAAGGCCGCGGCGCTGGCGGCGGTGGCGGCCGCGCTCGGTTATTCACTGCTCTCCGGGTTCGCGGTCCCCGCGCAGCGCACCTGTTACATGGTCGCGGTGGTGGCCGCGGCGCTCTGGACCGGGAGAATCGCCTCGGGAGGCCGCGTGCTCGCGATTGCGCTCGCCGCAGTCCTGCTCGCCGATCCGTGGGCGGTGCTCTCAGCGGGTTTCTGGCTTTCCTTCGGCGCGGTGGCGCTGATCTTCTACGTCTCGCTCGGCTGGACCGAAGCGCCGGGAAAGGCGGTTCAGTGGGCGCGCATCCAGTGGGCGATCACGCTCGGCCTCGCGCCGGCGGCGCTGCTGTTGTTCGGCCAGGTGTCGCTGGTGGGGCCGCTTGCCAATGCAGTGGCGATTCCGCTCGTGAGTGCGGTGATCACGCCGCTCGCACTGGTCGCGGCGCTGGTTCCGGTGGACGCGCTGTTATTCGCCGCCGAGTGGCTGACGCTGTGGATGCTGGTGTTTCTTGAATGGTGCGCGGCGTTGCCGCTGGCGCTCTGGCAGCAGCATATGCCGCCGCTTTGGGCGGTCCTCGCAGCGCTCGCGGGCGTCGCGTGGCTGCTCGCGCCGCGCGGCGTGCCGTCGCGCTGGGCCGGAGCGCTGCTGCTTGCACCGGTGTTTCTGGTCGCGCCGCCGCGCCCCGCGCCGGGCGAGGCGTGGATTACCACGCTCGATGTGGGGCAGGGGCTGGCGGTGCTGGTGCGCACCGCGCAGCATGCGCTGCTCTACGACGCCGGTCCGCTGTACGGTCCCGAGGCCGATGGCGGCGAACGCGTGGTGGTGCCGTACCTGCGCGCCACCGGCGTGGATGCGCTCGATGTGCTGGTCCTCACCCACCTCGACAGCGACCACACCGGAGGCGCCGCCTCGGTGCTCGCGAATGTCGATACCGGACGCATGCTCAGTTCGCTCGCGCGCAGGCATCCGCTGCACGCGCAAGTCGGCGAGTCCGGCGCCTGCCTGCGCGGCACCGCCTGGGACTGGGACGGCGTGCGCTTCGAGCTGCTGCATCCGGCATCGCTCGAAGCCGGCGCTCGGGTGCGCAGCAACAATCTTTCGTGCGTACTGCGCGTCGCTACGGCGCATGGAGCGATGCTGCTGACCGGCGACATAGAACGCGCCGCGGAAAGCGAGCTGCTCGCGGCGCCCGCGCCAATGCCCGCGTCGCTCGCGGCGCAGGCGCTGCTCGTGCCTCACCATGGCAGCGTCACCTCCTCGACGCCGGATTTCCTCGCTGCCGTCGCGCCGCGCCATGCGGTCGTGACCGCCGGCTACCGCAACCGCTTCGGCCATCCGCGCGCCGAGGTCCTGGCACGTTACACGGCGTTGGGTGTGCAGGTGCTGCGCACCGATCTGGACGGCGCGGTCACGCTGCGGTTCGCCGAAGGCGGCGTCCAGGCCGAAACCGCCCGCGCTGCGCGCCCCCGCTACTGGTATCCGGCGCGCTGATATGAGGCCCTCCATGAACCGGCCCATGAAGCGGGCCTATAATCCTCCGGCGGCCGCTTCGCCGCATCCAACCAGTGGAGGATGTCATGGGAAAGAAAGACGGTGATGCTGTTTACCGGGTCGTCGACGTAGTCGGGATCAGCAAGACTTCTTGGGAAGACGCCGCGCGCAATGCAGTGAACATCGCTTCGAAATCGCTGCGCGACCTGCGCATCGCCGAAGTGGTGAAGATGGATGTGAAGGTGGATAACGGCAAGGTCGCCGCCTTTCGCACGCGTCTGGCGCTGTCGTTCAAGTACGAAGCGTAGGTTGGAGGAATGCGGGCGGCGCGCGTGGCGCAGTTGCGCAACGCGCTGCCGGGCAACCGCTACGGCAACCTTTCGCCGCAGGGCGCGAGCATGCGCGAGGCGGTGCACGCGGCATGGCTGGAGAAGAAATGAAATACGAATCGCGCAGGCGCAGCGTGCAATGCGCCTCGAGCGCGGGACTGCACCGCATCTCCTACCTCGAATGGGGCGATGCGAACAATCCCCGCGTGCTGGTGTGCGCGCATGGCCTGACGCGCTGCGCGCGCGACTTCGACAACCTCGCCGAAGCGCTCGCCGGCCACTACCGCGTGATCTGCCCGGATACGGCCGGGCGGGGCGACTCGGACTGGCTCGCCGATCCGATGCTCTACCAGATCCCGCAGTATCTCTCGGACATGGTGACGCTGGTGGCGCGCCTCGATACAGCCGAAATTCACTGGGTCGGCACCTCGATGGGCGGCCTGATCGGCATGGCGTACGCGGCACAGCGCGACACGCCGGTGCGCAAGTTCGTCATCAACGACGCCGGCCCGGTGATCAGCAAGGTCTCGCTCGAGCGCATCGCGGCCTACGTCGGAATGGCGCCGCAGTTCGCATCGATCGAGGCCGCCGAGCAATACGTGCGCGCGGTGAGCGCGACGTTCGGAGCGCACAGCGACGCGGAATGGCGCTTTCTCACCCAGGTCGTGGTGCGCAAGCAGGCCGACGGCGGGCTGCGCATGCATTACGACCCGCGTCTTGCGGAGCCGTTCAAAAAAAACATGCCCGATAAAGACCTCGAGTTGTGGCCGACGTGGGACGCGGTGCGCTGCCCGACGCTGTTGTTGCGCGGGGAGAATTCGGACCTGCTTGCAAAGGAAACCGCGGCGCAGATGGCCGTGCGCGGGCCGAGGGCGAAAGTGCTCGAGATCGCAGGCGTCGGACACGCGCCGACGCTGATGCACGACGACCAGATCAAGCTGGTATGCGATTTCCTGCTCGGCTGAGGAGCGCCGCTCGCCGCGCTGGCGGGCATGACGAGTTGTCATGCATTCGCACAAGCGGTGTAGCATCCGGGATGTTGACAAGAATCAGGTGACACCATGCTCCGCCCGCCCCGCGCCCGCATCAAAGACCTCAACGTCACCAGCCAGGAGCGCCTGATCGCGCCCGAGGAGTTGCGCAAGGAGTTGCCGATGAACGAGCGCGCCGCGCGCACCGTGCTCGAAGGCCGCGCCGCGATCCAGCGCATCCTCGATCGCGAGGACCGGCGCCTGCTGGTGGTCGTCGGACCGTGCTCGATCCACGACCCGGCGGCGGCGCTCGACTACGCCGGACGGCTCGCCGCGCTTGCGCGCGAAGTCGACGATACGTTCCTGCTGGCGATGCGCGTGTATTTCGAAAAGCCGCGCACCACGGTCGGCTGGAAGGGCCTGATCAACGACCCTGACCTCGACGACACGTTCCAGATCGAGAAGGGCCTGCGCATCGCGAGGAAGCTGTTGCTCGACCTGAACGAACTCGGGCTGCCGTGCGGGACCGAGGCGCTCGATCCGATCACGCCGCAGTACCTGTCGGACCTGGTGTCCTGGAGCGCGATCGGCGCGCGCACCACCGAATCGCAGACCCACCGCGAGATGGCGAGCGGCCTGTCGATGCCGGTCGGCATCAAGAACGGCACCGACGGCAACCGCGCGATCGCGATCCATGCGTTGCTTGCGGTATCGCAGCCGCACGCGTTCCTCGGCATCGACGAGGCCGGGCGCTGCGCGGTGACCTACACGCGCGGCAACCGCTACGCGCACATGGTGCTGCGCGGCGGCAAGGCGCCGAACTACGACTCGGTCGCGGTGGCCCTCGCCGGCGAAGAGCTGGCCAAGGCGGGTCTCGCGCAGAACATCATGATCGACTGCAGCCACGGCAATTCGGGCAAGGACCCGGCGCGCCAGCCGCTGGTGTTCGCCGACTGCGTGCGGCAGGTAATCGGCGGCAACCGCTCGATCGCCGGCATGATGCTCGAATCGAACCTCGAGTGGGGCAGCCAGCCGCTGGCTGCGCGCGCGCAGATGCGCTACGGCGTTTCGATCACCGACGCCTGCATGGACTGGGCCGCGACCGAAAAGCTGCTGCGCGCCAGCCGCGACGAACTGAAAGGGGTCCTGACGGCCCGCGCTTGACATTGCCTGCCCAGGCAGGCAAGTTGCTGCTCAGGCAGCAATTCTTCCGGGTTTGGCATGGCGGCAAGCAAAGGCGACCTTTACCGCGCGGAGGACTACCGCGTGCAGGACAGCGTGGGCTACATGATCACGCGCCTGCGCGCGTCGCTGTTCGCGTCGGTCGACCGCGAGGTCGCCTCGTGGGGCATATCCTCGGCGCAAGGCGCGGTCCTGATCTACATCGCGCACGGCCGCGCCGAGCGCGCGGCGGACCTGGCGCGCGAGCACAACTACGACACCGGCTCGCTCGCGCGCATGATCGACCGGCTGGTGAAGAAAGGTCTGCTGCGGCGCGTGCCGCACGCCAACGACCGGCGCGCGGCGACGCTCGAGCTGACCGCGGCGGGCCGCCGGCTCGCCGCTCGCCTGCCCGCAGTCGCGGTCAAGGTGCTCAACCGCCACCTGCGCGGCTTCACGCGCGCCGAGCTCGATCGCCTCAAAGGCTATCTCGCGCGCATGCTGGCGAACCGGGACTGACGCGATGGCGGGACTCAGACGGCGCCGCATCGTGCTCGTGCTGCTGGTGTTCGCCTTCGCCGCGGGCGGCGCGGGGTGGGCTGCGTGGTGGCATCTGGTAGGGCGCAATTTCGAGACCACCGACAACGCCTACGTCGCCGGCAACCTGGTGCAGGTGACCCCGCAGGTCGCGGGCACCGTGGTGTCGATTGCCGCCGACGACACTGACCGCGTGAAGGCCGGCCAGCCGCTGGTGCGGCTCGATACGGCCGACGCGCAGGTGGCGCTCGAGCAGGCCGAGGCGCAGCTCGCGCAAGCCGTGCGCGAATCGCGCACGCTGTATGCCAACAACAACACGCTCGAGGCCGGCGTCGCGGTGCGTCAGTCGGAGTTGGTCCGGGCGGAGGGAGACCATGCGCGCCGCGTGCAGCTCGCGGCGAAAGGCATGATCTCAAAGGAAACGCTCGACAACGCGCGCGCCGCGGTGGCGACCGCGCAGGCCGCGCTCGAGGAGGCGCGCGAAAAGCTCGCCTCGAACCGCACGCTCACCGACCGCACCACCGTCGAGGCGCATCCGAACGTGCAGCGCGCCGCAGCGCGCCTACGGGAAGCGTTTCTCGCGTTGACGCGCGCACAGATCGCAGCGCCGGTCGACGGCTACGTCGCCAAGCGCTCGGTGCAGATCGGCCAGCGCGTCGCGCCCGGCGCGGCGCTGATGGCGATCGTGCCGCTCGACCAGCTCTGGGTGGACGCGAACTTCAAGGAAAGCCAGCTTCGCGAGATGCGCATCGGACAGCCGGTGCGCATGGTTGCCGACATGTACGGCGATCGCGTCGAGTTCCGCGGCCGCGTGGCGGGGCTGGCGGCGGGAACCGGGGGAGCCTTCGCGCTGCTGCCGCCGCAGAACGCGACCGGCAACTGGATCAAGGTGGTGCAGCGCCTGCCGGTGCGCATCCTGCTCGAGCAGAGACAACTGGAGGAGCACCCGCTGCGCATCGGCCTTTCGATGCGCGCGGAGGTGGAGGTGCGTGACACCAGCGGAGCGCAGCTCGCCGCCGCGCCGCGTTCGAGCGCGGCCTACTCGATTGGCGCGCCGGAGGCGAAGTCGCTCGAGGCCGACGCCCGCGTGCGCGCGATCGTGGCCGCCAACCTCGGCGCGGCAACCCGGGGCAAATGAGCGCAGTACCCGAGCGGGCCGCTGCGGCAGCCCCCGCACCGGCGGAACTCGCCGGCGCGGAGCGCATGCTCGGCGCGATCGCGCTTGCCGGCGCGACGTTCATGACCGTGCTCGACGTGACCATCGCCAACGTCGCGATCCCGACCATCGCGGGCGATCTCGGCGTGAGCCCGACACAGGGCACATGGATCATCACGTCGTTCACGGTCGCGAACGCGATCGCGCTGCCGCTGACCGGCTGGCTCACCACGCGCTTCGGCCCGGTGCGGCTGATGGTCGCCTCGATCCTGCTGTTCACCGCCGCCTCCTGGCTGTGCGCGATCGCGCCGGGGATCGAAGCGCTGATCGCGTGCCGAGTGCTGCAGGGGCTGGTGGCGGGGCCGATGGTTCCGCTGTCGCAGACGCTGCTGCTCACCACGTTCACGCGCGAGAGGTCCGGCTTCGCGCTCGCACTATGGTCGATGACCGCGCTGATCGCGCCGATCAGCGGACCGCTGATCGGGGGCTGGATCACCGAAGAGGCGACCTGGCCGTGGATCTTCTACATCAACATCCCGGTCGGGCTGCTCGCGGCGGCGATCATCTGGCAGGTCTACGGCCGGCGCGAATCGGCCACCCGCAAGGTGCCGATCGATGTGCTCGGGCTGGTGCTGCTGGTGCTGTGGGTGGGTGCGCTGCAGATCATGCTCGACAAGGGCAAGGAGCTCGACTGGTTCAGCTCCGGCGAGATCGTCGCGCTCGCGTGCGTCGCAGGGTTCGGGTTCGCGTTGTTCCTTGCCTGGGAGCTGCTCGACAATCCGCACCCGATCGTCGACCTGTCGCTGTTCGGCGTGCGCAATTTCTGGAGCGGGACGCTGACGCTGTCGGTCGGCTACGCGGTGTTTTTCGCCTCGCTGGTGATTCTGCCGCTGTGGCTGCAGACGGTGATGGGCTACTCGCAGACCTGGGCGGGGCTGATGATGGCGCCCTTTGGGTTGCTGGCGATGCTGCTCGCGCCGCTGATCGGGTACAGCATCCCGAGGACCGACCAGCGCATGATCGCCTGCGCGGGTTTCCTGATTTTCGCGGTGGTGTCTTTCATGCGCGCCCGGTTCGATCTGCATGCCGACGCGTGGACCATCGCGCTGCCGATGTTCATCCAGGGCGCGGCGAACGTGATGTTCTTCCTGCCGCTCACCGCGCTCGCGCTCGCGGGGCTGCCGGCCGAACGCGTCCCCGCGGCCACCGGACTCAACAACTTCGCGCGCTACAGCGCGGGCGCGTTCGGTGCGTCGGTCGCGATCACGCTGTGGGACGACCGCACCAAACTGCACCGCGCGCACCTCGCCGAAAATCTGACCTCCTACGACCCCGCGACCGACGCCGCGCTCGCCGCGCTGCAGGGCGCCGGCTTCACGCCGGAGCAGGCGATCGCGCAGTTGGACCAGATGGTCGAAGCCGAGGCGCGCATGCTGAGCACCAACGACCTGTTCTGGATGGCGGGCGTGCTGTTCATCGTGCTCGCCGCGCTGGTGTGGATCGCGCGGCCGGTGCGCCTGGCCGCGGCTGCTAACATGACGTCTTCCAAAGGGAGCATCTCCGAGTGAAATCCTTCACCCCGACCGCCCGATCGAAGCTCAAGCGCCTGTACAAGCGCGGCCACTACGACAAGGACACCCTGTACGCGATTCTCGACTCGGGCTTCCTTTGCCACGTCGGCTACGCGATCGGCGGCCAGCCCTACGTCACGCCGACCTGCTACTGGCGCGAGGGCGACTCGGTGTACTGGCACGGTTCATCGGCTTCGCGCATGCTGCGCCACCTCGAAAAAGGCATGGACTGCTGCCTCGCGGTGACGCACGTGGACGGCCTCGTGCTCGCTCGCTCCGGATTCCACCACTCGATCGATTACCGCTCGGCGATGCTGTTCGGCAAAGCGCACAAGGTCGAGAATCCGCCCGAAAAGCTCGCCAAGATGGAGGCCTTCGTCGAGCGCATGGTGCCCGGGCGCTGGAAGGGGCTGCGGCCGGTGAACAAGCAGGAGCTCAAAGCGACCACGGTACTGGGCATGCAGATCGAGGAAGCCTCGGCCAAGATCCGCGCCGCCGGCGTGATCGACGACGAAGAGGATTATCAGCTTCCGATCTGGGCCGGGGTGGTGCCGGTGTCGATGCACGCGGGCGTGGCGAAGGACGATGGCAGGCTCGCGCCGGGTACCAGACGGCCACCCAACGTCGAGAGTTTCGCGCATCTCGGGCTGGCGCCGAAGCGCTAGAGCGAGCCTTCATTCGCGCAGACGAATCGAAAGGCTTTGCGTCGATCGGCCGACCAGCCCGATCGAATCGAAGATGCGCGCCTCGGCCAGGCCGCCTCCGTCGGGCCCCAACAGCGTACGCGCATCAATGCAGATCCATTCACCCTGTGCCTTGCGCAGCAGGTTGATGGTGAGGTCCGAGTTGACGAAGGTGTAGCGGCGGAAGTCAAGCACGGCGCTGATGCCGTTGCCGGAGTCCGCAGCGACCGCGACGCGCTGCATTGCGCTCGGTTCCTCGCCGGCGACAAGCGGGTAGCGCATGCGGAACCAGACGGCAGACGGGCCCCGGAAGAAGACGCCTTGCGCAATCCGGTTCTCCATCAGGTCCTGATAGCCGATCACGGTGGACGAGAAGGGAAACCTGGCCGCGGGCGACTCATCGACCGAGCGCGGTGCCTGCGGCAGCGGGTGTCCCGGCAGATGAGCCGGAATGTTCAGCTCGGCTTCGCGCTGCGCGACCGCGGTAAAGCGGGCCATCTCCTTGCCACCGGCATTCAGCTGCGCGGAAAAATGCGCGACGTTGCGCCCGGCGTATTCGGTCTGGACCTCGATCGCGAGCTCGGCGATCGGGATCGGGCGCAGCAGGTTGGCGGTCAGCCGCGCGATGTGCGTGAGCTCGATCGCGGCTGCGGCGCGCTCGATTGAGCGTGCGACCAGCGCAATCGGCGGGCCGGCATGCTGGTGGTCCGGATGCCAAGGGCCGCGGGTCAGGCCGCTCGAGGCGTAGCAGCCGTTTTCGAGCGCGACGTAGGCGCTCTGCGGAGGTGGGAGGGGGCTGGGATCGACGCTCAATGGAGAACGGGCTTGGGTGGCAGTTTCCGCATAGTAGCGCGCGTCACCTCCACCGGGCAGGGGCGCGCGCGGCGAGTCCATTGAAATTAGCGCGACGCCAGAAATCCCGCCGCGCGCTACAATGTTATTTCTGGATAACCAGAATTTGGAGGGTACATGTCAATCGTAGGAGTTTTCGAGGCCAAGGCGAAGCTCTCGGAGCTGATCGACCAGGCGCTTGCCGGGAAGGAAGTGGTGATCACGCGCCATGGGCGGCCGGTGGCGCGCATTGTGGGCGAGAGCGCGTCCGGTCCCAAGGATATTAAGGCGGCGATTGCCGAGGTCCGCCGCTACCGCAAGACGCTCAAGACCGGGCGCATCAGCCTGCGGGCTATTATTTCCGAAGGACGGCGCTGATGGCGTTCGTCGCCGACGCGAGTGTGACTGCGGCCTGGTTCCTGCCGAGCCAGGCAAATGCCTATACGGATCGGCTCCTGGCGCGGCTTTCCGACGAACCGGTGCGGGTGCCGTGCCTGTGGCCGTTCGAGTTCGCGAACATCCTCGCCGTGCTCGAGCGGCGCAAGAAGCTCACCAGGGTACAGGTGGCGGGCATCGTCGAGCGGCTTGCGCCACTGCCCCTTGCGGTTTACTCCGCTGCGCCTGCCACAATCCGGCTGCTGGAGCTTGCGCGCGAGTTCGGCCTGTCGGCGTACGACGCCGGCTACCTCGAGCTTGCGCTGCGGCTCGGCGTCCGGCTCGCTTCGAAGGATGGCCCGCTGCGTGCAGCCGCCGAGCGGGCTGGTGTGCTCATGAAGTAGCGACGGAGCTGGCCGGGAATCGCGATCGACGCTCATGTGTACAGACCCTCGGCGCGCAAAGTCAGCTCGATTTCCGAAAAAGCTCTCACATGGAAGGCGTTGATGCCTACGGCGCGCGCCGCGTCTATGTTTGGCAACAGATCGTCAAAGAAGTAGACCGCATCGGCGGGCACATTGAGCTGGCGAAGGATGTGTTCATAGGCCTCGCGATCCGGTTTGATCAGTCCGGTCAGGTGAGACGCAAAAACGGAGTCGAACAATCCGGGCAAATCCGGAAATCGCGCCCAATGCACGGAGTTGGTGTTGCTCAGGCATGCGACGTGATGCTGCATGCGAAGAGCTTGAACCAGCGTCTTTGCGCCATCGAAGAAGCCTTGGGGCCACGTTGCAAACGCGTCGATGAACTCCGCAGGCCCGATCTCCAACCGCCACTCCATGATGAACTCTGCCGCGAACGTATGCGGCGGGATCAGGCCACTTTCGAAACGCTTTACTGCAGGAGACGCGAGCCAGCGTTCCAGCAGCAGGCTTCGGTCGAGTTCATACGGCAGCAGCGCCATCAACCCCTCCCGCCCGGCGTTCTCGATGAGAACCCCTCCGAGATCGAACAAGATCACCCGGAACGATTGGTCAGAGTCCGATGATTTCATTGAGACCCTCGACGACATGCGCAAGGTCTTCCGGCGTAGAGCGACCCAGTCTTGCGCCAATGCGCTCTACGGAAAGAGTCCGAATCTGGCTGATCTTGACCCACGAACGCTTGGGTAGCTTCGGAGACTTGAGTTCATGCGTAAGAGGAAAACCGGCGCGCTGAGGCTGGCTGGTCAGCGCAACCGCGATGACCGTCCCCGAGCGCTCATTGAACACATCGTGGCTGAGGACCAGGACCGGACGCAAGCCGGCCTGTTCGCGGCCGCGTATCGGATTGAGGTCGGCCCAGCGAATTTCGCCCCTCAGTATTCGGGCCACGACTCGAGTTCCCGGCCCACGCCTTCCTCAGCGAGAGCCTTCTCGAACTTCGGGTCGAGCTTGGCGCATTCCGACGCAAGGCGGCCACGCTCCATGCGCGCAAGCTTTTCGCTCACTGCTGCCTGAATTGCGCGGCTGCGATTTGGGAAAACATTCTTTGCAACCAATGCATCGACACGGATCAGGGTTTCGCGGTCGATGGTGATTGCAACTTTTACACTACTCATGTCGCGGCTCCGTAGTATGACAATATATCATACCACTACCCGGAGGGCGAGGCTCAGTCCACCGCGGTGAAGCGGTTTAGTTTATCCATTGTGCAGGCCCCTCTTCACGTCTTGATGGGCGGGCGCCTCATAGGGGTTGGGCGGCACCGGCAGAACCCTAAAAAATATGAACGATAAGGGCGATGATGGTTGCCCACAATCCAACCGGAATTGAAAGAAGGACTCCAATCAAGAACCCGAGATCGTAAAACCAACCTGTATTCGGAACGGCGTACATCTTAATGTCCAGGAACAGACGCACAATCAAGGTCCATGGTGCGAGTAGGCCATGCCAGACGCCCAAGAAGAACCCGGGCGGATCCAAAGCAGAAATTGGCTCGGTGCCAACGAAGCCGCACGCTGTCATTAATAACAGAGGCACGAAGACAGCTGCATACTTCAACGGCTTAGGCATGTCTCGTCCATTATCATGACGCCCAACGTTTTGGTGTGCGGCGGGACAGCGAGATTTTCAATGATGAACCGGCGCCGGCGGCCCGTCCGCACCACCTGAAGTTAGATTTGCGTTAACCTGAGAATTGCATCGATGCGCAAGCGGCAGGCCGGGTTCGTTTCATGGGCGGCGCTGGCAATCCTGCTAGCGCTAGCTCCAATCCTCGGCATAGGCATTGTCCAATGCTTGGGAGAACCGTTCGTCAAGCAACAATTTGAACGTGGAGTAGTGCTCTTTGTGAAAGACGTCTTTGTATCGAATACGGCCAAACAAAATCTTTCCAACATTCTCCTTCCGATCGAACTCAACATGCCGATACGGAAGCCAGGCGGTGTTTGGCTGAAAGACTTCCATAGGGTACTCAACAGTTCTGACGAAATGTCTGTGAAACGTGGGGTCATCAAGAGCCTGACTGACAGAGATTACCTTGGGAAAACTTTCTGGAGGACACAAGCCCCATTCCACTTCGGTAATGAATCCAGGCGTTTTCCCGTAGTTCTGGATAGTCATTCTTCGCGGGTCATGGAAGTGCTTCGCTTCTGGCCAATGCTGCCATTGTTTATCCGGTCGATAGTAATCTCTAGGGATTCCATAAGGGCCACCGCCGAGTATGTAAGCCCGTTCAGTTCGCTTAGCGGTATCATCGACGTTCTGCATGGTGAACCATCCGACAATCACCAAGCAATAGGTAAAGAACACAAGCGCAACATCGGTAATTTTGGCTTCACCACACAGGAGAGATAGAAACCAATTTTTCTCGTTGGAGGTTTTGGGTTTCTCACCTTTGTCGTCGGAATGTTCCTTCTTCTCCGCAATGACGTAGTGAATTATTGCATCTCTGTTGTATTGGTCTTGGGTGGACTGTATGTCGCCTTTTGCGGTCCAACTATTTTGTCTTGGTGGTGGGAAAATGAATCTCGACTCCATGCAAGAGCGAGAATTAGCAGAACTCCTCCCCCAATCCAGATCCAGAATTGCGCCCGAAGTGAAGGCATTTTCATTAACAGGCTTTGATCGCCGCGCCCAAAATGTCCGCGTTCATCCGATTGTTGTACCGGAACTCGAACTCGTTGACGTACAGTGGCAGATACTTGCGGCTGACTTTGTGGAACGTGCCAATGATGCCGCGCTTCACGATAGACCAGAACCTCCCTCGAAGCAAAGTGTTATCGACCGCAGCTCAATACGCCGCAGTGCATATCCGCCTCAGGAAGAACCAACCCTCTCATTTCAAAGCGCTCCGATCGCCAATCCCGCAGCAAAAGTCGCGCCGAGCTCTTCGCACTGCGCAATCACCTCAGGCGTCAATTCCTTCAACCCGATGATCACCTCATGCGCCTTTCTCAGCCGCAATCCCGTGACGATCCGCTCAACCGAGCTCCGCGCGCCGCTCCCGTCCAGCCCCGCGCCTACGAACAGCGCCCACGGACGGCCCTCGACCTTGCCTTCGCACGGATAGAACACGCGCTCGAGGAAGTCCTTCATCATTCCGCTCATGTAGCCGAAATTCTCCGGCGTGCCGAGGATGAGTGCATCGGCAGCGAGCACGTCTTCGGGGCCGGCCTGCGCTGCGCGCTTCACGATCACTTGAACTTCTGACTCGGCTTCAGCCTCTTTGAGCGCATTGCGCGCCCCGCGCTCGACGGCCTCGGCCATCTTCGCGGTCTTCACGCCGCCGGTGTGATAGACGATCAGCAGCGTTTTCATGCAGGCAGGCGCAGCGCCGGATCCTGCCGGTAGAACAGCGCGAGCTGCTCATACACCTCCGGGTAATCCGCCTTCAGTTCGTGCGGCCACTCGAAGAACACTTCGCTCGTCACCGCAAAAAACTCGGACGGATGCTCCGCCGCATACGGATCGATGAAGGTCTCCCTGCCGCGATCCACCGCGTCGCAGAAGTGCCGGTAGGCCGCATCGAACACCGCGCGCCAGCGCTCGCGGCTCATGCCCGAGTGCAGCGGCGGCTGGCCGTCGGCCGCGCCGTTTCTCATGTCGAGCTTGTGCGCGAATTCGTGGATCACGATGTTCATCAGGTCGTCTTCGTCGGGGTCGTGCGAGGCGAGCGTCGCATCCCACGAAAGCACCACCGGCCCGCCGGGCATCGATTCGCCCGCCAGCTCGTCGTCCCATTCGTGCACCACGCCGGCTTCGTCCGTCTCGCTGCGCTTGAGGCCGAAATCGCCCGGGTACACCACGATCCCGACCCAGCCGTCGTACCAGTCGAGGCCGAGGTTCAGGATCGGCAGGCAGGCCTGCAGCGCGATCGACAGGCGCATTTCGTCCGTCAGCTCGAAGCCGGGCGCGCCGGCGAACTGCTTTTCCGCGAGGAACAGCAGCGCGAGTTCGCGCAGGCGCCGTTGGTCCGCATCGTCCAGGCCGTCGAGGAAAGGCAGCGAGTGCGCGACGCGCCGCCACAACGCGGGATCGACCGCGTGC
Organism: Gammaproteobacteria bacterium; assembly: GCA_041476585.1. GTDB lineage: Bacteria > Pseudomonadota > Gammaproteobacteria > Burkholderiales > SG8-39 > JADGRQ01. The sequence continues at coordinate 2,686 of JBGOTT010000043.1, read as the reverse complement.
TCCTGCAGTACGCGCCTGCGGCGCCAGTTGCGGATCAGTCCCATGGACTCGCTCCCATCGCTTCCTATGCGCTGCGCCTCGAAGTGAGCGTGATGCCGGTCAGGATCAGCGCGAAACCGGCTACATGGTAGGCCTGCAATCGCTCGCCGAGAAACAGCATCGCCATCGCCGTGCCGAACAGCGGGATCAGGTGCAGGTACACGCCCGAGCGCGCCGCGCCGAGCGCCGCCACGCCCTTGCCCCACATCTGGTAGCACAGCACCGAAGGGAACAGGCCGAGGTAAAGCACGCCCAGCACCGGCCCCCAGGCGAGCTCGGCACGAGCGCCGGCGGCGAGTTCGAGCGCATAGAGCGGCAGCATCGGCACCATGCCGAACATCGCTGCCGCGAGCAGAAAGCTGGTCTGCGACAGCTTCGGCGGCTTCCAGCGCAGGCAGATCGTATACAGCGACCACATCAGCGCGTTTGCGAGCAGGAACAAGTCGCCTGGGTTGATCTGCAACGTGGCGAGGCGCGCGGGGTCCAGCCGGCAGATGATCGCCAGCACGCCGCAAAACGACACCGCCACGCCGAGCGCGGTGCGCGGGCCGATGCGCTCGCGAAACAGCGCGAGCCCGAGCAGCGGGATCAGCGCCGGCGTGACCGACTGGATCATGACCGCATTGGTGGCGGTGGTCGCGCGGATGCCGTAGTAGCCGACCACGTTGTAGAGCGCGGTGCCGGTGAGGGCGAAGAAAGCGATCGGCCGCCAGTGCGCGCGCACCACCGGCCACTCGCGCGCGAACCCGCGACCGTACAGGATCGACAGCACCGCCACGGCGGTCGTCCAGCGCCAGAACGACATCGACACCGGCGTCATATCGCCGATTGCGGCGCGCGCCACGATCCAGTGCCCGGCCCAGAAGAAGGCGGTGAGGGCGAGGAGCAGGTGGGGGTTGGTCAAGGGCTCGTCATTCCACAGATAGAATAGCGCATGGTTTCGGCCGTCCAACTGGTTCCCCGCGACCTGCCGCGCGATGCACTTCCCGCGCTCGCGCTCGAGCTCGCCGGGGGCGAACGCGAGGCGCTCGAGCGCGCGCTCGAATTCGCGCATTCCGCCTACGCCGGACATCAGCTCTCGACCGGCGAGCCGGTCTGGCCTCACGCGCTGGGCCTGGCAGGCAGCCTTGCGGCGATCGGCATGGACCCGGCGACGCGCATCGCCGGGGTGCTGTTCGCGGCGCCCAAGTACGTCGAGAAGCAGGAGGCATTGCGCGCGCAGTTCGGCGAGGAGGTGGAGCGGCTCGCCGCCGGCGTGGAGAAGCTCTACCGGCTGCGTGTCGTAATCCGCGCCGGGCGCGGCTCGGCCGCGGAAACGCGCGCCGAACGCGAAAGGCAGACGGAGGTGCTGCGCAAGATGGTGCTCGCGATGGTCGAGGACATCCGCGTGGTGCTGATACGGCTCGCCTCGCGCACGCAGACGCTGCGCTGGTTCGCGAAGAATCCGCGCGACGAGCGGCGCGATTACGCGCAGGAAACGCTCGACATTTACGCGCCGCTCGCGAACCGGCTGGGTGTCTGGCAGCTCAAGTGGGAGATGGAGGACCTGTCGCTGCGTTTTCTCGAACCCGAGCTGTACCAGGACATCGCCGCACAGCTCGACGAGAAACGCGTCGAGCGCGAAGCCTTCATCCGCGATGCGATCGCGCTGCTCGGGCGCGAGCTCGAGGCCGCCGGCGTGAAGGCGGAGATCGCCGGCCGGCCCAAGCACATCTACTCGATCCGCGCCAAGATGCGCGCGAAGGGACTCGATTTTTCCGAAGTCCACGACGTGCGCGCGCTGCGCGTGATAGTGGATTCCCTGAAGGACTGTTACGCCGCGCTCGGCGTGGTGCACAACCTGTGGACGCCGATGCCGCGCGCGTTCGACGATTACATCTCGCGCCCCAAGCCGAACGGCTACCGGTCGCTGCACACCGCCGTCGCCGGCCCGGACGGCCGCGCGCTGGAAGTGCAGATCCGCACCGGTGAAATGCATCGTCACGCCGAGTTCGGCGTCGCGGCGCATTGGCGCTACAAAGAGGGCGGCACGTCGGCCGAAGCCGGGTCAGCTTTCGAACAGCGCATCGCGTGGCTGCGCCAGCTGCTCGCCTGGCGCGACGATGTTGCGGATTCCTCCGGCTGGATCGAGCAGCTGAGGCAGGGCGCGGCCGATGAGACCGTGTATGCAGTCACGCCGCAGGGCCGGGTGATCGATCTGCCGGCGGGGTCGACTCCGGTCGATTTCGCCTATGCGCTGCACTCCGATCTCGGCCATCGCTGCCGCGGCGCCAGGGTGGACGGCCGCATGGTGCCGCTCGATACGCCGCTCGCCAACGGCCAGCGCGTCGAGATCGTCGCGGCGAAGGCAGGATCCGCCGCGCCAGAGTCCGCGCGGCACGGCGCGGCTGCAAGCGAGACCTCGGTTTTCGAAAAGGAACCGAGATGTCACGCACCACGCTGCGCCGCTACTTCCGCCACGGGCTCCTCCCGCAACTGATGGTCTTCGAGGCCGTCGCCCGCCTTGGCGGCGTGACGCGCGCCGCCCAAGAGCTGCACCTCGCCCAGCCCACGGTCTCCATGCAGCTCAAGAAGCTCTCGATGGCCCTCGACGTCGTGCTGTTCGAGCAGCGCGGGCGGCAGCTGCACCTCACCGTCGCGGGATGGG
>JBGOTT010000042.1:0-19015 GCA_041476585.1 Gammaproteobacteria bacterium | reverse complement strand
CACGATGAAGGGCTATCTCAAGAACGCGAAGGCCACGCAGGAGGCGTTCAACGGCGGCTGGTTCCACACCGGCGACCTGGCGGTGATGCAGCCCGACGGATACGTCAAGATCAAGGACCGCTCCAAGGACATCATCATCTCGGGCGGCGAGAACATCTCCTCGATCGAGGTTGAGGACACTCTTTACCGACACCCGGCAGTGATGGCCGCGGCAGTAGTCGCGCAGCCCGATGCGAAGTGGGGCGAGACGCCGTGTGCCTTCGTCGAACTGAAAGCGGGCGCCATAACGACCGAAGCCGAAATCATCGAGTTCTGCCGCGCCAACATGGCGCGCTTCAAGGTGCCCAAGCGCGTGGTGTTCGGCGTGCTGCCGAAGACCTCGACCGGTAAAATCCAGAAGTTCGCGCTGCGCGAGAAGGCGAAGTCGGCTTTCGCGATCGACACCTGAGGAGGTTCGCATGAGCGCCGTACCGCAACCGGAACAGCCCGTGCTCCTGCGCGAGGAGCGCGGCGGCGTGACCAGGCTCACCATGAACCGCCCGCAGCAGATGAACCTGCTGACGGGCGAAATGCTCGATGCGCTGCAGGCCGCGTTCGACGCGATCGCGAAGGACCCGGGCGTGAGGGTGGTGGTGCTCGCGGCCGCAGGAAAGGGTTTCTGCGCTGGTCACGACCTGAAAGAGATCCGCGCGCTCGGCGAGCAGCCGAAGATCGAGGCGCTGTTCCACAAGTGCAGTCGCATGATGCAGACCATCACCAACCTGCCGCAGCCAGTGATCGCGCGTGTGCACGGCGCGGCTGCCGCGGCCGGTTGCCAGCTGGTCGCCCAGTGCGACCTCGCGGTCGCCTCGGAAGCGGCGAAGTTCACCACGCCAGGGGTGACATGGGGATTTTTCTGCTCCACGCCGGGCGTCGCGGTTGGACGCAACTTGCTGCGCAAGCACGCAATGGAGATGCTGCTGACCGGCGACGTCATCGGCCCGCAACAGGCGCTCGAATGGGGCCTGGTGAATCGCGTCGTCCCGGCGGAGCAGCTCGACGCCGAGTTGGAGAAACTGGCGCGGCAGATCGCCGAAAAGCCGCCGGCCACGGTCGCTGCCGGCAAGCGTGCGTTTTACCAGCAGATGGATCTCGGCATTGCGCGCGCCTACGACGTCGCTTCGAACGTCATCGCCTCCAGCTTTGCGCATCCGGAGGGCAGGGAAGGCATGGACGCCTTCATCGAGAAGCGGCCACCCAACTGGAAGTAGCAGCGGCCAGCGGCTGGCGCGCAGTCGCAACACTGTACAACGCGCGGTTGTTTTTCCGCACCGCACAAGGCACACTACGCGCCCGTCCAGAAGGCTTCCCCGGGATTCGCAGCATCAACACCGCATGGCTTCAGATATCATCCTCGAAACCCGCGGTCTGACGAAGGAATTCAAGGGGTTCGTCGCGGTAAACGGCGTTAACCTGCGGGTGAGGCGCGGTACGATCCACGCGTTGATCGGACCGAACGGCGCCGGCAAGACGACCTGTTTCAACTTGCTGACGCACTTCCTGATCCCGACGCGCGGGGAGATCCACTACAACGGACGCGAGATCACCGGCTCGAGCCCGTCGGCGATCGCGCGCATGGGTCTGGTACGCTCGTTTCAGATCTCGGCGGTGTTTCCGCACCTTACGGTGCTCGAGAACGTGCGCATTGCGCTGCAGAGGAAGCGCGGCGGCTCGTTCGACTTCTGGCGCTCCGAGCGCGTGCTCGATGCGCTGGACGGCCGCGCGGGCGAATTGATCGAGGCGGTCGGCCTCACCGAGTTCGCACGCGCCATTGCGGTGGAACTGCCCTACGGGCGCAAGCGCGCGCTGGAGATTGCGACGACGCTCGCGCTGGATCCGGAGATGATGCTGCTGGATGAGCCGACCGCGGGCATGACGCACGAGGACGTGGAACGCATCTCGGCGCTGATCAGGAAGGTGGCGGCGAACCGCACCGTGTTGATGGTCGAGCACAACCTGTCGGTGGTCTCGACGCTGTCGGATCACATCACCGTCCTGCAGCGGGGCGAGATCCTCGCCGAAGGCGACTACGCGACGGTTTCCGCCAACCCCGACGTGATCCAGGCCTACCTGGGAACAGTCAATGCCTGACGCGCGCACCGCCCTGCTGACGCTGCAGGGGCTGAACGCCTGGTATGGCGAGTCGCACATCCTGCACGGCGTGGAATTGGAGGTGCGCGCGGGCGAGGTCGTGACGCTGCTCGGCAGGAACGGCGCAGGCAAGACGACGACACTCAAGTCGGTCATGGGCATGGTGGGGCAGCGCGCAGGCTCGATCCGATTCGAAGGCAATGAGCTGGTCGGGATGCCGTCCAACAAGGTCGCGCGTCTGGGCATCGCGCTTTGCCCGGAAGAGCGCGGGATCTTCGCCAGCCTGAACGTGGAAGAGAACCTGATGCTTCCGCCGCAGGTGCGCGAAGGAGGCCTGTCGGTGGCGCAGATCTACGAGCTGTTTCCCAACCTCAAGGAACGGCTTGCGAGCCAGGGCACGAAACTCTCCGGCGGCGAGCAGCAGATGCTCGCGATCGCGCGCATCCTGCGCACCGGCGCGCGCCTGCTGCTGCTCGACGAACCGACCGAGGGCCTTGCACCGGTGATCGTGCAGCAGATCGGGCGCACCATCGCGCGGCTCAAGTCTGAAGGCTTTACCATCCTGCTGGTCGAGCAGAACTTCCGTTTCGCCGCCACCGTGGCGGACCGGCATTACGTGATGGAGCACGGCAGGGTGATGGACATGATCTCGAATGCCGAGCTCGACGCGAAGATGGACAAGCTGCACGAATACCTTGGAGTCTGACCACGACGTTTTCTTTTCGGAGGGAATACCATGAAATTGAAGCGCACTCTCATTGCGGCCGCTGTCGCCGCCATTGCCGGTACGGCCCACGCACAGATATCGGACGGGGTGATCAAGATCGGCGTGATGAACGACCAGTCGGGCACCTATGCCGACCTGGCCGGGCCGGGCTCGGTGGTCGCCGCGCGCATGGCCGTCGAGGACTTCGGCGCGGCGAAGAAAGGCATGAAGGTTGAGATCCTCGTCGCCGACCACCAGAACAAGCCCGACGTCGGTTCCACCATCGCGCGCCAGTGGTACGACGTGGACAAGGTCGACCTGATCATGGACGTGCCGACATCTTCGGTGGTTCTCGCGGTCAACCAGATTACGAAAGAGAAGAACAAGGCGCTTATCGTCTCGACCGGCGCGACCTCCGATCTTTCGGGCAAGGCGTGCACGCCGAACTCGATCCACTGGACCTACGACACCTGGGCGCTCGCCAACGGCACCGGCAGCGCGATCGTCAAGACCGGCGGCGACACGTGGTTCTTCCTTACAGCCGATTACGCTTTCGGCCACGCGCTCGAGCGCGACACCGAGGCGGTGGTGCTGAAGAACGGGGGCAAGGTGCTCGGCAAATTGCGCCACCCGTTCCCGAGCGCGGATTTCTCGTCGTTCCTGCTGCAGGCGCAGTCCTCGAAGGCGAAGATCATCGGCCTGGCCAACGCCGGCGCCGACACCACCAACGCGATCAAGCAGGGCGCCGAGTTCGGCATCGTGAAGGGCGGCCAGCAGTTCGCCGGTCTGCTGGTGTTCCTCACCGATGTGCATTCTCTCGGCCTGGAAAAGGCGCAGGGACTGCTGCTGACGGAGGCGTTTTACTGGGATCTGAACCCGCAGACCCGCGCCTGGTCGCAGCGCTTCGCCAAGCTGCACAAGGGCGCGATGCCGACGATGGCGCAGGCGGGCGTGTATTCGGCAACGCTGCATTACCTGAAGGCGGTCGAGGCGATCAAGTCGGACGATGGCCCGAAGGTCGTCGAGCAGATGAAGAAAATGCCGAGCGACGACCCGGTGTTCGGCAAGGGCCGCGTGCGCCAGGACGGCCGCCACATTCACGACATGTACCTGTTCGAGGTGAAGAAGCCGTCGGAATCGAAGGGCGCCTGGGACTATTACAAGGTGCGCGCGACGATTCCCGCGGAGCAGGCGTTCCGTCCGGAGAAGGAGGGCGGCTGCCCGTTGGTGAAGTAAGCGAAGCAGTCAACCGCCGGGCCGGGACATGACCGAAATTTTCGGCGTACCCACGCAGGCGCTGTTCGGCCAGTTGCTGATCGGGCTGATCAACGGCTCGTTCTATGCGCTGCTGTCGCTCGGCCTCGCGGTGATCTTCGGGTTGCTCAACATCATCAACTTCACGCACGGCGCCCAGTACATGATGGGCGCCTTCTGCGCCTATTTCCTGCTCAACGAGGCGGGCATCGGCTACTGGTGGGCGCTCGCGCTGGCGCCGGTAATCGTCGGTGCGACCGGCGTCGTGATCGAGCGGTTGATGCTTGCGCGCCTGTACAAGCTCGACCATCTTTACGGGCTGTTGCTGACGTTCGGACTGGCGCTGATCATCCAGGGGTTGTTCCGCCACGAGTTCGGTTCCTCCGGCCAGCCTTACCCGATTCCAACGATACTCGAGGGCGGCAGCAACCTCGGTTTCATGTTTCTGCCGAACTACCGCGGATGGGTGATCGTCGCGTCGCTGGCCGTGTGCTTCGGCACCTGGTTCCTGATCGAGAAGACCAAGCTCGGCTCGTACCTGCGCGCGGCGACCGAGAACCGCGAGTTGGTGCAGGCCTTCGGCATCAACGTACCGCGCATGGTCACGCTCACCTATGGCTTCGGTGTCGCTCTCGCCGCGTTCGCGGGGGTAATGGCCGCGCCGATCTATCAGGTCAATCCGCTGATGGGCGCGGACATGATCATCGTGGTGTTCGCGGTCGTGGTCATCGGTGGAATGGGTTCCATCATGGGCGCAATCCTGACCGGGTTCGGCCTGGGCGTGATAGAGGGCCTCACCAAGGTGTTCTATCCGGAGGCCTCCAACACCGTGATTTTCGTCATCATGGCCATCGTGTTGATGATCAAGCCGGCCGGATTGTTTGGTGCCGAGAAATGACGCACCAGCGCATTGCGTTGGCCGTCATGCTCGCCTTCTTCGCGCTGGCGCCGGCGCTGATCTATCCGGTGTTTCTGATGAAGGTGATGTGCTTCGCGCTGTTCGCCTGCGCATTCAACCTGCTGATCGGCTTCGGCGGCCTGCTTTCCTTCGGTCATGCCATGTTCCTCGGCGGCGCGGGCTACATTGCGGCACACGCGGCAAAGGTGTGGGGCTTTCCTCCCGAGTTCGCAGTCCTTGCAGGTACGGCCGCCGCGGCGGTGCTTGGCCTTGCCGCCGGACTGATTGCAATCCGGCGCCAGGGCATCTACTTCGCAATGATCACGCTGGCGCTGTCGCAAATGGTGTATTTCTTCTGCGTGCAGGCGAAATTCACCGGCGGCGAGGATGGCATACAGGCGGTTCCTCGAGGCCGGTTGTTCGGGCTGCTGGACCTCCAGGATGTGACGAACATGTACGTCGTGGTGTTCGCGGTGTTCACCGGGGGCTTCCTGCACATTTACCGCATCATTCACTCGCCGTTCGGACAGGTGCTGAAGGCGATCCGCGAGAACGAGCCGCGTTCGATCTCGCTCGGCTATGACACCGACCGCTACAAGCTGCTGGCTTTCGTCCTGTCGGCGACGCTCGCGGGGCTGGCGGGCGCGACCAAGTCACTTGTGTTCCAGCTTGCCTCTCTCACCGACGTGCACTGGTCGATGTCCGGCGAGGTGGTGCTGATGACGCTGGTCGGTGGGCTGGGCACGGTATTCGGGCCTGTCGTCGGGGCATTGGTGATCGTTGCCATGGCCAACTACCTGGCCCAGCTCGGCGCGTGGGTGACCGTGGTGCAGGGCGCGATCTTCGTTATCTGCGTGCTCACCTTCCGGCGCGGCGTCATCGGCGAGCTCGGGCAATTCCTCAAGAAGCCGCTGTAGGGGCAGTTTGCGCCGCGCCCTGGTCATCCGCAATCCCGTCGCCGGCCGCGGGCGCACCGTGCGCGCGTGGCCGGAGGTCGAGCGCGCGCTGCGCGCGGCCGGATTCGAGTTCGATGCAGCAGCCACTGTTGCGCCGGGGCACGCGGCAACTCTCGCCGAAACGGCAACGCAGAAGTACGGCAGCGTGATCGCGGTGGGCGGCGACGGCACGCTGCACGAAGTCGCCAACGGCTTGCTGCGCGCGTCCGGCGGCGGCGAGACCATCGCGCTCGGCGTCGTGCCGCTCGGCAGCGGCGACGATTTCGCCAAGATGCTGCCGCCGCAGGCCCCAGTCGGGGGCAAGCCGATGTCGTGGCAGGCCGCGGTGGCGGCAATCGTGGCCGGGCGCACGCAGGCGCTCGACGCGGGGCGCCTGCAGGCCGGAACGGCCACGCACTACTTCGCCAACGGCATGGACATCGGCTTCGGCGCGCGCGGCGCGGCGAACGCGGCCGCGATGCCGCAGATGATGAAAGGGACGGCATGCTACCTGGGGGCGCTCGCGCGCACGCTGGTCGATTACGCCAACCCCAGCGTGCGGCTGACCATCGACGACGCGCCGCCGCTCGCGCTGGAAACTACCATGACTGCGGTGATGAATGGACGCTGCTTCGGCGGCAGCTTCTGGGTCTGCCCCGAGGCGCGCGCCGACGACGGCCTGCTCGAGGTGATAGTCACCGGCGCGCTCGGCCGGCTCGCCATCCTCGGCCTGGTGCCGAAGATCATGCGCGGCGCGCACACCGGCGACGCTCGCATCCGCATGCTGACCGCGAGGCGGGTGCTGTTCGAATCGGACGAACCGCTCGCGGTGGAGGCCGACGGGGAACTGCCGTTCCTGTCTGCGCGGCGCGTGGAGATTACGGTGCTGCCAGGGGTGCTGCGGGTACTCTGCTGAGTCCGGGACGGAGGGAAGCGCGACATGACGACATGGTCGATCACGCCGGTCATCGACTGGCTGATGCACAAGGGGCGCCACATGGCATCGCCCGAGGAGGTGGTGGGGGAGTTGTGCGCACGCGTGCGCGCCGCGGGCTTGGCCGTCGAGCGCGTCGGTTTCTTCTTCTGGACCCTGCATCCGCAGTACTGGGGCATCGCATTGCAATGGGACGGCGAGCGCGTAGCGGTGCTGCGCGGCGATCGCGGCCTGCGCACCTCCGAGGTCTACACAAACAGCCCTGCGGCGCGCATCCGCGCGGGCGAGCGCGTGATCCGCCGCAGGCTCGAGCGCGAGGATTGCCCGATCGATTTTCCGGTGATCGCCGAAGTGAAGGCGCTCGGCATGACCGATTACGTGATGGCCGAGGTGGTGTTCAGCTCGGGCCAGCGCAACTCGGTAAGCCTCGCTACCCGGCGGCCGGGCGGGTTCACCGACCACGACATCGACGAAGTCCAGCGCCTGCTGCATCCGTTCGCGCTGGTGATGGAGAATTTCACGCATCGCGAACTCGCACGCACGCTGCTCGAGACCTACCTCGGGAAGAGCGCGGGCCTGCGCGTGCTCGACGGTCAGATCCAGCGCGGCGACGGCGAGGAGATCGACGCGGTGATCTGGTTCTCCGACCTGCGCGAATCGACGCCGCTCGCTGCACGGCTGGGCGAGCGAAAATTCCTCGAGCTGCTGAACGACTACTTCGAGGCCACCGCGGGCGCGGTGCTCGAGCACGGGGGCGAAGTGCTGCGCTTCATCGGCGACGCCTCGCTCGCGGTGTTTCCGGTCCCCGGAACCGCCGAACGCCGCGCCACCTGCGAGCGCGCGGTCGGCGCGGCGCGCAGCGCGCGGGCGAAGGTGGCAGAAACGAATGCCCGGCGCGCCGCCGCCGGGCTGCCGACCTTCGCCTACGGCGTCGGCCTGCACCTCGGGCACGTGCTGTACGGCAACATCGGCACGCCGAACCGGCTCGAGTTCTCGGTGATCGGCGCTGCGGCGAACGAGACCGCGCGGATCGAGTCGCTGTGCAAGGAGACCGGGCGCGACGTGGTCGCCTCCGGCGGCGTGACCGAGGCGCTGGGCGAGCATTGGGAGAGCCTCGGCGCGTTCGAACTGCGGGGCGTGGGGCGCGCCATCGAGGTGTACGCGATGCCGGACCAGGCCCCGGCCTGATGGACGCGTCTGCGCGCTACCGGCGCATCCGCCGGCTCGCGTACGCGCTCGGCGCGGCGGCCTTCATCCTCGCGTTCTTCCACCGTGTCGCGCCGGGCGCGATCGCGGCCGACCTGCGCGCGACCTTCGACTCGAGCGCGACCACGCTCGGGTTCATCGCCGCGTTCTACTTCTATCCCTACGCGGCCATGCAACTGCCTTCGGGGGTGCTCGCCGATTCGGTGGGGCCGCGCCGCCTGTTCACCGCCGGCTCGGTGGTGGCCGGGATGGGATCGCTCTTGTTCGCGCTGGCGCCGAACGTCGGCTGGCTGCTCGCGGGGCGCGCGCTGGTCGGGCTCGGGGTGGCAGTGGCTTTCGTATCGGTGCTCAAGCTGATCGCGGCGTGGTACAGCGAGCGCGAATTCGGTACCTGGGTCGGCGTGCTGATGCTGCTCGGGAACTTGGGCGGGGTGCTGGCTGCGTATCCGTTGGCCTGGGTGACACAGTACGTCTCTTGGCGCGAAGTATTCGTGGTGACCGGCGGGCTATCGTTCGCGCTGGCGCTGTGCCTCTGGCTGTGGGTGCGCGACGATCCGCACGATGTGGGCCTTCCGTCCGTGCATGCACTCGAGGGCAGGGAGGAGGTGGCGGGGACCCACGCGGGTTGGTGGGACGGGGTCGCCCGCGTGGCGGGGAACCGCGAAACCTGGCCGGCATTCTTCATGCAATTCGGCATGATCGGCTCCTACCTGACCTTCACCGGCCTGTGGGCTGTGCCGTACCTGACCGACGGCCTTGGATTGACGCGTACCAGCGCTACTTTGCACGTGACTGCGGCGGTTCTGGGCCTCGCATTCGGTGCGTTCGCGGTAGGCACCATCTCCGACCGCATGGGTCGCCGCCTGCCACTGACACGCGCGCTGTCGCTGCTCTACTTGGCGAGCTGGCTACCGTGGGTGATGGGCTGGCAGCTTCCCGTCGCAGCGTCGATCGCCGCGTTCCTGTTGATGGGAATTGGAATCTCCGGGGCAACCCTGGGCTGGGCGCTGGCAAAGGAACTCAACCCGCCCGCGCTGTCGGGAACCGCGACCAGCCTGGTCAACACGGGCGGCTTCCTCGGCACGGCGCTGTTCCAGCCGCTGGTGGGAGCGGTGCTGGACAGGTCGGTCAGCGGTGCGGCGCTGGAAGGCTACCAGGGCGCTGCGGCGGTGCTCGCGGTGATTGCGCTGACCGGCGTCGCCGCCGCGTTCCTGTTGCGGGAGACCCGATGCCGCAATGTCTGGGCAGGGGCTTAACACTGTAAAAATGCCTATGGCGTGAGTAAAAACGCTCATAAATTGCCCTTACCCCAGTTAATTCACCTATTTCCTTTGCATCTCGTTACTTCGGATCCGAAGCGAGCTTGCCGCCGCTCGCCCAATCGGATTTCTTCACGTCCTCGAAAATGACGTCGACGGCTTCGGCCGTGCACTTGAGCGTGCGCACCGCGTCCGCTGTGACCGCGACGGCGAACTCGCGCTTCTGCTCAACCGTGCGGCCTTCGAACAGGCTGACGTGGATGAGAGGCATGGCAATCTCCTTTTCTGATCAATTCGAAGAGCCGTCGCCGATCAGGCTGAACGGTGCCCAGAACATCGGATGGGCATAGGAGAACAGTGGTTTCCCCGCGCCGTCGCGCGCCACTTCGTGGTCGAGCAGCTGCAGCATCGTCTGGCGCAGCGCTTCGGCGCGCGTGAGCTTCGAATCCGCGGCCTGGCGGCGGAAGAGGTCCGTCGTGAGGAGCCGCGCGGAGATGGTTTCCACCGGCCAGTTCGAGACCAGCAGCGAGCGCGCGCCGGCAAAGAAGAACGCGCGGCCGAGGCCCGATACCGCTTCGCCGCCGGCGCCTTCGGCCGCGGCCGTGTTGCAGGCAGAGAGCACCACCCAATCGGCGTTCAGCCTCAGCGCGAGTATGTCTTCCATCGTCAGCAGGCCGTCATCGGCGATGCCGGTGACCTCGGGATTGGACAGTGCGAGCGCCGGCTGGGCGAGGCCGTCGAGGTCGCCGGGAATGAGGCCGTGGGTCGCGAACGCGATCACGCGGCGGCCAGCAAGGTGCGCCTCGTCGACGTTCTTCTTGCTCGCGGCGGAACCGACGAACACATCCAGGTCCGCGTCGGCGTGCAGCACGCGCGCGATCTCCCGCACCTCCTCGCGCGTGTCGGGCAACGGCGGCAGCTTGCCAAACGCGGCCGATGTCTCGCCCCGCGAGATCGCGACGTTGCGCAGGCCGACGCCACGCAGCGTGGCAGTGCCCTGCGCCGCGTCCTTGCTGAACAGGGGATCGCCGAAACCCACGAACGCTTTCCGGCCGCCGGGCGCCGGAGGCAGCTTTGCCAGCGTAACAAGGCTGCTGACCGAGGGAAGCTGGACGATGGCGTATTTGCGCACGAGCCAGGGAACCGCGCGATATTGCTCGAAGGGCAGTGCTGTCTGTTGCAGCGATGCCGGCGCGGTGACCAGCAGGCCGAACGGAATCTGCCCGAGCGCGCCGTGCGGGGCCACCAGCAGCGTTCTCGCGCCTCGCAGCCCCGGCTCCACGGGCTGCACCAGCTTGACGTACAGGTCGTGCGCGAGCTCTACATCGAACGCGGGAAAGCGCTCGAGCGGCAGGCCGCCCACTTCGAGCGCCTTGCGCAGTTTGGCGACAGCCCCGGAGATCTCGTCCTGCTTCGTTTGCACCGACGCGAATGCGGCTTCGGCGTCCCGCGCGATTCCCCATGCATACGCGCGATCCTCCGCGAGGTAGACGCTGAGCAACGCCTCGCCGGGCCGCAGCGCCTTGCGTGCGTCCTCGAGCGTTACCGGCTTCGGCGATACGAGGTTCGCGTAATCCGGGAACTCGCGCGCGATGCGCTCGCGCAGCCCTCTGCGCTGGCTGTCGATCTGTGCCAGCTCGGCGCGCATCTGGTTGATCACCTGGTCGAGCCGCCGCTCCTCGGGCACCCCGGCCAGTTCGCCCGCCACCCCGGAGAGCACGGTCACGCGGTCGAGCAGCCGCTCATCGTCCTCGACCAGCTTCAGCAACTGCGGATCGCGTTCCGCGGCGCGCGCCGCGCCCAGGGACAGCGCACGCTGCACCCGGCTGCCGCGCGCAAAGTCGGCAACGCGAAACATTTCAGCGGCCGCCGCGGGATCGGGGTTGCCGCGATTCATCTCGGCAAGGGCGCGCATGTAGCCCTCGAGGATGAAGTTCATGCGCGCGATCCGCGCCGGGCCTTCGCGCTCCTCGCGCTGGTCGCGAAACGCAGCTTCGAGGATGTGCGGCACCGAAGCGCGGAATTCGGCCAGCGCCTGCGCGGGCTGGCCTTGCTCGATGTAGGAAAGTCCCACGAATCCCCGCGCATAGGCCACGCGGGCGCTGTTCGCCTCGTCGCCGAACGATTCGAACCGCTTGCGCATCGATTCGAGCAGTCCGCGCGCCTGGTCGTGCCGGCCGGTCTTGATCAGCGCGAGCGCCCAGTTGAAGTTGCCCAGGCGCAGCGCCTTGCGCAGGGCCGGATCCGTCTTTTGCAGCGCGGCGACGCGCTCGCCGAAGACTTGAACCGCTTCGCCCCAGCGCGATTGCATCGCCAGCGCATTGCCGAGTACCTGGCGGGCATGGACCAGCACCTCCGACGCCCCGCCCAGGCCCGCCGCTTCGGCGGAACGGAGCGCCTCGCGGGCGAGGGCCTCGCCTTCGGCGTAACGGCCCTGCTCGACCAGAGTACCCGCGAGGTTCTGCAGCGAACGCGCCGTTGCTCCGGAAGCGAACCCGGCGCGCTTGAGGGAAAGCTGCAATGCCTTTCTCGCGGTGAGCTCGGCTGCGAGCAACTTGCCTTGGGCACCCTGGTAGCCCGCGAGCTCGCGCGCTACCGTCTCGATCCACCCGGTGGCCGAAGCGATCTCTTCGCGATCCTCTTCGGTCGCCGCGCGCTCGCCCTGCAGCGCAAGGTACCGCTCTGCCGCGGCCAGTGCGGTTTGCGCCGACAGTTCCGCAGCGGCAAGGTTTCCGTGCAGTTGGTGCACCCGGCCGCGCGAGCGCTCCTGAACCGACGTCCAGTACTCGCCCTGTCGTTCCCAGCCCGGGCCGCGCCGCAGGCGGGCGATCAGCAAGTCGAGCTGGGCGATGCCGCCTTCCACGAGCGTTCGGTCGCCGAGCCGGCTGGAGAGGTTCACCTGGCGCGCGAGCGCCTGGAGCATTTGCGGCGGTCGAAGGCTGCGCGCAGATTCGACCTGGTCGTTAGCATATTCGCGTGCCGCGAGCACGCTACCCGCCTCAAGCTCGAACTGGGACAGCACGCCCAGCACACGGAAGCGCAGCGCAGACGTTCCGGCGGCGATCTCGAGCGCGCGCTGCAGCTCGAGTTTCTGCGCCGCGTGGTCTCCCAGCGCCGCGTGAGCATTGGCGCGCCGCATGACGAAGCGGAACCGCTCGACCTGGTCTGCGGCTCCGGGATCCGGTTCGGCGAGGGTTGCTCTTGCGGCATCGGAATGCCGGGGGCGGTTTTGCGAACCCGCTCCCTTGATCTTCAACTCCTGAAGGATGTCCGCCGTGCCGCGCGGCGGCCGATCCTGCGCATGCGCGGCGCCCGCGAACGCAATGCAGAGCGCGGCGACGACGCTAAAACGAGCGCGGCAGGCCCAGTACATGTTCGCTGATGAACGACAGGATCAGGTTGGTCGAGATCGGTGCCACCAGGTACAGGCGCGTCTCACGGAATTTCCTCTCCACATCGTACTCCGCCGCAAAACCGAAGCCGCCATAGGTTTGCAGGCAGATGTTGCCGGCCTCCCACGAGGCCTTGGCCGCGAGGTGCTTGGCCATGTTGGCTTCCGCGCCGCAGGGCTGCTTCTGGTCGAATAGTCCGGCTGCCTTGTAGCGCATCAGGTTCGCCGCCTCGATTTCCATGTAGCTTTCCGCGATCGGGAACTGGATGCCCTGGTTCTGGCCGATCGGCCGCCCGAACACGACGCGCTCCCTGGCATAGTTCGCCGCGTGCTCGACGAACCAGTAGCCGTCGCCGATGCATTCCGCGGCGATCAGGATGCGCTCGGCGTTCAGGCCGTCGAGGATGTACCTGAAGCCCTTGCCTTCCTCGCCGATCAGGTTCTCCGCCGGGACTTCGAGGTTGTCGAGGAACACTTCATTGGTTTCGTGGTTCACCATGTTGCGGATCGGGCGCATCTCCAGGCCCTTGCCCAGGCTCGCGCGCTTGTCGACGATGAAGATCGACATGCCGTCGGATTTCTTCTTCACTTCGGCGAGCGGCGTGGTGCGCGCGAGCAGGATCATCAGTTCGGAGTGCTGCAGGCGCGAGGTCCAGACCTTCTGGCCGTTTACCACGTAGCGGTCGCCCTTGTTCACCGCGGTGGTCTTGATGGCGGTGGTGTCGGTGCCCGCGGTCGGTTCGGTGACCCCCATCGACTGCAGGCGCAGTTCGCCGGTCGCGATTTTCGGCAGGTACTTCTTCTTCTGTTCGGCCGAACCATGGCGCAAGAGCGTGTTCATGTTGTACATCTGCCCGTGGCAGCAGCCCGCGTTGCCGCCCGAGCGGGTGATTTCCTCCATGATGACCGAGGCTTCGGTGAGCGACAGGCCCGAGCCGCCGTACTCATCGGGGATCAGCGCCGCCATCCAGCCGGCCTTGGTGAGCGCATCGACGAAAGCCTCGGGGTAGGCGCGGTCCTCGTCCACCTTCTGCCAGTACGCGCTGTCGAAGGTCTTGCACAGCGCGCCTACGGCCTCCCGGATCTCGGGATGGTTGTCTGCGGTTTTCATCATGTCAGTCTGCCTTGTGCGAGCAGTGTTCTCACTGCTCCGCCTTGACGCCCGCGGTGTTGATCACATTGGCCCATTTCACGATCTCGTCGTTGAGAAACTTGCCCGCCTGCTCGGGCGAATTGCCGACCGGTTCGATGCCGATCTGCTCAAATCGGCTCCTGATATCCGTCGACTGCACGGCTTTCGCCGTCTCCGCCGAAATGCGGTTGACGATGTCGCGCGGCGTGCCGGCGGGGGCGAGGAACATCACCCAGGTCGAGGATTCGAGGGCAGGGCCGCCGGCTTCCGCGATGATTGGCACTTCCGGCGCGCCGGCGATGCGCTTGCCGGAGAACATCGCGAGCGCCTTGATCTTTCCGCCGCGCACCTGCGGCATCAGCGAGCTCGGAACGTCCACCAGGATCTGGATGTCGCCGCCCATCAATCCCTGCAGCGCGGGCGCCGTCCCCTTGTACGGGATGTGGACCATGTCGATGCCGGCGGTCTGCTTGAGCAGTTCGGTGGTGAGATGCGCGGCGGCGCCGATGCCGGAGGAGCCGAATGAGATCTTGCCCGGATTCGCCTTGGCATAGGCGATCAGTTCCTGCACGTTCTTCGGCGGAAAGTTGTTGTTGGCGGTCAGGATCAGCGGCGCGATCGCTGCGAGCGACACCGGCGCGAAGCTCTTCACCGAATCGAACGGAAGCTTGCCCGCGTACAGCGTCGCGTTCGCGGCGTGCGCCGCGATCACCGTCGTGAACGTATAGCCGTCGGGCGCGGCTTTCGCCCCGAGGTCGGCGCCGATGATCGAGTTCGCGCCCGGCTTGTTCTCGATGATGATCGGTTGCCCGACCGCCTCCTGGATCTTCTGGGTGACGATGCGCGTCACGTTGTCCGTGATCCCGCCGGGCGTGTACGGCACGATCCACCTGATCGGCTTGGAAGGGTAGGCCTGTGCCAACGCAAATGCAGGCGCGAGCAGCGCGATGGCGAGCACCGAACGCGCAATCCTGATTTTCATGTGTCCTCCTTTGGTTCTTGTCATTCTAAACGTAGCCCGGCCCCTCGATCGCCGGGTGCTTGCGCAAGAACTCTTCGTCCACTTCCAGGCCGAGCCCGGGCTTGTCGAGCGGCCAGACCTTGCCTTCGCCGTCCACCGGGCAGGGATCGCAAACCAGTTCGTCGCGGAACCTGTTCAACTGGGAAACGTCGGCTTCGTAATAGCCGCCGTTGTCGATCGCGGCAAGGAAGTGCACACATGCGGCCTGGTTCAGCCCGGTCATCGAGGTGTGAGGATGGATCGGCAGCTTGTAGGCGGAGGCCATCGCCGCGATGCGCAAGCCTTCCGTGATGCCGCCGGTCTTGGAAAGGTCCGGCTGCAGGATCGAAATCGCGCCGTCCTCGAGCACCCGGTTGAATTCGTAGCGGGTGTAATGGTTCTCGCCGGCTGCGAGCGGCGTGCGCGCGAAGCCCGCGGCCAGCCGATAGCTGCGGTAATCGTGCGCAGGGAACGGCTCCTCGAGCCAGCAGACGTTCAAATCGTCCATGCCGGGCATCGCTGCGCGCGCGTCGGCCACGCTGTAACCGGTGTTGGCGTCGGTGAGGATCACCAGGTCATCGCCGTAGGCCTTGCGCACGGCCTCGATCCGCGCGAGATCGAGCCTGGGCGTGTCGCCGACGCGCAGCTTGATCGCCTTGTAACCCCGGTCGAGCAGCGCTCGCGCTTCTTCGACCAGCTTTGCAGATTCCTGGTAGCCGAGCGAAACGCCGCCGGCGTAGGCCGGCACGCCTTTGCGCGCACCGCCGAGCAGCCTGTAGATCGGCATGCCCGCGGCCTGGCCACGGATGTCCCATAGCGCGAGATCGATGCCGCTCATCGCAAGGCAGGTGGCGGCGCCCATGCCGTGACTGCCGAGTTGCATCTTGTAGATTTTCGCCCACACGCCGATCACGTCGGCCGCGTCCATGCCGAGAACCAATGACTTAAGCGTGGTCTCGATCAGTTTCGCCACCGCGACGTGCGCGCGGCCGTGGTGCGCCTCCCCCCATCCTACGAGGCCGGCGGCGGTGCTCACCTTGACCACCACCGCGTCGCGCTTGACCGCCGTGCCGATGCCGAGCGAGACGCGCTTTTCGGGCGGAAGCGGAAACGAAGTCGGGAAAGCCTGGATGGCGGTGATCTTCAGGTCTTGGCTCATGAGGTCGGGCGCTTTTTAAGTAGATAGGCGTGCCCGCCCTCGAGAACGAGTTCGCTTTTCTGGTTGTGAACGGTGGCGCGCATGCGTAACACGCCGGTGCTGCGCTGCGGTTTCAGTTCGATGATCTCCAGCAGCGGGTAGACCGTGCAACGCGTCGGCGCGTAGCGGTGATCGCGTCGCACGTCGGTGGTTTCGCCCATGCGAAATTCATTTCGCCACAGCGACCGGGCGGCGGGCCTGCGCGGCATCCCATGCGCGCGGGTTGACGAAGTTGTTCGGCTTCTCGCCGGCCAGCATGCGCAGCGTCTCCTCGGCTGCGAGCACGCCCATGCGTTCGCGCGATTCTCGCGTCATGCCTGCGAGGTGCGGCGTGAGGACTATGTTGTCGAGCCCGAACAGAGGATGGCCCGGCGCGACGCGGTAATGCTCGTAGACATCGAGCATCGCACCGGCGATGCGTTTTTCGCGCAGCGCTTCGATCAGCGCGGCTTCCTCGACCACCGGGCCACGGCCTACGTTGATCAGCCATGACGTGCGCTTCATCTGAGAGAAGCGCCGGTAATTGAACAGGTGCTTCGTTTCCGGCGTCAGCGGACAAGTGACTACAACGAAATCCGATTCGGCGAGCAACGCATCCAGTGTCGCGGGCGCCGCGTCCGGCGGCAGTCGGTCGATTCGCCGCTGGTTGCCCAGCACGCGCATGCCGAAACCCTGCCTGCAGATCCTTGCAACACGCTTTCCGATCTCACCCAGGCCGACCAGCCCGAGCGTCATCTCCGCGATCTCGTGCGCGCCTGCGCCCAGCGCGCGCGCGTCGTCCCAGGTTTCGGTGCGCATCGCGGAGCTGATCGCGGGCTGATTGCGCGCGAGCATCAGCATCGCCATCACGCAGTACTCGGCGACCGACTGCGCGTTGCTGCCGGGGAGGTTCGCCACCAGTACGCCGTGCGTTGTTGCGGATTCGAGCGGTACAAGGTCGGTGCCGGTGCCGTGGATGGTCACCGCGCGCACGCGCGGCGCTGCTTCGAAAATGTCATCCGGCAGGCGGCTGCGGACGATGATCGCGTCGGCTTCGCGCGCGAGGCGCCGCAGCGTGTCGGGCGCGGCGTCGGGCGCGGCGATGAGTTCGGCCTGCGCGGAGAGCAGCGTCGTGCCGGATGGATCGATGGGGTCGGTGATGAGGACGCGGTTGCGCATGGGACGGACGAGGATAGCAAATTCTTGGCTTGTAAACAGGGCGAAGGAATATCGACGAAGTACACTCCGCGTTCTTCGTAAACCAGCGAGAGAAACGACATGAGCGCGTTTGCAACCATGCGACTCCCGTCCAATCGAACCACCGTCGCTCCGGACGGCTCCGACGTGCGCGTGTTGTTGGACTTGGCTTCTGCCCGCATATCGCACTTCGAGCTGGGAGCCGGCAAAACGTCAATCGCCGTCACTCATCGGACGGTCGAGGAAATCTGGTTCGTAATATCAGGCCGCGGGGAAATGTGGCGCAAACAGGCCGGACGGGAAGAAACTGTCGCACTTGAGCCGGGCGTCTGTCTCACGATTCCTCTGGGCACGCATTTCCAGTTTCGCGCATCGAGCACGGAGGCAGTGTCGGTAATCGGCGTCACCATGCCGCCCTGGCCAGGCGAAGCAGAGGCAGTCTCCGTGGTCGGCCCGTGGTCACCTGCTGGGCCGTAGGTGGTTACCCATCGCGTCGCGCGCTCGTGTGCGTGGCTTGCGCCACGCGCGCGCCGCCGTGGATAACCCTCAACCCGCTGGGACCGCACTTAAGAAACCCCTCGGGATTGTATTAACAAGTGGGACCACTTCTATTGGGTCCATCGTAGTATGCTTTCAGTATCTATAAACCCCGTGTTGCCTGGTTGGGATTCTCGAAAATGCAATGAATGGAGATATGCTTATGGATACGGTGAAGCAGTTTGCCAAGCACTCGTTTTTGGTGTTTGTGAGCGCGGTCACAGTGTTGTTCGCAGGCTATTCGGGTTCGGTCTTGAGCAACGAAGTCAAGGTCACACTTAGCGGCGATCAGGAAATCCCTCCTGTGACGAGTTCTGCCTCCGGAACCGCCACCATCACTGTGGAAGCAGACAGGTCCGTTAGCGGCAGTGTGACGATCTCCGGGGTGTCGGCAACGGTTGCCCATGTTCATGAGGCCGCTGCGGGTAAGAATGGTCCTATAGTTTTTCCTTTGACCAAGACTTCCGATAACGTTTGGACCGTGCCGGCAGGCGCACAATTAAGCGATACACAGTACGAAAGTTACAAGGCCGGCAATCTTTATTTCAATATTCATAGCGCCGCCCACAAGACCGGAGAAATTCGCGGCCAAATAAGACCGTAACCGTTGAGGCAAACCCTCAGTCAATCACCTTATCGGCGCGAATCACCAGTTCTTGCGGAATGGTGAGTCCGAGCGCCTTGGCGGTCCGCTGGTTGATGACCAGTTCCAGCACCGTAGGCTGTTCGACCGGAATATCCCCCGGCTTCGCACCCTTTAGTATCTTGTCCACGTAGGTCGCGGCGCGCCGATAATGCCCAGCCAGGTCCTGTCCATAACTCATCAGGCCACCGGCCTCCGTCATTTCCCGATTCGAAGAAATCATGGGCAGGCGGTTTTTGACTGCAAGCTTTGTAATTTGGTCCCGCTGCACGTCGAAGTGCGAGTCCGCCGCCACGATCAGTGCTTCCGTACGTGCCCGGGTCATCGCGCCAAAGCCGGCCTCAATCTGGCTCGCGGTGCTTGCTTCAATCGGGAGGACTTTCACGCCGATTGCATACGCGGCGCCCGCAATCTGTTCCAGAATCAGGGAATCGCTCGGATTGGGCGGATTGATCAGCACGGCACCGCGCGATAATTTTGGAACCGCGACGCGCAATAGCTCGAGGTGCTTGGCGCTCACCTCGGTCACGATATTGGATAGTCCGGTGATGCTTCCCCCCGGGTGGGAAAGCCTCGCGACGAAGCCCTCACCGACCGGATCGGGAACCGCTACCAT
>JBGOTT010000041.1:0-19347 GCA_041476585.1 Gammaproteobacteria bacterium | reverse complement strand
CTCGCTCGAGAAGGCGCTGTTGTCCACCACGCGCATTTGCGCGAGATGCGTGAACTTTTGCATCGACTTCTCGCGGAAGGCGTGCCGGGATTGATTCTCAACGGTCACGCGGAGTATCGGCTGCCCAACACGCTCAACGTGTCGTTTCCCGGGGTCCGTGGCCGGGAACTGCTGCACGTGGTCGACGCTGACGTTGCGGCATCCGTCGGCTCCGCGTGCCATGACGACAGCGACACGGTAAGCGGGGTGCTGGCCGCAATGGGTGCGACGATAGACCGGGCGCTCGGCGCCGTTCGCCTCTCTGTCGGCATGCCCACCACTGAAGACGAGGTGCGGCACGCAGCAAGCGCGCTTGTCAGCGCATGGCGCGGCCTCAGCAAAAGACGATAAGGTGTGGGAGACGTATGGAAAACAAACCACGCATCAACCGTCTCGCCGGGCTAAGCACATTGGCCGCGATCCTCACCTGCTATGGCACCATTGCCCTGATTGGTATCTTGTCTCTCCTCGGCATTACCCTTGCTGTTGACCCCACGGCACAGGCCGGTGTAATCAGCTTCTTTGCGATCCTTGCCGCCGGGGTGATTCTGTTCAACGCGAGGCGACGCCGGTGGTATGGCCCTTCGTTCCTCGGTGCCGCAGGCGCGGGCCTCGTCCTCTGGGTCATGTGGGGAAACTACAACTCGCTGGTTGAACTCACTGGCTTCGCCACCCTCATCGGCGCCACCTACTGGGATTGGCGTGTGCGCAAAACGTGCGCTTTGTAGTGAGGCTGCACCTGTTTTAGAGCCGCTCGGAGTTGGAAATTTGCGGCTCCGTTGAGTCCGCCGCTGCGGGCTTGAGCCCATAGCGGCGGGCGAATTCGGCAGGTGTTACCCAGTCCAGCGCACTATGGGGACGGGTCTCGTATAGGCGCAGCGCCACGCCTCGATTCTGCGCCGGGTATCGCCTGGAGGTTGCCAAGGCGGGGAAGGTGACCTGCCCAGGGATCTTCGGACCCATCAGAACTGGAGAACGGCTCCCGGGTGGGTGGATTCGCGCCGCATCTTGACGTTGAAGCTTTCGTCGGCGCCGTTCTGCCAGGGTTTGCCGGGATCGATGAACGCGGAGTCGATGCGCTCGTTTGCAAGCCATTCGAGGATCGCGTGACTGACGAACTCGGGACCGTTGTCCGAACTAGCGAAATATTAGTCATCTAAAGATCTGAGCAAGGAATGGTTCGTTTCTCACCATTTCGGACTTCTGAAATGTACCTGTCGACGTTCATCCAGAACTGACCCACCGGATTGACATTCCCGCTCGAGAAATGAGCGGGGAGAACGGGGAGTGATCGACGTGGGCATATTGGCGATTCATGAACCCGCGTCAGTCTTCGGTGAAAACCCCGGGTCAGATTTGCGTGAAATCGACACTACATCGGGGCAGACCACTGTCCTCCGCAAAAACTCGATTCTCGTGACGGCGTCCCGCTGATCCATCACTTGCGGAGCACAGGTCAGAGGTTCGAATCCCTTCGGGCGCGCCCGAAGGGATCAGAGCATCATGCCACCGTCAACGCTGATCACCGCGCCGTTGATATAGCTCGCTTCGTCGGAAGCGAGGAATGCAAATACGTTGGCCACCTCCTCGGGCGCGCCGAGCCGGCCGCAAGGAACCTTGTTGGCCATCTCGCCGAGTACCCGCTCCGGCATCTGCTTGAGGATCGGCGTGGCGATGAAGCCCGGGCAGACGGCGACGGCACGGATGCCCTTGCGCCCGAGTTCCTTGGCCCAGGTCTTGGTCATGCCGATCACCGCGAACTTGCTTGCGGCGTAGTTGGTCTGGCCGAAGTTACCGTACAGGCCAACAATCGAGGAAGTCGTCAGAATCACCCCCGACCCCTGCGCGAGCATAATGTCCACGACCGCGCGCGTGCAGTTGTACACGCCCTTCAGGTTGACGTCGATCACCTTGTCGAACTGGTCGTCGGTCATGTTCTTCAGTTGCGCGTCCATGACGATGCCGGCATTGTTAACCACGCAGTCGATACGCCCCCACTTGTCCATGACGCTCTTGACCATGGTGGCGATCTGCTTCTTGTCGGTCACGTCGACCTGGTAGCCTTCGGCCTCTCCGCCCGCGGAGCGTATCTCCGACAGTGTCTTCTGCATCAGTTCCGGATTGATATCGCAGACGGCGACCCTCGCACCCTCGGCGGCGAACTTGACCGCGGTCGAATGCCCGATCCCGCGCGCACCGCCAGTGATGGCGGCAACTTTCCCAGTCAGTCTCATGGTTTTCCCCTGCCTCCGGAGGCGCCTCGACCAGACCGCGCCATTCTTCGATCTGCCGGGAGCCTCTCAGCGCTTTTCTTCATCAGCGTCCGGCCGCTGGTGCTCGGCCGATGACCAGGCGCTGGATCTCGTTAGTGCCCTCGTAAATCGATAGCACCCGCGCGTCGCGGTAGAGCTTCTCGACCGGGAAATCATTCAGATAGCCGTAGCCGCCGTGGATCTGGATGGCGTCGGAGCAGACGCGCTCGACCATTTCAGAGGCTGCAAGCTTGGCCATCGACGCCTCCTTGAGGCAGGGCCGCACGGCGTCCTTGATTGCGCGGCGCCACACTTGGCGAGGCCGCATCTCGATGCGCTGCTGCAAAGCCTGAGGTAAGGCCCCATTCCGCCTGACTGCTCCCCCAGAGCTCTAATCTGCGGCTACTTCGCGTCGGCCAATGCGCCGCCTTCCGACCACTGGCAATCATGGCAGAATTCCAGCCCGGGGCAGCGTCCTTGTCTGCGCGCGAGGCAGTCTGCCTCGTCATACTGCCGCAGCTCGCGCTTCAGCGATGCCGGATCGAATGCTGGGACCGTGGGCGTGTCCCATCCCGGCGTTACTAAGAATTTCCACATGCTTATGCCTCCTCGCCTAGTCTCAACAACTCTGTCTGACCCAAAATAGTGACAGTGCCCGCCCGAGGCTTTGATCTGAATCAAACCATGGCCACCAACTGAGTTATTGTTGTCATTGACCGGCATTAAGGAGCCGGGGATGATCGGCTTCATGGAGCCGATTCCGGGTGAATGGAACGGACATCCCGGCGGGGTCAAGAATGCGTGGTTTTGGAGTTGTTTGCAACTCTCGATTTGGTGTTGGCGGGGGCGAGTTTCGGCGCACGGTAGGACTGGCCGTCGAGTACCAGGCAGTAGGCGTTGTGGCGCAGCCGGTCGAGCGTTGCGGAAGCCAGCAGCCGATTGGCGGGGAAGGCCTGATCCCACTCGGTGAAGTCGAGGTTGGAGGTGACGACGGTGGCGACCTGCTCGTAGCGCTCGGCGATCAGGTCGTGGAGGTCCTCGTCGGCGGGCGGGCGCAGGGGTTTCAGGCCGAAATCATCGACGATCAAGAGCGGCACGCGAGCAAGCGATGCGAGTTTCCTCTCGTAGCCGCCGGTGGCGCGCGCGGCGTTGAGACTTGCGGTGAGCTGCGCGCAGGTGCCGAAGACGACGTCCACGCCTTGGCGCACGGCGCAGTGCCCGAGGGCCTGGGCCAGATGGCTCTTGCCGGTGCCGCAGGGCCCGACGATGAGCACCGGGGCGCGCTCGCCCATATAGCGGCCGGTGGCCAGGTCGTGCACGAGGGCGCGGTTGACGTTCGGAAGCCGCTCGAAGTCAAACTGCTCGAGGGTCTTGGTGGTGCGGAAGGCGGCGCGTCTGAGCCGGAGAGCGAACTTCTTCTGCTCGCGGCGGGCGACCTCGTCTTGGATCAGCAGCGCGAGGAATTCGGTGTAGGCGAGTTTCGCGTCGATCGCCTGGCGGTTACGGGCTTCCAGCGAATCGAGGATGCCCGACAGGCGCAGCTGCTTCAGGTACGGCGAGAGTTCAGGTACGGGGTTCATGCTTTGGGTTCTCCTGGGTTGAAGGCAATGGAACAACACGGACGAGAGGGTTACCCACGGCGCGACGCGCCGCGCCTGGAACGCGAAGAGCGCGGCGCGCGGTGGGTAACCCGGAACACGGTTCAGTGCGGCAGACGCTCATCGGTGTCAAAGAGGCTCTGGGCGTCGCGCGCAAAGCGCGCGGCGCTCGCATACGGGGAAGCGAGCTCGCTTGCCGAGGGCAGGGGCAGCGCGTCGTGGCCGCCGACCAGGATGTTCTTGACGCTGCGGTACTGGATGGTGGCGTGATACAGGGCGCGCGCGCAGGCCGCCTCCAGCCGCGCAGGGCCGTAGGACTTGGCAAGGCGCAGCAGCCCTTGGGCGGCGCGTAGGCGCTCGACGATGCGGTCGGTGAGCAGGCGCGAGATGAACTCGGCGCACGCCGGGCCGACGGCCGCGGCTTGCCTTGCGCACCAAGCGCGGTCCTGCAGGAAGAACGCTTGCGCCTCGGGCGGCAGGTGCGCGGTGACGGTGAGGCGCTGCCCTGGCTTACGGCCACGCGGGTGAGTGGCCACGAGCCGGTAGTCCTCGAAGATCGACACCGCGCCGTCGGTGGCACGCAGCCACAGGCGCTTGCCCACGAGTGTAAAGGGCACGGAATACAGAATCCGTTCGTGCTGAACGTGGCAGTCGCGGTGCACCGTGACGCCGTGCCAGCTGCCCAGATCCGGGGCAATCGCGGGAAGCGGCTTCATGAGCGGCTTCTCCAGCGCAAAGCGATCGAGCGGTTGCTCGCGTGTGCTGCCGTGGATCCGCGTACCGGCCTCCTGCAACGCCCAAGCACGCCCCTGGGCGTTCAGATCCGCCAGATCGCGGAAGCTCCGGGTGGGAAGGAAGTTCCCCTTCACGTACTTCACGCCCGCTTCCACGATGCCTTTCTTCTGCGGATCGGCGGGCGGACACGGATCGATGCGGAATCCGTAGCCCTCGGCGCATTCGGCGTAGGCGCGCTGCACCAGCGGATCGTGGATGCACGCCCGCGTGATGGCGCACTTGGGGTTGTCGATGATCAAGCGCTCAGGGACCGCGGCGAACCACTCGAAGGCGCGCCGGTGGCACCCGAGCCAAGTCGGCACGCTCTGGTCCCAGACGAACTCGACGTACTGGTGGCGCGAGAAGCACAGCGTCATCACGAAGCACCAGGTGCGCCGCGGCTCACCCGTTGCCGGATCGACGAGCACGGGTGCGGCGCCGAAGTCGACTTGGCCGGCCTCACCCGGGGCAAACACCAGCGGTACCGTCGCATCGGGCGGCAACCCCGCCCGGACCGCCGCGAGCATGCGGCGCACCGCGGAGTAGCTGCCGGCAAAGCCGTGCTCGCGCTTGAGCACGCCGTGGATGGCCACACCCGAGACGCCCTGCGCAAACCAGCGCTCGACGATCGCGCGATGAGGCTCGAGCGCAGAAACGGTGGAGACCGCCCGCCGGTGCGCCCCCAGGGCGGCCGCGATCTCGGCGTCCTCGGGCAGCGGCGCCGCCGCATCAAGCCAGCCGCGTTCGATCGCCAGAGCGCGCAGCTCCGCGGCCTTGGGCCGGCCCATCAACCGCGCACGCTTGATGTCGCGGTCGGAATCTCCCTGACGCATGCGCACCAGGACCTGCCTGTACTGAAACATCTCGAATCTCCTGCGGCTCATGGCCATCCCCTCCGGACAAAAAGCCCGCAGGGTAGCCGTGCCGCGTCAATCCGAGATGCCCGTCCTCTCCCTCAAACTGGCTCCAATATGCCGATCATCGGTTGGCTCCATTACGCCGATCCGGCGCTGGCTCCAATATGCCGATCATCAGCTGGCTCCTTTATGCCGATCACGAAGTGGCTCCAATATGCCGGTCGGTGACAACCGTTCTCTGAGGAGCCCATCTCCCTCAGTTTCCCGACTAGCCGCTGCGCGTACTCCCAGTTCCTAGCCCCGACCATTGCCCAGCCCAGCCCACCCAAGTAGCCCACGAAAGCCAGCAGAATCATGATGACATCTGCCGCGCCAAACTCCTTATCCATGCCGCCGCGCTCGTACAAGGTCGCCCATGCGACCAACACAAACGAATTCGCTACGAGAAAATTGTTCAGGGTCGACTGGGCGCGGCCCTCCATATATCTCTGGTGCTCCAAAAGCACCTTGTGCACCTCACGATCATCCGGCGTCGTCATGGGGAACCTCGTCTAAAGCCCCTAAGCTAGGCCCCCGCCGTTTCTTTTACTTCCTCAGTCGTTCCCATCGGCCCGACCGGCTTGAAATCGCTGGCAAGGGTCATGATGAACGCGCACAACCGCCGGGCTTCGTCAGCGTTGATGTTTCGCGGCAAAACGACCTGCGCCGTGAAGTTACTCCGGAGCGGAAAGGGCATCACAAGGCTCGCTTCCGGAGAGAGAATCGAACTCACCCTCGTCACCTCACCCACGACCTCTTGGCCTACGGCACGGACCGATTCAGTACGAGCCTTTCGCTTCTCGGTGTTCGCCTTCGAAAGAGCGCGGCTCCGCGGCCTGAATCCCAGAGGGTCAGTGACATACTTTTCGAATTCTCGAAGGAGACGCGCGACTCGCGTACGATAGGCTTTCAACGAGGCTGTAGAAATCTCCCCGGTGCGTTTGTTGTGGTATTTGATCGCTGCAGTCTCGACGTCGGTCCCGCGCACGTCATCAGTATCCCCCAGATCCTCAAGCAGCTTCGACGCAGCCGCCCGCATTCCTGCCGCAGTGTGCTGGTTGAGCATCCCCTGCACAGTCATGTCTTTCAGATATTGAAACAACGCTGCCTTACTGTAGTTGCCCTCGGCCATGGCCTGCTCCTGGAGGTCGACGGCAACACGCTACTCCTCCCGAATGGATAGGGCAAGATTTTTGTTCTATTTAATTTATAATTCTCTTAAAAATATCTACATTTTCACATTGAATAAATATATATACAAGTTAATCAACTAGTTGCTTATCTATAGCAGAATTGACTTTAGGTTAATTCAATAGAGAACGATGCAGAAAATCGAAATTGTGCGGATATTCCGGAACTGCGGATGTATGCAACAACGGCTTAACGACTGTGGATCAATTGGGGTCCCCACGCGAAGCGTCACTACGAACCGCCGCCGCACTTGGGCGTTGGTTCGGCAAGAACGGCGGCCTTGGGAATTGGCTCGCCGCCAGACTTCTTGGACGCATCTACAACTTCGGAGCTTGGGGCGACGGGTTCAGCGACCGCGTGATCGCTGCGGCGATTCTAAATAAAAACAGCCTATTGGGCCGTCACAACTAGTTCCACGAACCCGAATCCGGTATCGGAAACCTTGCAACCTGGATTCCTTCATCCAAGAGCTCATCATGCTCCTGCTGCGTGGCCTGCCCACGGATCCCTCGCGCCGGCGCTTCTTGGTAATGAATGCGCCGCGCCTCCTCGGGGAACCGGGTCCCTACGTCCTCGGTTTTTTCAAGTAATTGATCCAGCATGC
This sequence comes from Gammaproteobacteria bacterium, assembly GCA_041476585.1. Taxonomy (GTDB): domain Bacteria; phylum Pseudomonadota; class Gammaproteobacteria; order Burkholderiales; family SG8-39; genus JADGRQ01. The sequence goes on along the minus strand of JBGOTT010000041.1, from coordinate 11,993 downwards.
GCGAGTAAAGCATCTGCGCAATGGCGAACGCGTCCTTGCCCTCCATCTGCGCCGCGTTTGGATCGGGCTTCTGGGGTGCCGGTGCCGGCTCAACCGCACCAAAATTCAAGCGCGCTGCGGACGGTACGCGCTCGACGCGGGCGACGCCGCATACCGGACAGCTGAGCAGGTTTCCCTCTTTCTGTTTCGCGTAGTCCTCAGCCGAGCCGAACCAGCCCTCGAACCGGTGTCCGCCGTCGCATAAGAGGTCGAAGACAATCATGGGCTCATTCTAACTTATCATTCCGAATCAACCCGCAGGGACGAAGACGCGTGATCGCCGACCGCATCGAAGGCAAATGGATCGAGCTGTTCGCCGCAGTTTTCGCCCGCTGCAAGGTCGGCGCGGGCGACGTCTGCGCGATCCTTTCGGAGTCGCAATCGCGCGCGCTGAACGTCCAGCTTGCCGAACTCGGCCTCGCCCGACTGGGCGCGCGGCCGTTCCACGTCATCGTCCCGACGCCGCCGCAGAGCGCGCCGGTTCCGGTCCGCTCGACCGGCGCTTCGCAGGCCCTGCAGGGGCTCGCGCCGGCGCTGGCGGCGTTGTCGTCGGCCAGCTTCGTCGCGGACTGCACGGTGGAAGGCATGATGCACGCCGCGGAATTGCCGCAGATCCTGAAAGGCGGCGCCAGGGTGCTGTACATTTCCAACGAGCACCCGGATGCGCTCGAGCGCCTGGCACCCGATGAAGCCACCGAAACGCGCGTGCGCGCGGCGATGCGCTCGCTCAAGGGCACGAAGCTGATGACCGTCACCTCGCCCGCCGGTACGGACCTGAAGATCCGCGTGGAAGGCGCGCGGGTCGGCGGCGTATGGGGCTACACCGACAAACCCGGAACGCTGTCTCACTGGCCGGGCGGTCTGGTGTTGTGCTTTCCGCAGGCGAAGGCCGCTGCCGGCACGCTGGTCATGGCAAGCGGCGACATCAACCTCACCTTCAAGCGTTATGTCGAGACTCCGGTGCGCCTCGCGATCGCCGACGATTACGTGACGCACGTCGAGGGCGGCGGGGTCGATGCCGAGTTGATGCGCGAGTATTTCGCAGCCTGGGGCGAACGCGACGCCTACGCGGTCTCGCATGTCGGCTGGGGCCTCAATCCACGCGCGCGCTGGGACGCGCTCGCGATGTACGACAAGCGCGACATGAACGGCACCGAGCAGCGGGCGTTCGCCGGAAACTTTCTGTATTCCACTGGCGCGAACGAAGTCGCCGGGCGCTTCACGCAAGGCCATTTCGACCTCCCGTTGCGCCACTGCACGATCAGACTCGATGGCAGGGCGGTGGTCGAGGACGGCAGGCTGGTGGATGCGTGACAGCCCTGCTCTTCCTGCACGGCATCGGCGGCGGACGCGCCGCGTGGGACCGGCAGGTGCCATTTTTCTCCGGACGCGGCTATCGATGCATCGCGTGGGATGCGCCCGGCTATGGCGGCACTCCGGCGGTCGATCCCTACAGTTTCGAGAACGTCGCCCGCGCACTGGGCACGGCACTGCTCGATCCGGCCGTCCTCGTGGGCCACAGCATGGGCGGCATGATCGCGCAGGAAGCCTGGGCACAATTCCCCGAACGCATATGCGGCCTCGCCCTAACCTTCACCAGTTCTGCGTTCGGCGGCGGCGGCAGCGATTTCGCGCGCAAGTTCATCGAGGCGCGGATCCAGCCGCTCGACACCGGCCGCTCCATGAACGAGATCGCCGCCCGGCTTATGCCGGCCATGGGTGGCGGCATTTCGGACCCGCTCGGGCTGATGCATGCGGCGAGCGTTATGGCGACCGTTCCGCCCGACACCTACCGCAAGGCGGTGGCCATGCTCACCACCTTCGACCGGCGCGCGCTGCTGCCGACCATCTCGGTCCCGACGCTCGTGCTCGCGGGCAGTGACGACATGGTGGCCCCGCCCTCGGTCATGGAGAAGATGGCCCAGAAGATCCCGGGCGCACAGTACGTCTGCCTGCCGGGCTGCGGCCACCTCGGTCCGATGGACCAGCCCGAAGCATTCAATGCCGCGCTGCTCGCGTTTTTGCAGCGCCATTCGCTCTGAGGTCGACCATGGATGTGCGCTATTCGGTGTGCGGCTCGGACTACCCGCTCACCGGGAAACAGCGGGAGCTGATCGCGATCGCCGAGTCGCTCGGTCCGAAGTTCGCCGAGCGCTCGCCGCGCTACGACCGCGAAGCGAGCTTCCCGTTCGAGAACTATGCCGATCTGCGCGCCGCGGACCTGCTCGGTCTGTGCGTGCCGGAGAAATCCGGCGGGCGCGGCGCGGACTTGAAGACCTACGCAATCGTTTCCGCGACCATCGGCAAGTACTGCGGCGCGACCGCACTCACCTTCAACATGCACGCCTGCTCGACCCTGTGGCCCGGCATCCTCGCCGACGACCTCGATATGACGGCAGAACAGCGCGCCGAACACGAGCGCAACCGGGCGGTCCATTTCGAGCGTGTCGTAAGGCACGGGGCGATCTATGCGCAGCCGTTTTCCGAGGGCAGCGCGGCAGCCGCGGGCAGAGCGCCTTTCGGCACGCTCGCGGCCAAGGTGGCGGGCGGATGGTTGATCAACGGCCGGAAGATCTTCGCTTCGCTGGCGGGAGCCGCGAATTATTACGGTGTGCTCTGCGGCGAGGACCGGCCGGATCGCAGCATGCGCGATACGCTCTACCTGGCGGTGCCGGGGGATGCTCCGGGACTCGACATCACCGGCGACTGGGATCCCCTCGGCATGCGCGGCACGGTTTCGCGCAATCTCGTGTTCAAGGACGTGTTCGTTCCCGATGACGCCTCAATGATGCCGCGCGGCGTGTATTTCCAGGCGGCGGCCCGCTGGCCGCACATGTTCACCATGCTCTCGCCCAGCTACATGGGCATCGGCATCGCGGCCTACGAATTCACGGTAAAATACCTGCGTGGCGAGGTGTCCGGCATGCAGCCGGTAAAACGGCGCATGTACCCGACCAAGCAGATCGCGGTGGCCGAGATGCACATCAAGCTCGAGCAGACGCGCGCGCTGTTCCTGCGCATGCTCGACGATGCGCGCATCGACCCTCCCAAGGACGCGCGCTTGCGCGCCTACGCCACGCAGTTCACCATCATGGAGAACGCCAATGACCTGTGCCGCCTCGCAATTCGAACCTGCGGCGGCCAGTCGATGCTGAAGAGCTTTCCGCTGGAGCGGCTGTACCGCGATTCGCGCTGCGGCTCGTTGATGCTGCCGTGGACCGCGGAGCTGTGCCTCGACCGTATCGGCCGCGAAGCCCTCTACGAACCCGGAGAAGCGGACGATTAATCTTTCCCGGATCGTCGAGCGCTGGGCGGATTTTTTTCCCGCAAAGACCGCGATCCACTTTCAGGGCGCGGAAATCAGCTACGCGCTGCTGTGGCAACGGATCAAGGATGCGACCGCCCGGCTGGGGGGCGCTGGCGTCGCGCGCGGCGAGCGCGTAGCGTTCCTCGGCCAGAATCACCCGGAGATGATCGTGCTGTTGATGGCGCTGGCGCGCCTGGGGGCGATGCTGGTGCCGCTCAACTGGCGCCTCGCGCCCGCGGAGCATGCGTGGATCCTCAGCGATTGCGCCCCGAAGCTGGTCGTCGCAGAACCGGAGTTCCAGCCCGGCATCGACTCGATCCGCGCAAGTCTGTCCTCTGTTCTGTACGTCTCGCTCGGTGCTGCGGCCCCGGGCTGGCAGGCATGGGAATCGATGCGCGGCCAGGCCTGCAACGCCGACCACGCGGGCGGCGATGCAGACGATCTGCTGATCGTCTACACCTCGGGTACGACGGGCCGCCCGAAAGGCGCGGTGCTCACCCAAAGCGCGCTGCTGTGGAACGGCTGGAATTCAATCCATGCGCATGATCTGCGACAAAGCGACCACGTGCTCAGCACGCTGCCGATGTTCCACGTCGGCGGCCTGAACAACCAGACGCTCCCTGCATTGCAGGCGGGAGCCAGCGTCACGCTGCACCAGCGCTTCGAGCCGGGCACGTGGCTTGCGGAAGTTGCGGCGCTCAAGCCGACCTTGAGCCTGCTGGTCCCCGCGACGATCGCCGCCGTCATTCGCCATCCCGACTGGCCGTCAACCGATCTGTCCTCGCTCAGGATGCTCAACACCGGATCATCCGTGGTTCCCGAGACGCTGATCCGCGCGTTCCATGCGCGGGGCGTGCCGGTCGGCCAGATCTACGGCTCTACCGAGACCGCGCCGATCGCGACCGTGCTGCTCAGGGAAGAAGCTGAGGCGCACGTCGGCAGCGCAGGCAAGCCCGCGATGCACTGCGCGGTGCGCATCGTGGACGGAGACGGGCGGGACCTGCCCGAGGAACAGATCGGCGAGGTCTGGGTGCGCGGCCCGAACGTGATGCGCGCCTACTGGAACAACCCGCAAGCCACGCGAGCGGCGTTTCACGAGGGCTGGTTCAAGACCGGCGACCTGGCGCGCCGGGACCGCGACGGGTACTTCTGGATCGCCGGACGCAGCAACGACCTGATCATCTCGGGCGGCGAGAACATCTACCCTGCCGAACTCGAGAACGTACTCGCCGAGTGCGCCGCAATCGCCGAATTCGCGGTCGTCGGCATTGCCGACGTGAGATGGGGCGAGGCCGCCTGCGCTTGCGTCGTGAAAAAGCCCGGCGCGGCGCTCGACGAACAGGGCGTCCTCGCCCTCTTCACGGACCGGCTCGCGAAGTTCAAGCACCCGCGGCGCATTGCGTTTCTTGAATCCCTGCCCAAGAGCGCGCTGGGGAAGGTGCAGAAGTTCGAGTTGAAGCAGCTCATTGAACGCGGCGCCGCGAACTAGGCGCGCGTTCGAGTCGAAGGTGGTTCGCTGCATCGCAGCATCGTGACCGGCGACAAGGGTCCTGTCGCAGATCATTGACAGTGACGAAATTTTCGCGTTATCTACTCGCGTACTTGGTTTGCTCAATACCCAATCATCGGGGACTCACATGAAGAAGCTATTGAACAGTGTCGTTTCAATTATTCCATCAACAATTCTCTGGTCGCTGATTGCGATATTGCTGATTCCGGCGCTTTCCGAGGCGCGCGTCATCAGCGTTCAGATGAGTGCCCCCACGGTTGCGTTTGGCGGGTTCTCGTTCCCGGGCGTCGGACAGTACGTGAAGATTACCGGCGTAGCCTACGCCGAGGTGGATCCCGCCGATCATAGAAACAGTGTGATAGTCGATATCGGGCTGGCCCAAACACAGCCCGCTGCCGGGCAGCCAGGGAAAACTCCCAGCGGCAAAGTCGCGTACTTATTAAACTTCTATATTCTCAAGCCAGCCAACTTGAACGCGGTCGATCATAGCCTCAACGGCTACGGCAAAGTGATGTACGAGCCGCCTAACCGTGGAGGCAAGACGTGGACCGCATTGGGCCGTGTCACTGGCGGCGGTAACGACCCGGCTACCATTACGGACCCCACCATACTCGCGAACTCGTTCCTGATGCCGCGGGGGTATACGCTGGTCTGGAGTGGGTGGGAACCGTTGGTGCCCCTTGCCGACTTAGGCACCAACCTGTTGGCGGCCGTTGCATTGCCGGTCGCCAAAAATCCGGACGGCTCAACGATCACGGGTCCGGCATACGAATACAGCGCAGGCGCGATCTCATTGAGCTATCCGCCGGCCAATCCGGCGGACAAAACCACAGCAAAACTGACCCATCGAGTTCACATGGACGACGCGGCCGTGACCGTTCCCACGGCGAACTGGAACTTTAACGCGACGGCAACGGCCATTACCTTAGCAGCGCCGGGGTTCGTCACCAACGACATCTACGAATTTTCGTACACTGGCAAGGATCCAACGGTGGCCGGCCTCGGCTTTGCGGCGGTTCGCGACTGGAACTCCTGGCTGAAGTACGAGACCGCCGACGATCTCGGTCATGCTAACCCGCTGGCCAACTACATCACCAACATCTATACCGAAATCTCGTCGCAACCCGGGCGTTTGCTCAACGACTTCCGTCACCTCGGCTTTAACGAAGACGATCACGGCGCCGTCGGCAGAAAGGTATTCGACGGCCACATGCAGTGGATCTCGGCGGGCAGCGGCATCGGCATGAACTACCGGTTCTCGCAGTCCGGCCGCACCGAGCGAAACCGCCAGGATCATCTGTATCCCGAAAATGTCTTTCCGTTCGCCAACGTCGCGACGATCGATCCGTTCACCGGCAAGACGGACAGCCGGTACGCAAAATGCCAAGCCACCGGGACGTGCCCGCTTGGCGTGGAGATCTACTCGGGCAACGAGTACTGGGTCAAAACGGCTTCGCTCCTGCACACGACTCCGGACGGCACGACGGATCTTCCCGATTCGCCATACACTCGCAATTATTTCATGTCCAGCATGCGGCATGGCACCGGCAACGCAGCAAATAGGGGACTCTGCCAGCAGTTTGACAATCCGTTGAATTCGGCGCCGGTACAGCGCGCCCTGTTTCTCGCACTCGACGAATGGTCGACTCAGGGCGTCCCGGCGCCCGACAGCAGGGTGCCCAAGCTATCCAACGGGACGATGACGCTGCCGGCAAACACCGGCTTCCCGACCAACATTCCGGATGCCTTTGGGGAAACTCCCAACGGCAAAGTCACTTACACCGGTCTCAAGACGACTCGGTACCGGTTCGACCTCGGGCCGGGCTTTTACGACACCGGCATCCCGAGCATCTTCCCGCCCGTGATCACGCCGCCGATCGAGATCAACACGGCGGTCCCGATCTCTTCGCTGAACGGCCCGATTTATCCGAGCTTCGCGCCGAAGACCGACAGCGACGGCAATGACATCGCGGGCGTGCGGCTTCCCGATGTGACGGTGCCTCTTGCCACCTACACGGGTTGGGCGCTGCGCAGGGGTGCACAGGCAAACGACGGCTGTGAGGCAGCAGGCCAGTCCATCGCGTTCCCCACAACCCAGGCTGCTCGCGTCGCCTCAGGCGACCCGCGTCCGGCGGTCGCAGAGCGCTATCCGACGTTCGATGCCTACGACAACCAGGTGATCACCGCGATGAACACCATGATAAAAGACCGCCTGCTGTTGTGCGAGGATGGCAATTCCGAACTGGCGCGACTCCGCACGTTAGGTGTGACCCGGGGTGTTCCGAACCCGCCCGCGTCCTTCGCTCCGTACTCGTTTCCTTTGGCAAGCACGAGCGTAACGGCCTCGCCGAACAGTCTCTGGCCACCCAACGGCAAGATGGTGCCGGCATCAGTGGAGGTGAGCGTAGCGGATAACTGCACGTCCTCCTGCAAGATCGTCCAGGTGACTGGCAACGACGGTGCCGGCGCAGCGGATTGGCAAATCACCGGAGATCTGACAGTGAGCCTCCGAGCTGATCGCTCGGGTCGCGCGAAGGACGGGCGGACGTACACGTTGACGCTGCAATGCACGGATAACGCGAGCATGACGTCGACGAGGACAGCCACCGTCACCGTGCCGCACGATCAAGGAAAGTAAGGTGGTAGCCGGGTCCTCCGGCAAGAGAGGGCCAGGCACTCCTTTGTTTCCTGGCCAGGGCACCTCCGACAGCCCCGGCGGTAAGCGGTAGAAGGACGAATCTTCAGGCCAACCAATGTCGTTCCAGCCCAGCGTTGCAGCGCACGCGAACGTAGGCATCCATCTCAGGCTGACGAGGCGCGAACGCTATGCGGATTCACTGATCCCAATTCCTGCGTCTGGTTAGTTCACACCAGCGCTGCCGGGCTCAAAGGTGCCCGCTCCTAAATTCGCACGTGCGTGTGCTTGCCGCCGACGCCTGGGCAAGCTTCATAAGATCTGCCGCATGCACCACCACCTGGCGTGGCTCGACGCCGTCGCCAAACGCGAGCCTCCAGCTGCTATTACTCGGTTCCAGCGCCATGTACAACACCGGCGCCGATGCGTCAGGTCCCGCGCGAGAGCGATGCCGGATGCCTCGCCACGCCCCGACACCAGCGCCTCCGCCAGCTTGACGATGTGCTGCGTGGATGCCTCGAAGGCCGACGCTCGACCAATCAGACCACGGCCGCGCTCCATGACGGAATGCAACAGATCACGCAGGGAACGGTCACTTATTCTCCAGGCTCGATCCGCAAAATGCGTCGGGGCGCGTGCCTTGCGACACGCGCCCCGCAGGACTACTCAATCTCCGCGAACCGGCAACGCTAAGACATATTCGCGCCGCTACTGCGGATGAATCGTACGGCTTACGGTCCCGGATTGCACATGCCACCGTCGCCAGGCTGATTGCAGACGTTGCTCGCTATCGCCGCGTTGACCAGGCCTGCCCAGTCATCCGAGAAGCCCGTCGGTATGGCGGGCAGGGTGCATTTCGCGCCCATTGCATTGGCGGTAGGCCCGGCAAGCAGGAAACCCTGGCAAGCCGCGCGGGTCGCCGCCTTTTTCACCGCCGCGACATAGCCGTCGTGCGTGACGTAGCGCTCCTCCAGCGACAGGCGCGGATCGCCGGCAGCCAGGCGCTGTGCCTTGGTCTTGGCAAACGGAATCATGCCGCCTACGTAATTGCATACCCGGCCTGCGTGGAACCCGGACACCGCGATGTTCCAGCCCAGATGGGTACCCAGCGGCGCATCGCGCAGCACCGTCGGCACGCCACCCATTTAGTTCCCGTCCGCATCCACACGCGGCACCTTCATATTGATCACGTGCTTGATCGGGGGCGGGGCATTCGTGGGATTGCCCGACGCGTCGCTTTGGTTGTACTGCGGACCCCAGTCGTAATCCAACACAGGAAAGATGAAGTTCTCCGGCAGGAAGATGGATAACGGCACGCCGGTGCCGCTTTGCGACATGTAGGCGGCATTGGGAATGTCGGGAAATCCCATCGCGGCCTTGGTCGGATCCACCAGATCCCCTCCCCCAATCAACGGGTAACATGCTCATCCTCCTCCACGAGATCAAATTCCTAGGCGGGAATTGTCCTGGATTTAAACCGGACACAAATTGTATGAATCACCGTACCACAACACAAATAAATCACATTCCAAGCATCTGAAATGATCGTGAGCCAATGACAAACGCATGTCAAGTATGCTTGGCGTGTCGCTTGCCGGTGTTTTGCTTGCGTCGAATGGTTTGTGCGGCACGGGATGAATCCCGGCAATGAATGCGGCACGCCGAACTAGCCGACGCGTATCGCGACCACACCGATCCTTTCGAGTTCGAAGCGCACCGAATCGCCTGCTTTCGGAAACTTCGAGGTCACCAGGCTGCCGGTGATGACGAACTCCCCTGCGCGCAGGAACTGCCCGCGCCGGGCGAGGTGGTTCGCGACCCATGCAAGCGCCGCGAAGGGATGGCCCATCACGTCGCCGCCCCTGCCCTCGCCCACCGATCGTCCGTTGATGGTCGCGACGCCGCGCACGCCCGCCAGATCGAGCTTCCGCCAGTCGCGCATCGGTTCGCCCAGCACCGCGCCTTCGTTCCAGGCGTTGTCGGCTACCAGTTCCACGCTGTGCTCGGCCATGCGCGCGTAGTCCGCATGGCGGTCGTCGGCGAGCTCGAACGCCGGACACAGCGCCGAGACGGCCGGCGCGACGCTCTCGCGCGTGAACGGCGCACCGGCAATCTGCAGATCGGCACCGAGCTCGCAGGCGATTTCGAATTCGACGATCAGGTTGCTGAAATCACCCGCCTGCACAACGGCCGGCGCGCGACGCACCTGGCCGGCGAGCACCACGCCTGCGATCGAATCGTCGAGTCCGGCCATCCGGCGCATCTGCGGCGTCGTGAGCGCGATCTTGTGGCCGGCGATCGCGCCGTGCCGCGCCTGCTTCAGTGCGACGAACGCGTCCTGCACCGCATAGGCCTGATCGGCGTCGCGCGGGCGAAACGATTCCGGGATTGCGGCAAAGCGCTCGCGCCGCTCGTGCACATCGAGCAGCCAGCGGGCGGCCTGGCCCACGCCGAACGCCGGTCGTTTAAACTTGGCGGACACAGGAGGTGTTCATGACGCGCGCCGTAAGGATGGTTATAACAGGTCTTGCGGTCCTGATTGCCGGTTGCGGCACCGTCGAACGCATGTGGAGCGGCGGCCCGACCGAACAAAAGCGCGTACGGCCCGGCGTGACGGAATTCAGCTGCGATTCGAACAAGAAGCTGCTGGTGCGCTTCGATGCCGGCAGCAAATCCGCGTGGGTGATATTTCCCGAGCGGGAGTTCCGCCTCGACCAGGTGTCTGGCGCGTCGGGCGTGCAGTATTCCAACGGGCGCACCACGCTCGCCACGCAGGGCGACGAGGCGTCGCTCGAGGAAGGCTCGGTGGTAACATATGTGAACTGCAAGCGCTCGGCCGCGTGAAGGAATGCTCGTCGATCACCGATTGATCCGCTTTCGAGCGGGCCGCGCGACGGCTTGTCTGGCGCTGTGCGGCGCCATCCTTCCCGCGCCCGCCGGCGCCAACAGCGACCCGCTGGTCGGGGTCCTGTCGGCCGAGGGCGGTGCAGGCCTTGGGTTCGCCATGCAGGCGCAGCGCTCGCCCTATCGCGACGGCGGCACCCGCAACGATCTGGTGCCGCTTTACCTGTACGACGGCAAGTTCGTCTATCTGCACGCCTACCGCGTCGGGCTGAAGCTGGATCGCGGGCCCGACCGCCGATTCGACGTCTTCCTGTCGCATCGGTTCGAGGGCTATCCCTACGATCGAATACCGTCGAGCCTGGCCGGAATGGCGGATCGCGGCCCGGGCGTGGATTTCGGTGCGAGCTATCAGAGGAGCGGGCCGTGGGGCGCGGTCTACGCAGAGTATCTGCGCGACGTTTCCAGCGCATCCAAAGGCAGCGAACTGCGCGTCGGCTACAACTACGAGTGGGCGAGCGGCGGGCTGCGGCTGCGCCCCTATGCGATGCTCGCGGCACGCGACGCGAAACTCAACGACTACTACTACGGCGTACGCACGGAAGAGGCGACGGCCTTCCGGCCTGCGTACGCGCCGGGCGCCGGCGTGAACGCGCAGGTCGGGCTTTTCGCGTCGTACAACCTCACCGAGCGGTGGCGGATGCTCGGCGGAATCGGCTTGACGCGCTGGGCGAGCGGCGTGCGCCAGAGCCCGATCGTGGACGACCGCACGCAGGTCTCCGCCACGCTCGGGCTGATGTATGACTTCTCGCCGGAGCACGAAACCTGGCCGGACAGGAAGCCGCTGATCGTGAAAGTGATGCACGGCAAATCCACCGACTGCAACCTGGTGAACGTGGTCGAGCTGACCTGCACCTCCACCTCCTCCAGCGACCAGACGACGGTGACCGGTTTCGAGGTGGGCCGGCCGTTCATCGAAGGTTTGAACGGCTGGCCGCTCGACTTCGTCGGCTACCTCGGTCTGCTGCACCACGAGGAGCGCGGCCTGCAGAAGGACTTCTGGCAGGTCGATGCGCAGATGAAGGCGTATTACTACGGGTTTCCGTGGAGCGATAGCGTGCGCACCCGGATCGGATTAGGCGTCGGCGTGTCCTACGCGCGGAGCCTGCCGTTCGTCGAGCAACGCGACCAGGCGCGGCGCGGGCGAAACGCTTCGCGGCTGCTGAATTATCTCGATCCGAGCATCGATGTGAGCGTCGGCGATCTGATCGGAGTGAGAGCAATGCGCGAAACGTACCTCGGTTTCGGCGTGTCGCACCGCTCCGGCATCTTCGGGACTTCGCAGTTGCTCGGCAACGCCAACGGCGGCTCGAACTACATCTACAGCTACGTCGAGTGGAAGATGTGACGCCCTACTGAGGTTTCCTTCCCCCTAACACGCCCTTCCAGCGCGTCATTTCCGACTGCAGGAAGGCGCTGAACTCCTCGGTTATGATCGCAAACTCCAACCGTGGAGTGCATCCGCATCATGAATGGCGCCGAAAGCCTGGTCCGCACGCTGATCGCAAGCGGCGTGAATCTCTGCTTCACCAATCCCGGTACATCCGAGATGCACTTTGTCGCCGCGCTGGACAAGGTCGACGGCATGCGATGCGTGCTCG
>JBGOTT010000040.1:0-19386 GCA_041476585.1 Gammaproteobacteria bacterium | reverse complement strand
CCGATCCAGAACCTTTTCGGATTCGTTCAAAGCTGCCTCAACGGCCTTCCCGGCAGCGCGCCCAACCGGCTTTACCAGCTGATGCGCAGCGAACAGGCGCCCATCAGGGTTCTGGAGATGCTGCTGTGGATGCTTCCGGCCTGTCTGCTGCTGCCATTCGCGCTGGTCGAGGCCGCCGGTTCCGCGGCGCGCGGAGACGGTGCCTGCAGCATCGTCTTTGCGTGCAAGAAGTAGCGCACCGGCCAGTTAGCGCCTGCCCGTTTCCTCGTAGGCTTCGTAGAGCAGGTCGAAGGTCCTCTCGGTTTCGCGCAGCAACTCGTCGTCGCTCGCGCAGCGCGCGACCGAGCCCTGCAACAGAGTATTCACCCCCGCGGCCTCGGGCACCGGCGTGCCGCGAATCTCGAGAAAGTGGACGATGTTGCCGATCTTGGCCAGTGCAGGGTTCTTCGCCAGCGACATCCGCGCAAGCATCTCCTCGTAGGTCACGCGCGATCCGCTGTTGCCGAAATGCGCGCCCTCGAAGCCGAAGCCGAGCGCCCCGGCTGGGCAATCCTGGCCCTTGCCGAGCCAGACCATCGTCGCCTCGGGATCGATGAAGCGCCGGATCAGCCAGGCGCACGCCAGCCGGTCGGCCCACAGCGGGTGGCGGGTCGCCCAGACGCGGCCCAGCATCGGCTCATTGGCCGCCATGCCGGCCGCCGCCTGCTCGGGAAAGAGCAGTTTGCGTACGGCGGTTTGTGCCTTGAGCAGAGCGGCGTTCGCCCGCATGCGCAACGCGCCCGGAAAGTAATCCAGGGCTGCGATGCTCTCCAATTCGCGGCGCAGCTTGTGCAACACGCGCGAGATCGCGCTCGGATCCGCTATCCCGTAGCCGATCTTCAGGCTCTCGATGGTGCGGATCAGCGCCTCGTACCGTGCGCTGCGGTCGAACAGATTCCGAAATGTCTCCTGCTGTGCGCTGTCCAGGGGCGTCACGAGCATCACGCAGGCGTACCCGGCATTCTTCAGGATGTAATCAGCGAGTCCTTCGATGGCCTGGCGGTTGCCCGGAGATTCCGGCAGCAGGAACACCCCGTCGCGGATGATGGCTGCGCCGAGTGATTCGAGCGTGCGCAACGCGTGAATACGGGCGCCGGGATCCTCGGTCGGGAGGTTGGTGACCAAACAGAGCCAGCCCAGCGGCTCGCCCGCGGCGGAGTTCGGATCTTTTGTCGGTGGGCTCATCGTCTGGGCGCGCGGGCTGGCGGCGAAATGCTGCCAGCCCGCCCGGATTCTCGCCCACCCGACGCACTCCCGCAACGATGAGCGGGGCTTATCATTGGATCAGCAAATCAGTATGGCGAGCCCGCCGGCCGGCGTGCTAGGTTCGCAATACGCTGCAAAACGCAAAAACAAGGTCTTATACCGGATCCATGGTTCGACTTCCGGCACCGCACGGAGGCACAGGGCTGCATCCGCTGTTGCTCGGCGGCGAAGCGCTGCGCGAAGAGGTGCGCCGCGCTCAGTCACTGCCGAAACTGCGCATCACGTCACGCGAGAAGGGTGATCTGATCATGCTCGGGATCGGCGGCTTCACGCCGCTCGCCGGGTTCATGGGGCATGCCGACTGGCAAGGCGTATGCGACTCGATGCGCACTGCTCAGGGCGTGTTCTGGCCGATCCCGATCACACTTTCCGCCGACCCCATGACCGCTGACGGAATCCGGCTGCATTCGGACGTGGCATTGGTCGACGCGGAGAGCGGCGAGACCATGGCGACGATGACGGTTTCCGAGAAGTACTCGATCGACAAGGCGCGCGAGTGCAAGTCGGTGTTCCGCACCACCGACGCGGAGCATCCGGGCGTGAAGATGGTGATGGAGCAGGGTGCGGTGAACCTCGCCGGCCCGGTGAAGGTGCTCTCGCAGGGCGGCTTTCCGGAACGCTATCCGGGCCTGTACATGACACCGGCACAAACCCGCGCGGCCTTCGAGAAACTGGGTTGGTCGAAGGTTGCGGCTTTTCAGACGCGCAACCCGATGCACCGCTCGCACGAGTACCTGGTGAAGGTGGCGATCGAGGTCTGCGACGGCGTGCTGGTGCACTCGCTGCTCGGCAACCTCAAGCCCGGCGATATCCCGGCGGAGGTGCGCACGCGTGCGATCTTCGCGCTGATCGAGGAATACTTCGCGCCGAAAACGGTGGTGCAGTCCGGTTATCCGCTCGACATGCGCTACGCCGGCCCGCGCGAGGCGCTGCTGCACGCGGTATTCCGACAGAACTACGGTTGCGCCTACCAGATCCTCGGACGCGACCATGCGGGCGTAGGCAGCTACTACGGCCCGTTCGACGCGCACCGGATCTTCGACGAAATCCCGCAGGATGCGCTCGAGATCCGGCCGATGAAGATCGACTGGACATTCTGGTGCTACGTCTGTGGCGGGATGGCCACGACGCGCACCTGCCCGCACGAGGACAGGCACCGACTGCTGGTCTCCGGCACCAAGCTGCGAAAGTGGCTGTCCGAAGGCGGCGAGGTGCCGGCGGAGTTCAGCCGGCCGGGGGTGCTCGCGATTCTGCGCCAATACTATGAGGGGCTCGAAGCGCACGAGCGCGTCGAGGTCAAGCTTTCCGGGCATTCCGCCCGCTGATTTTTCCAAGGAGAAGCCATGCCGACATTCGTTCGGACCGACAAGTGCGACGGCTGCAAGGGGCAGGACAAGACCGCCTGCATGTACATCTGCCCGCACGACCTGATGATGCTCGACAAGGACGGCTCGGCCACGGGCCACGCCATGAAGGCTTACAACCAGGAGCCCGAGCAGTGCTGGGAGTGCTATTCCTGCGTCAAGATCTGTCCGCAACAGGCGATCGAGGTGCGCCATTACGCGGACGTGGTGCCGATGGGCGCCTCGGTGCAGCCGCTGCGCGGCTCGGAGTCGATCATGTGGACGATCAAGTTCCGCAATGGCCAGATCAAGCGCTTCAAGTTCCCGATCCGCACTACCGCGGAGGGCTCGGCCGATCCGTACGGCGGCAAGCCCGAGGCGAGCATGGCGGATATTGAAAACCACGCGGTGCTGTTCACCAGGGACACGCACAAGGGCGACATGAGCCAGTTCGTCGCGGCGAAATGAGGAAAGGAAGAAATCATGGCTGAGTACGGCTTCGGCAATCCGGAAATCATCGAGGAAGAGGTCGACATCCTCATCATCGGCGGCGGCATGGCCGCCTGCGGCGCGGCGTTCGAGATCGGGAAGTGGAACAAGGCCTCCGGCGCCAACCTGAAGATCAAGCTGGTGGACAAGGCGGCGATGAGCCGCTCGGGCGCGGTGGCGCAGGGCCTGTCGGCGATCAACACCTATATCGGCGAGAACGACCCCGCCGACTACGTGCGCTACGTGCGCAACGACCTGATGGGCATCATCCGCGAGGACCTGGTGTACGACGTCGGCCGGCACGTGGACGACTCGGTGCACAACTTCGAGGACTGGGGCCTGCCGATCTGGAAGGCCAAGGGCGACGAGGACAAGCCGCTGCGGCAGGGCGGCAAGCCGGTGCGCTCGGGCAAGTGGCAGATCATGATCAACGGCGAGTCCTACAAGTGGATCGTCGCCGAGGCCGCCAAGAAAGCGATCGGGATGGAGAACATCGAGGAGCGCGTATTCATCGTGCGCCTGATCAACGACAAGAACGACCCGACCCGGGTCGCGGCGGCTGCGGGTTTCTCGGTGCGCGATCACAAGCTCTACCTGTACAAGTTCAAGTGCTGCCTGCTGGTGTGCGGCGGCGCGGTGAACGTGTTCCGGCCGCGCTCGATCGGCGAGGGCATGGGCCGCGCGTGGTACCCGGTGTGGAATGCGGGATCCACCTATTCGATGGCGGCGGAAGCCGGCGCCGAGATGACGATGATGGAAAACCGCTTCGTGCCGGCCCGCTTCAAGGACGGCTACGGGCCGGTGGGTGCGTGGTTCCTGCTGTTCAAGGCGCAGGTGATGAACGGTTTCGGCGAGGACTACAACAAGCTGCGCGGCGACGCGATCAAGGACGAGAAGCGTTTCGGCAAGTACGGGCAGGGCGTGCCGGGCACCTGCCTCCGGAACCACATCATGCTCGAGGAGATGATCGCCGGGCGCGGCCCGATCATGATGGACACGCCGGCCGCGATGGCCAAACTCGCCGAGAAGATGACGCCGAAGGAGGTCAAGCACCTCGAAGCCGAGGCCTGGGAGGACTTCCTCGACATGACCATCAGCCAGTGCGGCATTTGGGCCGGCGAGAACATCGAGCCGGAGAAGACGCCCTCCGAAATCATGCCGACCGAACCGTACCTGCTCGGTTCGCATTCCGGCTGCGCCGGAATCTGGGTGTCGGGGCCGACCGACCTGCCCGGCGTGCCGAAGGAGTGGAGCTGGGGCTACCGCAGCATGACGACGGTGAAGGGGTTGTTCACCTCCGGCGACGGCGTGGGCGCCTCGGGCCACAAATTCTCCTCGGGCTCGTTCGCGGAAGGGCGCATCGCGGCGAAGGCGATGGTCAAGTTCGCGATCGACAACAAGGACTGGAAGCCCGCGCTCGAGCGCAGCACCAAGGACCTGGTCGAGGAAATCTACCGCCCGGTGCGCACTTTCCTCGAGCACAAGGACTACACCACCGCGATCGACATCAACCCGCACTACATCACGCCCAAGATGCTGCAGTTCCGGCTGCAGAAGCTGATGGACGAGTACGTCGCGGGCGTCGGCACCTTTTACCGCACCAACGGCAAGCTGCTCGAGATGGCGGAGAAGAAGCTCGAGATGCTGAAGGAGGATTCCCTCAAGATGCGCGCCAAGGACCTGCACGAGCTGCTGCGCGCCTGGGAGAACTACCATCGCATCATCGCGGCGGAAGCGCACATGAAGCACATCCAGTTCAGGGAGGAAACCCGCTATCCGGGTTTCTATTACCGGATGGACTACAACTTCATCGACGACGAGAACTGGAAGTGCTTCGTCAACTCGACCTATGACCGGCACACCGGGAAATGGGCGATAAAGAAGGTGCCGTATGTGCAGGTGATCAAGGACTAGGAAGGATCAGAAGACGCGGTTGAACCAGAGCAGCGACAGCCCGGCGGAGACGACCAGGAGCGCCGCCGCCGCGGCGGCGAACAGCGCGGTGATCTCGGTGTGCTCCTTCTGCAGCACGAAGCGGCTGCTCAATCCTTCGTAGATTTTCTTCAGCTCGCCCGCGGTCGCAGCGTGGAAGTACTCGGCGCGGGTGATTTCGGCGATGGCCTTCAGCAACTCCTCGTCGAACAT
Source organism: Gammaproteobacteria bacterium (assembly GCA_041476585.1). Lineage (GTDB taxonomy): Bacteria > Pseudomonadota > Gammaproteobacteria > Burkholderiales > SG8-39 > JADGRQ01. The sequence goes on along the minus strand of JBGOTT010000040.1, from coordinate 14,104 downwards.
CATGTACATCGAGTAGCCGTCGACCGCGACGGAGCCGCCCTGCGCGGTGCCGAATCCCACCGTGAAAACGCGAATGCCCCGGTCAGCGGCCATCCGCGCCGCCTCGAGCGGGTCGGGGCCGGTGGTCCTGCGCCCGTCGGTGAGCAGGATGATGGCCGAGGAGGCATTCGACCCGGGCGGCACCGGCTTGAACTCGCGTTGCGCCGCTTTCTCTTGCGAGCCCTTGTGCTGCGGTCCGCGCGGGCTGCGGCTGCCCAGAACCATCGACTCGAGATCGATTCCGTCATCGGGAAAGAGGGTCGCCAGCGACACCACAATGCCGCTGCCAATGGCGGTGTGGCGGTCGAGCTGCAGCCGGTCGATGGCGGCGACGAGGTCTTCGGTCTGGTTGGTCGGCTGCTGCGCGACCGCCGCCGTGCCGGCGAACGTCACGATGCCGATCCGCAGGTCTTCCGGCTGTTCCTGTACGAACGCCTTGGCGGCCGCCTGCGCAGCGACGATGCGATTGGGTTCGACGTCGGTGGCTCGCATGCTGAGCGACACGTCGATCGCAAGGACGATGGTCCGCTGGTGCGAAGGCAAGGTGACCAGCGCGCTCGGCCGCGCGGTCGCGAGCACGGCCAGGCCGAGGGCCAGCAGGAAAATCGCCGGCGGGACATGGCGCCGCCAGGCGCCGGCGCGGTTCATCGCTTCGCGCACCATTCCGAGACTGGCGAATCTCACCGCGTTGCGCTTGCTTCGCTGCAGCACCCACAGGTAGACAGCGACCAGCGCGGGTGCTGCGAGCGATAGCCAGAGAAATTCCGGCCAGATGAATTTCATCTCCCGGCTACTCCGGCTTGATCCCCACCTCGGCGATCATGCGCCGCCACTTCACCAGGTCGGCCTTGATGAATCGCGCAAACTGGTCGGGCGTCATGCCGGTCGGCTTGAGTCCCTGATCGCGCAGCCACTTCATGCGCGCTATGGTACCGCCCGGTGACTGCAACGCGGGGCGCGTTTTGAAAGTGCGATCAGCTATAGTACCCCGCCCATGAACCGCCATACCCGGAGAGGCTGCACCGCGCTCGTGACGGGCGCCGCTTCCGGGCTGGGCAAGGGCCTGGCCGATGCATTGGTTTCGCGCGCGTCGCAATGCGGGGCGATCGCCGGTTGGCAGTCTGCAGCGCTGGTGTTACCATGGTGACACCTTTCGACCGGAGTGTGCGTTGGCAACCACGACGACCCTGAAGCTGCCGCCCGCACTGCGCACGCGGATCGCGAAAATCGCGAAGGAAACCGGGCGCTCCGCGCATGGATACATGCTCGAAGCGCTCGAGCAGCAGACGGCTCGGGAAGAGAAAATGCGCGAATTCGTGCGCGCGACGCTGGCCGCCGATCGGGCAATCGATAAGGGCGGCGAGGTCTACCGCGCCGAAGACGTGCATGCGTGGCTCGAGCGCCTCGCCCGAGGGAAGAAGACTCCCCGGCCCAGGCCGTGGCGCAGGTAGTCTATTCACCGGTTGCGCTGGGCGACCTCGAGAGGCTGTTCGAATTCCTCGCCGAGCACGATCCGAAGGCCGCCGTGAATTCAATGCAGGCAGTTCGATCCGCCGTTGAGATTCTCGCAAATCACCCTCTGGTCGGACGGGTAAGGGATGGGGAGGTGCGCGAACTGGTGATCTCCTACGGCGCCTCGGGGTATCTCGCGCTTTACCGTTACGTGGCGATTGACGGTATCGTGCGTGTTCTCGGCATACGTCATCAACGCGAACTCGACTATCCCGCTTGAGCTTGGCCATGGCCGAACAGCCCGCTGAATTCCGTATCGAAATGCCGCCCGAAACGCCGGTGGTGCCGGTGCAGCTCTGGCTGGACGACCAGTTCCGCTTCAATTGCCACAAGGGAATCGCCTGCTTCAACAAGTGCTGCGAGAACATCGACATCCTGCTCACGCCGTGGGACATCGTGCGGATCGCGAGGCATTTCGGCGTCACCACGCGCGAGGCGATCGACCGCTACACGACCGACGCGCAACTGGACGGCCAGGGCATGCCCGGCCTGAAGCTGCGGCGCAGGGAGGGCTCGGCTGCCTGCATCAATCTGACGCCCGAAGGCTGCGGCATCTACGCCGACCGGCCCGCCGCCTGCCGCTACTACGCGCTCGGATCGGTGGCGATGCGCAGGAAGGATTCGCCCGCCGTCGAGGATTCGTTTTTCGTCGTGAAGGAAGCGCACTGCCTCGGCCATGCCGAGCCGGTCACGCAGACCATACGCGAGTACCGGCGCGATCAGGGCATCGAGCCGTACGACGCGGCCAACCGCGCCTGGCGCGAGATCGTGCTGAAGAAGCGCTCGTCGGGACCGACTGTGGGCGCGCCGCCCGAGCGCAGCTACGAGCTGTTCTTCCTCGCCAGCTACGACCTCGACGGCTTCCGCGCGTTCGTGCTGTCGGAGAAGTTCTCCGCCGTGTTCGAACTCGACGCGGCGGTGCGCGCTGAACTCGCGCGCGACGACGCGTACTGTCTTGCGTTCGCAATGCGTTTTCTGCGCCAGGCGCTGTTCGGCGAGGTGACGATCCAGCCGCGCGCCGGCGTCGCCGAGCGGCGCATGCCAGCCTACCGCGAGCGCGTGGTGCGCAAGACGCTCGGCAAGGCGCAGTGCGTGGCGGACAAGCAGGACGACCAGTACGCATCGCTCAAGGAGACGCCGGAATGAACGCGCCGCATCGGGATGACGCCGCGTCGCTGATGATCGAGCGCGAGCCCTACTACCAGCCGCTGCGAGGCGAAGTCGCGATGTTCGAGGCGGCGTGGAACAACCGCGTGCCGGTGCTGCTCAAGGGGCCCACCGGCTGCGGCAAGACGCGCTTCATGGAATACATGGCGTGGCGTCTCGCGCGACCGCTCGTTACGGTCGCTTGCCACGACGACCTCACCGCCGCCGACCTGGTCGGGCGTTTCCTCATCACCGCCAACGAAACCGTCTGGGTGGACGGGCCGATGGCGCGCGCGGTGAGGCTGGGCGCGATCCTGTACCTCGATGAGATCGTCGAAGCGCGCAAGGACACGACGGTGGTCATTCACCCGCTGGCCGACGACCGCCGCACGCTGTTCGTGGAAAAGAAGGGCGAGGTGCTGAAGGCGCCGTCCGAGTTCATGCTGGCGATCTCCTACAACCCCGGCTATCAGAGCGTGATGAAAGAGCTAAAGCAGTCCACGCGGCAGCGCTTCGTTGCGATCGACTTCGACTACCCGCCTGCCGAAACGGAAAGCCTGATCGTCGCGCGCGAGAGCGGAATCGGCGCCGACGCCGCCGCGCGGCTGGTGAAGCTGGCGCACATGACGCGCAACCTCAAGGGCAACGGCCTCGACGAGGGCGCCTCGACGCGGCTGCTGGTGCACGCGGCGAAACTGATGGCGTACGGAGTGGAGCCGCGCGCGGCCTGCAGCGGCGCGATCGCGCTTGCGCTCACCGACGAACCCGAGATGCTGTCCGCCGTGCATGAACTCGTCAGCGCGGTCTTCTAGTACGCCGCTGGGCGCCGCCGAGATCGAGGAGCACTTCGAAGAGCTGATCGGCGCGGTGCTTTCCTCGCGCCGCACGGCCACGGACCTGGCCGGCGAGCTTGCCGGGAGGCCCCGCGCGGTACAGGAGTTCACGCTGCACTGGGTTGCGATCACCGCCCGGTCGAGCCCGGAACTGGCCTACCAGTTCGCGTCCGTCGCCCCCGGGGCGATAGACGCATTGGGTGTTTCCGGTGCGGAGCAGTGGCTGATTGAAGCGATGGACGTGTTCGACCGTGGGGGACTGTACCGCGCGGCCGCCTCGCTCAAGGACCTTGCGGGCTTCATGCTGCGGCGCCGCGAGGAGCCCGGCGCGGTGGGGTTCGAGGAAGTGGCGCATGTACTGGCGCATTTCCTCGCAGGACTTTCCGGCCGGCCGATGAAGCTCGAGCCCGATGACCTGCCGTGGACGGATACCGAGACGCTGTACCTGCCGCGGCGCATCGCGAGGTTCGCGACGCGGGAGGAAAATTTCCGCGCCTACAAGGTCACTGCGGCGCTGCTGTGGGCGCAGGCGCGCCACGGCACGTTCAATCTCGACGCCGCACGCTATCCCGGCGCGGAGCGCGAGCTTGCGCTGCTCGGCGTGCTGGAGTCGGTGCGCCTTGCAGCGCGCTTCGAGCGCGAATTGCCGGGGCTGCACCGCGACCTCGACCGACTTCGCCAGCCGGCGCTCGACGCGCAGTTCGAGCAGGCTGCGCAGCCGCTGCAATCGGATGAATCCGGCGTTTCGGACAGCCTAGCCGCGCTGCGAACCTTGCCCGCGAATGCGCTTGCACCCGACTGGGCGTTTCTCGGCAAGCTCGAGCCGCAACGCGCGATCGCGGTTCGCATCTCGCGCCTGGCGCGTGAAAAGCAGGAATTGCACAGAGCGCTGACGCGCATGCGCAATGAAGTCCGCGCCGCCGCGGGCGATGCCGACTCTCAGCCCGACGCACCGCGGCTGCGCGTCGAGATGCGCGAAGCCGAGGGCGAGGCCGGGGAGTTGGAGATCTCGGTCGAGTTCGACGGCCATACGATGGCGCCGCCGCCCGAGGTTACGGCACTCATCGAATCGATCCTGCAGGACCTCGGCGAACTCCCCGAGGAATATCTCGTCGCGGCGGGCGAAGGCGATCGCCGCAGCGAAGGCAGCGAGGATCCGCTCGAGCTGGTGCCCGGCGAGGATGCCCCACGGGACGCTTTGCTTTATGACGAGTGGGACTTCCGCCGGCGCCACTATCGCAAGGACTGGTGCGCGCTCACCGAGCGCGACGTGCATCCGGGCGATCCGCGCTTCGTCCCGGCCATCATGGCGCGGTACCGCGCGCAGGTGAGACACCTGCGCCGCTCGTTCGAAGCGCTGCGCGGCGAGGACCGGCGATTGCGCGACGAACCCTACGGCGACGAGATCGATCTCGACGCGGCGGTGCGTGGGTTTGCGGAGTTGCGCGCCGGCGCGCAACTGCCGGACCGGCTGTTCGTACGGCGCGAAAGGAATGTGCGCGACGTGGCGGTGATGTTCGTGGTGGACATGTCGGGTTCCACGAAGGGATGGATCAACGACTGCGAGCGCGAGTCGCTGGTGCTGCTTGCCGCGGCGCTGGAGGTTTTGGGGGATCGGTATGCGATCTATGGGTTCTCCGGCGTCACGCGCAAGCGCTGCGAGGTGTACCGCGTCAAGCGCTTCGACGAGCGCTACGATGCGCTGGTAGAGCAGCGCATCGCGGGAATCCAGCCTCTGGACTACACACGCATGGGTGTTGCGTTGCGCCACCTGACCGGAATCCTCGGCGCGCAAGAGGCGCGCACCCGGCTGATGATCACGCTCTCTGACGGCAAGCCGGATGATTTTTCGGACGGCTACCGCGGCGAGTATGGCATCGAGGACACGCGTCAGGCGCTGCTCGAAGCCAGGCGCACCGGCATACACTCGTTTTGCATCACCATCGACCGCGAGGCGCGCGACTACCTGCCGCGCATGTACGGCGCGGCACATTACACGGTGATCGAAGACGTGGCGCGGCTGCCGTTGAAGGTGGCGGAGGTGTATCGGAGGTTGACGACTTGAGCTGGTTGTCACTCCCGCGCACGCGGGAATCCAGCCTTGAGGCGCGCGCGCCCTACGCCTTGATCCCGAGGAGATTTGCCGCGGTGCCGCCGAGGATCGCAACTCGATCGGCGTCGGTCAGAGCCGGCGTGTCCATCACCACGTCTACGGCGGTCTTGGTCCACGGATAGGGATAGTCCGTACCGACCATGAGTTGGCTCGCCCCGACCTCGGCGGCGAGGTGACGGACGCCTTCGGGCGTGAAGACCATCGTGTCGTAGTACATCTGCCTGAGGTACTCAGTCGGCTTTTTCTTGATCGGGCCGTGGGTACCGCCGGGGCAGAGGTCGGGGCGGGTGGGGCACCCCAGGTCGGAACGGCCCGCGTACGACGGCAGGAATCCGCCGCCATGCGCCCCGCAGATCTTCAGGCCGGGGAACTTGTCGAGCGTGCCTTCGAAGATCAGGTGCGACAGCGCGATAGTCGTCTCGAGGGGATTGCCGATCACGTTGTCCAGGTAGCCGCTGCCCTTGAGCCGCCTTGCGAGCTCGCTCGGGGCGCCGGTGCCCTGCGGATGGATGAAGACCAGCACGCCGAGCTGCTCGGCCTTGGCCCAGAACGGGTGGAATATCGGATCGCTGATTTCGAGGCCGTTCACGCTGCCGCCGATGGCCGCGCCGCGCAGCCCGTATTTCCTCACGGCTTCCTCCAATTGCCGGGCCGCGAGATCGGGATGCTGCAATGCCACCGAGGCGAACGCGACAAAGCGATCGGGGTGCGCGGCGCACGCCTCCGCGAGCTTCTCATTCTGGATCTGGATCAGCTTCTCCGCGACGTCGCGCTCCGCCTTGTACCAGTACGGATTGATGCTGAGCGCCTCGACATCGATGCCCTGCGCGTCCATCGTGGCGATCCGCTCCGATACGGCTGTCGCCATGTGCAAGTCCGGTCGAAGCGACGGTCCACCGAGCTTCAAGCCCATGAGCGCAATGGCCTCCGGCACGGCGCAGTGCGCGTGCACGTCGATCACCTTAACGCGCCTGCCGGAGACGATTGTTTCCCGGCGCCGGGCTTGCGCGCTTGCCGGTCGCGCCGCCAACAGATCGCAACCCACGAAGGCGAGGCCGGCGAGCGTGCCCGCGGCGGATCCGAGAAATTCGCGGCGAGTGGTCATCGTGGTCCTTCTCCAGGAAAACTGCCTTCGGAAGACTGCCTTCGCGCGAGTGGAGCGTACCATATGCGTTTCCGACGAGTGAGCGCGCCAGATCGTCAGTTCGGGACAGGGGAAACCGTGGGTCCATGGTTGCGCAAGATGGTTGCGCTCGCGTTTGTCGCGTTCGTCCTGCTCGACGGCGGTCGCTAGTGTTTTGCATCACCAGTAGGTTGTCATTCCGGCGCACGCGGGAATCCAGCCTTGGGGTTGCGTTGCGGCTGAGGCCGGAAAAACGTCATCAAGAAACTTTGCTGGCCCAATTGGGTTGGGCGGCACCAGCCCTCGAACCGGCTCCACTCGGAATGTCTGTAATCTGCCAGGACCGGACCATCGATGCGACACGACAATTCGGGTTGCTGTGCATCGACCCCACCGGGATTCTCGACTCAGATCATTGCCGATCATCGGACGTGTGCTTTCGGAAGGGCCCGCAGACCCGGAGCGAGGCGGCGCACGTCCTCCAGCGTGCGACAATGGACATTATGACCGAACGTTCGCAAAGCCTGGGCGAGGAAATCGCCAACAGCGTGAGCCATGGTGTGGCGCTGCTGGCAGCTATCGTGGCAGTGCCGTTCCTGATCGCCGCGGCGCGCCATCTCGGCGTCGCCAACGTCGTTGGCGCCAGCGCGTTTGCGGCAACAATGGTGTTGCTGTATCTGACCTCGACGCTGTACCACGCCTTGCCGGCGGGCCGCGCCAAGCGCGTTTTCATGAAGCTCGATCACGGCGCAATCTATGTGTTCATCGCGGGCAGCTATACGCCGTTCGCGCTGGGCGCGCTGGGTGGTCCCTGGGGTTGGACGCTGTTCGGGCTGGTGTGGTCGCTTGCGGTCTTTGGCGTCACGCTGAAGGCGTTCGACCGCCTGTCGCATCCTTGGCTTTCGACGGGACTCTATCTCATCATGGGCTGGCTCGTGCTGATCGCGGCCGTGCCACTCGTCGAGCGCGTGCCACTGCCCGGCGTCGCATTGCTCGTGGCCGGCGGGCTCGCATACACAGCGGGCGTCGTGTTTTTCATGCTGGATTCCCGATTGCGGTACGCGCACGCGGTGTGGCACAGCTTCGTCGTTGCCGGCACCGGCTGTCACTTCTTCGCGGTGCTGAGTTACGCGGCGTGATGCCTCACTGAGGTGGGCAGTCCGCCAACGATGCGCGAGTTGCTTTTGCTCGCGCGGCGTTAACGTGGCCCAGGATAGGCGCGGTCTTCTACGGTTTTGGGCGGACTGTAGCCGTCATCGCGGCTGATGAAGTTGATCTTTCGGCCGTTGATTCCACCTTGTTCGTTGAGCATTTTGAAAAACGCGATCGCCGTTCCGCCAATCGTTCCCCATGCCGAAGCCGGTCCGCTGTAGGGGGCCGTATTGCCGATCTCGATCTCGGTATCTGAGGCGCCCGGGCCGTACTTCTTCTGGGCATCCGACGTCGAGGGAGTAGCGAGAGCGAGTGATGCGAGAACTGCGCCAAGCACCCGTGAATGTATCTGGTTCATTGGATCCACCCCCGATCGTCACGACGCAGCGTAAGCACCGGGATCAGCGGGCGGAGAACCCCGTGCAACCCTAGCCGCAGGTCAGTCTACGTCTGAACGTCTGGAATCGGTCGAAATTGGCCATCGGCATTGCTGTGGCATCAAATAGGCAGATCAGGCACCATCACATCATGTCCTCCGAGCAGAGGTCTGCGATGACCGCCCATTGACGGCAATGGCCCAGATCCTCGAAATCGACGACGCCGAGCGCTGGGTTGTGGAGTCCACGCTGCGGGAGCGCTACGGGCATCGCGTGGCGACTCAGCTCGCGGACACCGAACTGCGCCTGCAGCCGGGCGACGAAACCCTTAGCGCCTGCCCGACGCTCTACTGGGAGGAGCGCGGCGCGGCGTTCGTCGTCGTGAAAGTGGCAGATGGCCGCTGGCGCGCGATGTTCTTCTATCCGCAGGACGCGATCGAGGAGCAGTTCGGCGCCGGCAGACCTGAGTACGACGACCTGCTCGAGTGCGTCACCTCGGCGCTGCGCGCACAGGCCGACCACGAGAAGGAACGTCTCGGCGCGCAGTCGGGCAAGACCGGGGGCGATCTCGGATGACGCTCGAACGCGCCCGGCAGCTTCTGAAGGTGCAGGCCGGCTTCGGCGGTTTCTACAACGCCAACGGCTCCAAGCTGATCCTGGCGGAGGTGTCGCGCGAGCATGGGCAGGCCGCGGTGGACCAATTGATCCGCGAGTTGGAGCTCGAGCGCATTTTCGGCTTCACGCCGGGCACCGTCTTCGACGGCAGCCTGAAGTAGCGCACGCCGCTAGGCCACGCTGCCGTAACTGAGGTCCACTGCGCCAGGCGGCGGCTTGAGGCCTGCGAGGCGGCAGCCCTGCGCGACCGGGCCGCCCGGGAACAGCGTGTACAGGTATTTCACGCCGCCCTTGTAGTGGAACTTCTCCTCGAGCGCATCGTGCAGCGCGTGTCGCCTGATCTCCGCGTCCTCGTGCCGCGCGAAGTACTCCTGCAGTGCGCGCAGCGTCGCCCAGTGGTCTTCGCCGAGCTCCAGCCCTTCCATGCGCGCGATCTCGCGCGCGGACTCGGGCGTCCAGTCCTCCGGCGCGTGGCGAAACGGCGCTTGCGCGGCGCCGTTGCTCGATTCTCCTGTCCCGCTCATGGCGAACTCCCCCAGTGGGGCGGATCCGGCCGAACAGTACACCTCGCGGCCGCGTCCTAGCGCGCGATGACCGTCAGGTTGAAATCCCCGCGCAGCAGGCTGATTGCGAAACCGCTCTGCGCGCCCTGCAGCGCCGGCTGGATCTCCGCGAGCGTCTGCACGCGCCGCCGGTTGACGGTATGGACCATACCGCCGGGGCGGAATCCGGCCTGGAAGGCGCGGCTGTCGATCTGCGTGATGAAACGAGTCTCGTCTTTACCTTGAAAATCCCGTATGTCCTGCGGGGTTTTCAAGGTATGCTGCCGGCATGCGCATTGACCGAAGCAGGCTCCGCGCGGAGATCGCGCGTTCGCTCGACCAGTTCCGCGGCGTAATTCTCGTCGGCCCCCGCCAGGTGGGCAAGACCACGCTCGCGCGCAGCTTCGTGCCCGCCGGCGCTGCGAACTATTTCGACCTCGAGGACGCCGCCGTCGCCGAGCAATTCCGCGCACCGAAGGCGCTGCTCGAGGGCCTGCGCGGACTCGTCGTCATCGACGAGGTGCAGCACGCGCCGGAGCTGTTCCGCCTGCTGCGCGTGCTGATGGACCGCGCCGACGCGCCGACGAAGTTCCTGCTGCTGGGCAGCGCATCCCCGGCATTGCTGCGCCAGACCGGCGAGACGCTGCTGGGCCGCGTGGCCGTCATCGAGATCGGCGGTTTCGCGCTCGACGAAGTCGGCGCACGGGCGATGCAGGTACTCTGGCGCCGGGGCGGTGCGCCGCTGTCGTATCTGGCCGGCGACGAGCGCCAGAGCGTCGAATGGCGCGAGCGGTTCGTGCAGCTGTTTCTGGAGCGCGATCTTCCCCAGCTCGGTATCAACGCGGCGCCGGCCGCCGTGCGGCGCTTCTGGATGATGCTCGCCCACTACCACGGGCAGGTGTGGAATGCGGCGGATCCCGCGCGTTCGCTCGGCGTGAACGAGAGCACCGTGCGCCGTTACCTCGACTGGCTCACGCAGACTTACATGGTGAGGCAGCTGCAGCCCTGGTACGAAAACGTGGGCAAACGCCAGGTGAAGGCGCCGAAGATCTACTTTCGCGATTCCGGCCTGCTGCACACCCTGATGGGCATCCGGGACGAAGGCGGGCTGCTGACGCACCCGAGGTCCGGGGCTTCGTGGGAGGGGTTCGTGCTCGAGCAGGTGCTGCGCATAGCGCAGCCCGAGGAGGCCTGGTTCTGGGCCACCCACGCCGGCGCCGAACTCGATTTGCTGATGCTGAAGCACGGGCGCCGGGTGGGCGTGGAGTTCAAGCGCGCCGATGCACCCGCGCTCACTCCGTCGATGCGCATCGCGATGCAGGATCTCAGGCTCGACCGGCTCTTGGTGCTCTATCCGGGAAGCAGGTGCTACTCGCTGGCTGCGGGAATCGACGTCGTTCCGGCGGCGACCGCGGCGCAGTTCGTGGCGTGACATGGCGCGCGTGACCGCAGGCACCAAAGCGATTCAGGCCCGCGTTGGGCGAGGGCGAGGACGTGCGCCTCTCGGGACTTCCGCGCCCGCGGCGAGCTCCCTGCTGCTCGACGAGGCGCTCGCGAAGAACCTCGCGCGCGTCACCGAGGTCTCCGAATCGGGCAGCGTGCCGGAACTCGCCTTCGAGAACGGCTCGCCGGAGAAGATCCTGCTGGTCGACGGCGACGAGCTGATCGGTGCGCGCCAGAACCGCGCCGTCAACATCACCATCCTGGTTGGGGCCGGGAAGAAGCTGGTGATCCCGGTCTCGTGCGTCGAGCAGGGGCGTTGGGCAGATCGAGGCCTACGCGATCAGCTGGGGCGCAGATCATCATTCATCGAAATGCCCACCTTGACGATCTCCGGCGCGCCGAAGAACCCGGCCACCTCCGCGGAAACATCCATCCGCGGCAACTGGAACAGGTACACCGCGTGCGCGGTGGCCAACTGCACCAGGCTCGGCGGGTGCACCTCGCCCTTCCCGAACGCAGGCCGCGTCTCGGTATCTCAGCCGACCACGCTTTCCTGCCGAATGTCCTCCACCGCTCGCTCGCGGTCCCGCGGCGTTGCAACCAGCAATACCTCGCCTTCGTAACGCCGGATCGGTAGGGTCGCCAGATCGTCGCTGCCGTGACCGACGATGGCTAGGCGATGGATCACGACGTGGCATTGCGCTTGCTCACGTTGCCCGGCCGCGTGGTCGGGCAGCCAGGCAGTTCCTCACCGCGCGCGCCGCTGGAGGCAGTGGTCGTGACCAGACAAGAAGCGATTCAGCGTGGCATCTCCGAGCGCAATGCCCGCATCTTTGAGCCTGAAATCGACAAGCTCGAAGGCTGGGCGGACGACCTGAAGCTGGGGCTTGAGCGCGAGATCAAGGAGCTCGACCGCCAGATCCGCGACGCCCGCCGCGCGGCGACCACCGCGCTCACGCTCGAAGAAAAACTCGCAGGGCAAAAGCAAATCAAGGCGTTGGAAGCCCAGCGCAACCAGCGACGCCGCTCGCTTTTCGATGCGCAGGACCAGGTTGACCGGCAGCGGGAGGAACTGATCGGCAACATTGAGGGGAAGCTGCAGCAGAAAACCGGGCGGCAGGAGCTGCTTGCCCTGCGTTGGAAACTGGCGTGACGCCATGCGGTTGACGGAGGGGAAAGGCGACTCTAAACTGCGATGGTTCCAAAATGGTTCCAAGGAGTAGACCATGCTCAACCTGACGCTCAAGAACATCCCGAAGGACCTCCACGCCCAGCTCAAGGAAAGCGCCGAACGCAACCGGCGCAGCCTGAACAGCGAGATCCTCGCCCGGCTCGAGAGCGATTTCTCCGCTCCGGTCGTCGATCGCGAAGCGCATGCCCGGGCGCTGAGAGACCTGGTCGCCGGCCTGCCCCGGGTCGACCACGCCAAGGTCACCCGCTACAAGCGGCAGGGCCGGGCGTGATCGTCGTTGACAGCAACGTCGTCGCGTACTACTGGGTGAACGGGCCGCTGACGGAAATCGCCCGGCGCGTGCAGCGCGCGGACCCGGAGTGGCACGCGCCCGTTCTCTGGCGCTCGGAGATGCGCAGCGTGCTCACTGGATTCCTGCGCGACGGCAGTCTCGACGGCGCGCAGATCGCGCGCATCATGGCCGCCGCCGAGGAATCTTTCGCCGGCCGGGAGCACATCGTCCCGAGCGACAAGGTGTTCCGGATTGCCGGCGAAACCCGCCTCTCCGCCTACGACTGCGAGTTCGTCGCGCTCGCGTCCACGCTCGGCGTTCCGCTGGTCACCGCGGATAAGGCGGTGCTGAAGGCATTTCCAGATCGAGCGCTGACGATGAACGATTTCCTGACGCAGGATAGAGCCTCCGAATATGAAGCAAGCTTAGTAACGCCGCACTGATGTGCCAGAAGCACAATTCCGCAAAAGGTAATCGCAGAAAATGAAGGCCAACTGGTGATATAGATTCTTCTGCATGAAGACCGACCCGCTGTGTCCAACATGCGCAAAATCTATGCACCAGTTCCCGAATTTGTGTAGGCGATGCAAGAAGCTTTTCGGGCGCCTCGATTCCCGAGGCAAGGTTAACCGAAATGCCAGAATAAGGGCGCTAAAGACGGCGTGGGATGGCGAGCGCTTTCGCTGTTACTACACTGGCGTGCGCCTTATTGAAGACAATCATCGAGACCCGCGATACCTGACATTCGATCATCGGGTGCCCCGCAAGGAAGACGATGTTTTCGTGGCCGCAGCGTCACCATCCCCGCGGGCGCCGCTGCCAAGCCCGTTTACGCCCGCCGCCAGCCCCTACCCGCGAACCCGATCGTAATACCTCGCGCGGTACAGCAGCCGCGGTCGGTCCGGGTCGTCGCGGAACCCCGAGCGCGCGTGCAGCACGTTGTTGCAGATCACGCCCATGCCCGGCTCGAGCTTCAGGCGCAGCGTGAACGGCGCGTCGTCGCCGAGCCACTGCGCGAGGAAGCGCGCCGCGCACGCCGTGTCCGGGTCGTCGGCCCACTGGATGCTGACGGTGCGCGCGGTATAGCGCATGTGCAGCGCGCCATCGTGGTCGAACAAGAACACCGGGCCGGATTGCGCCGCGCGCTCGACCTCGCCGCCGCTCGCGCGCTTGGGGATCGTCATCGCGTCCGCGCGCATCAGCGCGCGCGCCCAGTCGGGGTTGGCTTCGCGCAACAGCAGGTACGCGAGCTCGTGGTCGAGCAGCTGCGTCTCGCCGCCCTCTGCGGCGCCGCGCACGCAGTGCAGCACGAACGAGTGGATGCGACGCTCCGGCGGGTTGTAATAACCGTCGGTGTGCCAGCGGATCGGCTTCGAGGTGTACGGGATCAATTCGCCGCGCGTCACCGCGTCGCGCACCGCGATGCTCGAGATCCCGTCGTCGTCGGCGAGCCAGTTCGGATCGAGGCGGGCGAGGCCGAACTGCAGGCCGAGCGCCCGCGCAATCTCCTTGTCGGATTCCTCGCCGCAGCGGCTCGCGTACACTGCCATGTTCGCCCTGTAGCAGCGCTCGAGGATCGCGCCGCGCTCGGTCGCGCTCAGGTTGCGCGGGTCGCGCACTTCGACGATCAGTTCTTCCGCCCGCCTCGGGCAGCCGGCGAGTTTTCGCTTGCGCCACGCCGCGTAGCCGCGCGGTTCCGCGCGCGTCTCATCGAGATTCGTGGCGGCGAACACCTCAGGCCACGCT
>JBGOTT010000039.1:0-19395 GCA_041476585.1 Gammaproteobacteria bacterium | reverse complement strand
CTCGCCGACTACATGATGCCGACCGCGACGGATTTCCCGAACATTAAGGCGATCATGCTCGAGAACTCGCCCGCGCCAGATAATCCGCTCGGAGCGAAAGGCGGAGGCGAGGGCGGAATCGTGCCGGTGGGAGGCGTGGTGGCCAATGCGGTGGCCAATGCGCTCGCGCCGCTGGGAGTCGAACCCCGCGAGCTGCCGCTCTCGCCACCGAATCTTTGGGCGCTGATTCAGGCAAGGCCTTCGAAGGAGCAATAAAAATTTCGAGCGTCGATCTCGCATTCAGATATTTCGCCGACGATTACCGTTGGTCGCACGGCGTGTTGATGGGACTCGGAGCGGCGCCCTGGGGCGGAGCGGAGATGGGCGAAATCCATCGCATCAGATTGCGCCTGCACCCGCAGTTGGGGGACGCCGCCGCTTGGTATCGGAAGTGGACGCGGACTGGGTGGAACAGTTTCTAATACCGGCAACCGGAGCATCGGACAGGAAAGAGCAACGATGAACAGCAGCATTTTCAATGTTTCGCAGCCGCGCGACTGGAAGCTTCTCGTCGAGAAGGACGTGCAGATTCCGCTGCGTGACGGCACGCCCCTGTGCGCCGACGTGCTGCGCCCGGACTGTGGCACGGAACGAGTGCCCGTACTGATTAGTACGACCGTCTACCAGAAGGACAAGCTGTGGCGAGCGCCAGCGGACTTGGAAGAGAGGCCCAACCCGTACATGGTGTGGGAGACGCCCAATCCACTGTGGTGGTGTCCACGCGGCTACGCGCTGGTTCGGCTGGACAGCCGAGGTTCCGGGAAGTCCCTCGGCCAGTCGGAGCCTAGTTCCTATCAGGAAGCGCTCGACTATTACGATGCGATCGAATGGTTCGCGAAGCAGCCTTGGTGCACGAGCAAGGTCGGCGCGCTCGGCATCTCGTACCTCGCGAGTTCGCAATGGCGCGTTGCCGGGCTGCAGCCGCCATCCCTCAAGGCGATTATGCCGTGGGAAGGTCGCGCCGACCAGTATCGCGATCACGCGTACCACGGAGGCATTTTTTCTTTGGGTTTCATTTCGATCATGCAGGCGATTGAAACCGCGCACCATCTCTTGGGCGAGCCGCGCAGCTACAACCCGGACGCCTTCAACAACAACATGCTATGGAACTACATGCGGAACGATCTCGATTCTGAATGCTGGCGCCTAGTCAGTGCGCGCTGGGACCGGATCACAGTTCCGGTATATAGCGCGGGCAACTGGGGCGCCATGGCACTGCACCTGCGCGGCAACACCGAGGCATATATGAACGCAGCCTCCCAGCATAAGAAACTGCGCATCCACACCGGCTCGCACATCCATCCGTTCTACTCCGAAGAAGCGCGCATGGACCAGCTGCGATGGTTCGACTACTGGCTCAAGGACATGGATACCGGGATCATGGACGAGCCGCCGGTCAAGCTCGAAATCCGTACCGGCGGCAGTCACAAACCGTATCCGTTTCGCTTCGAGAACGAATGGCCGCTGGCGCGCGCGCAGTGGACGAAGATGTACCTGAAAATCGACCGGCCGCCGTCCGGCGACGAAGCCGCGGTCGAAGGGCAGCTCGTTGCTGAAGTCCCGCCGGGGGAGCAGCAGGCGACCTATTCGACGGCCGGGGCGCTGAAGCCGGGGCAGGGATGGTCGCCGTTGCTCGCGCTGGGCGGCTGGCCCGGCCCGCGCACGGGAGCCTCCTTCGAAACGGCGCCGATGGCCAATGACACGGAGATTACCGGTCCTGTTGTGCTTGTGCTTTGGGTGTCCAGCACGTCGAAGGACATGGACATCTTCGCGACGCTGCGCAACATCGGGCCCGACGGCAACGACCTGTGGGAAGTCGGTCCCAACCATCAGCCGGTTCCGGTCACAAAAGGATGGCTGCGCGCTTCGCACCGAAAGCTCGATGCGGAGCGCTCGCTACCGTACCGTCCCTATCACGCGCACGACGAGCGCTGGTGGCTGAAGCCGGGCGAAATCGTCGAATGCCGGGTCGAAATCTGGCCGACCTGCATGGTGTTCAAGAAAGGCCACAAGCTCCGGCTCGACGTGCAGCCGCGCGACGGCGTCGGAAGCGCTCCGCACACGCATTACCACGCCGACTACAACGCCGGGGCGAGGAACACGATTCATGCCGGTGGAGCGCACGCTTCCCATCTGCTGCTGCCGTTCATTCCGCCGAAGGGAAGTTGAGCCGATCCTTTCCGCAAGCCTTATTCAGAGATGTCCAACGGAGATACGCACATGAAATCCAGCGATTGGCTACTTCGAAGATTCGCTGCCACGATAAGGGTCGGGCTCGGCGTCCTTGCTGCCTGGGCCGGATCTGTCGTTGCGCAGGACAACTATCCCGACAAACCGATTACGCTGCTCGTCGGGTATGCGCCGGGCGGATCCTCGGATATTCAGGCACGGGTTCTGGCCGATCTGGTCGGCAAGGAGTTGAAACAGCGAGTGCTGGTAGAGAACAAGCCCGGGATGAGCGCCGCGATCATGCTCAACACTTTGGTTCACCAGAAGCCGGACGGATACACGATTGCAACGACCCCTGCAGGCGCGTTGTTCGGGAATCCGTTCATGCTGAAAGTGGAGTACAGCCACACCGACGTAACTTACGTCTCAGCTTTCGGAAGACTTCTCCACGCCGTATCCGTGCGCAACGACGCACCGTGGAAGACGTTCAATGAGTTCGTGGCCTACGCGAAACAAAACCCCGGAAAGGTCAAATACGCCACGTACGCACCCAACAGCACCACGCATTGGCTCATGAGGTTGCTCGCGATCGATCGCGGGATCGATTGGACGCATATCCCATACAACAGCGATGCGCCCGCGGCTCAGGCCCTGCTGGGCGGCCACGTGGACGCGATTGCAGTGGCTTCCGGACAGGTACCTTTTGTCGTCTCCGGTCAATTGCGCATGCTTGCGGTGTTCAACAAGAACCGGCTTTCGCAGTTTCCGAACGTGCCGACGGTGGAAGAGCTGGGCTACAACATTCCCAATCTGACGCAGATGACGTCGCTGACCGGGATCGTCGCTCCAAAAGGATTTTCCGGTGCGCCATTCCGCAAACTGGAGGCGGCTCTGGCCAAAGCGTACCGGGATCCCGCGTTCGAGACGCAGATGAAGAATATCTCCGCCCCGATCGATATCCTGGATTCGAAGGCCTACGAAACAGAGGTCGCCGAATCCTACAAGGTTGCCGAGAAGATATTCCCGATGCTGGTGAAGGAGTCGAAGTAATACGGTCGACGGCCGTAAAAATCTGCGGGCGCCGAGACCGGCGCCGGCAAGCTCAGGTGGAGAGGTCGGCGTCGCGCCTTTTATAGAGCGCGTCGTCCTTGTAACCCATGGTTTCTGGCTTAGCGCGGCCAAGTTGACCTTCGGCGACCTGGTGAACTTTCATCCGCACGTGCACGTGCTTGCGGCCGACGGGGTGTTCGGTGCGGATGGCACGTACCTCTGCCTGCCGCCGGTGCCGGAGCATCTGCTACGGGTGGGGTTTCGTCGGGCGGTGCTTGAATTCCTCGTCGCCGAGCGCGCGATCAGCGAGGAACTGTGCACTCGCATCCTCGCCTGGCGCCATAGCGCAGGGTTTTCGGTGCACAACCGGGTGCGTGTGGCGGCGAACGAGCGGGAGAGCGGGATGAAACTCGCCGGCTACACGATTCGAGCACCGCTGTCGCTCGCCAAGATGACCTACGACGGGGCGACGGGCACGGTGTTCTACCGCTCGAAGATGCATCTGGGACTCAAGCGCAATTTTCAAGTGATGCCGGGTGCCGAGTGGCTGGAGTTGCTCTGTAAACATATTCCGGACCGCTACGAGCAGTTGGTGCAATACAGCTAGTCCAACTTCGATTCGTCGAGGTAGGTCACCTTGGGCCGCTGGGTCTTGATCCACTCGTCGATCTGGGCGTCAGTCATGAAGTTCGCCTCCTTGAAGCGGCCCCACGACAGGATCTGGTCGAGCGTCTTGTTCCAGCGCGTGTACGACGGGCCCGAAGCACATGCCGTCGTTGATCGCGAGCTCGGCGGGCACGCCCAGCAACGGTTTTCTCTATAAATGGCCGGTGACGCGACATAAGCCGCATTGCGCGACTTGGTCCAGGGGCCACGTAACGGAGGGAATGGCCATTCTCATGCTGCGACGCACGCTCTGCCTCGGATTGATTCCCCTATACGTCGATCCGGCGATAGCGTTCGCGCCGCTCGACGAAGCGACCGAGCGTGACGCGTTCTTTGATCCGTTTTGGCGGGCGGCTTGAGGCAAGGCGGCGCGGCGTGGCATCCTGCCGTCGCGCCACGCCGGCGCAGCGACCCTATCGCACGAGGATCACTCAATGGATTACGGCTTCAGCATCCCGACACGCGGCCCGCTCGCAACGCCGGAAAATCTCCTCGCATTGGCGAGACGCGGCGAGGAATTGGGGTTCTCCCACATCGCCATCCCGGACCACATCGTCATCCCACGCCAGATCGAGTCCCCCTATCCGTACAACACGGCGCGCAAGATGGCGGGCGCTGCCGAGGGAGATTGCCTGGAGCAGCTCGTACTGATGTCGTACCTGGCGGCATCGACCACGAAGATCCGCTTGTTGACCTCGGTCATGGTCGTGCCCCATCGCAACCCGGTGTTCGCGGCCAAAGCGCTCGCGACCATCGACGTGCTGTCGCAGGGACGCGTCACGGTCGGTTGCGGCGCCGGGTGGATGGAGGACGAGTTCAAGGCCATCGGCGTTCCGCCCTTTGCCGAGCGCGGCAAAGTGACGGACGAGTATCTGCAGGTTTTCAAGACCCTTTGGACCGACGACGATCCGCGTTTCGACGGGCGCTACGCGCGCTTTCACGACCTCAGCTTCCTGCCCAAGCCGGTGCAGAAACCGCACCCGCCGTTGTGGATCGGCGGCGAGAGCCCTGCGGCGCTGCGTCGCGTCGTGGCATACGGCGACGCCTGGTATCCGATCGGATCCAATCCCCAGTTTCCGCTCGATACGGCGAAACGTTATTCCGAGGCCCTCGCCCGACTGCGGGACGAGGCGGGCCGCGCCAAGCGCGATCCCGCCAGCATCGCGCTCGCCTTTTGGGCGCCCTGGTACAAGGAGGGCCGCAGCCACACGCTCGATGACGGCCAGCGCCAGCTCTTCACTGGCAGCGACGCCGAGGTCGCGCAGGACATCGGCGTGTTCCAATCGCTTGGCGTGTGCCACCTGCTTTTCAGCTTCGTGCGCGCGACGTTGGGCGAATCGCTCGCCGCGATGGAGCGGTTCACGTTGCAAGTGCTGCCGCTGGCGAGGTGATCTGTGCGGGGCGGGACGCCGCTACCGCGCCCCGTCTCGCGCCGACCTCGTCCGCGACGCCGAACCCGCGCGCGGTAGGCGTTGCCGCGCGACGGGGGTTTGCACGGTTGGCGCGAGCGCGGGCGCGGCGAAACTCCGCCGCCGCCGATCGGGAGCGACCGTGTCGTACAGGGTCGTGCGCTGCTCGGGCCTGCGCCCGATGCGCTCGATCAGCGCTTCCATGCGCTCGGGCGGAAGTTCCTCGCCATGTTCGTTGCCGGCGGCGCGCGAGATGCTCTCGTTCATCAGCGTGCCACCGAGGTCGTTCGCTCCCGCATTCAGGCAGGCCGCGGCGGCTTCGGGGCCGAGCTTGACCCAGGACACCTGGATGTTCGGGACGAGCGGATGTAGCGCGAGCCGCGCCACGGCATGCATCAGGAGGGTTTCTCGCCAGGTCGGCCCGCGCCGTGCGCCCTCCTTGAGGTACATCGGCGCTTCCATGTGCACGAACGGCAGCGGGACAAATTCCGTGAATCCGCCGCTGCGTTCCTGCAGGTCGCGCAGGTGCAGCAGGTGCCTCGCCCACGACACCGGGCTCTCGACATGGCCGAACAGGATCGTCGACGTGGTGCGGATGCCGAGCCGGTGCGCCGATTCGATCACGTGCAGCCATTCGCCGGTGTTCAGCTTGTCCGCGCAGATCCGCGCGCGCACCGGATCGTCCAGGATCTCCGCGGCGGTGCCCGGCAGCGAGCCGAGCCCCGCGTCGCGCAGCCGGCGGAGGAAGCGCTCCACCGGAATATCGAGCGTGCGTGCACCGTGCGTCACTTCCAGCGGCGAGAACGCGTGCACGTGCATGCCCGGCTCTGCGTCCTTCGCCGCTGCCAGCAGCGCGAGATAGGTCGCGCCCGAATACGCTGGGTGGATACCGCCCTGCATGCAGACTTCGGTGGCACCGCGCGCCCATGCCTCGCTCACCCGGCGCGAGACCTCCTCGATCGCCAAGTCGTAGGGCTGGCCGCGCAGCGACTCGGCGGTCTTGCCCTTGGAGAACGCGCAGAAGCGGCAGCGGAACGAGCAGATGTTGGTGTAGTTGATGTTGCGATTGACGACGTAGCGCACCGTGTCGCCTGACACGCGCCTGCGCACCGTGTCCGCCGCTTCGATCACCGCATTCGCGTCGTCCTCGCGCGCGGCGAACAGGCGCGCGATCGTGTCCTCGCCCAGCCGCTCGCCCGCATCCGCGCGCGCGAGGATCGCGTCCAGCCGCGTGCGCAGCGGCGCCGCGCTGCGGGCGGGGGGAATCACCGCGTTTGCGACGCCTGGGCTCCAGGTGTCGGTGCGCGCGTAGCCCCCCGAATCGATCGCATCAAGCACGCGGCGCTCCAGCGAGGGAACGAGCCATTCGCGCGCCTGCCTCGCATAGGCGGGGTAAAGCGCGAGCCGCTCCACCGGGATCAGGTCCGCGTCGCGCGTCGCGCGCTCGAGCGCTTCGATCATCGGCCACGCGCGTTCCGGGTTCACGTAGTCGTCGGTGACCGGGGAAATGCCGCCCCAGTCGTTGATGCCCGCGGCGAGCAGTTCCGGGTAGCGCGACTCGCTGAGATTCGGAGGCACCTGGATGTTCGCGTGCGCGCCGAGGATCATCCGGGCCGCGGCGGCCGTCCACAGCAGTTCGTCGAAGCCCGGCTCCGAATGGCCGCGCATCCGCGTGTCGTCCTTCGCGCGGAAGTTCTGCACGATCACTTCCTGGATGTGGCCGTGCCGCTCATGTGCGTCGCGCAACGCGAGCAGCGCCTCGATGCGCTCGAGACGGGTTTCGCCGATGCCGATGAGTATTCCGGACGTGAACGCCACCCGGGCACGTCCCGCCGCGTCGATCGCCGCAAGGCGCACCGCTGGCAGCTTGTCCGGGGAACCGTAGTGGGCGCCGCCGGGGGCGCACAGCCGCTCGGCGGTGCTTTCGAGCATCATGCCCTGCGAAATGCTGACCCGGCGCAGCGCGGCGATCTCGTCTTGCGAGAGCACGCCCGGATTCGTGTGCGGCAGCAGGCCGGTCTCGCGCAGCACCAGTTCGCACATCGCCGCCAGGTAATCGATCGTCGAACGGTAGCCGAGCGCATCGAGCGCCGCGCGCGCGGCCTCGTGCACCGTTTCAGGGCGGTCGCCGAGCGTGAACAAGGCTTCGCGGCAACCGGCGTCGCGGCCGAGCCGCGCGATCTCGAGCACTTCCTCGGGCCGCAGGTACGCGTGATCGACCTGCTTCGGGCCGCGCACGAAGGTGCAGTAGCCGCAGACGTTGCGGCACAGCCGCGTGAGCGGGATGAACACCTTCCGGGAATAGCTGACGACGCGCCCGTGCCCCTGCTCGCGGAGCCGGCGCGCTTGCGCCATCAATTCCGGGAACTCGAGCGACTCCAGCCTTGCGAGCAGCGATGGCGCCTCAGGGTGCACGGGCGTCTTCCATCAGTTGCCAGATCCGACCCGGCGTGAGCGGTAGGTCCCGCGGCTGCACGTTCAGCGACGACAGCGCCGATGCGACGGCGTTCGCGATGACGCCGCCCACGGGCACGATGCCGCCTTCGCCCATGCCCTTGGCGCCCAGCGGGTTGTGCGGCGCCGGCGAATGGCCGAGGGTGACGGCACGGAGGTTGGGGAAGTCGGTCGCGGTGGGCATGAGGTAGTCGGCAAGCGACCCTGCGAGGAATTGTCCCTGCTGGTCGTAGGCCAGATGCTCCAGCAATGTACCACCAAGTCCTTGCACGATCGCGCCGACGGCCTGCCCGTTCGCCGTGAGCGGGTTCATGACTCGCCCCACGTCCTGCACGGTGACGTAGTTCACGACCCGGACCTGCCCTGTCCGCGCGTCCACGGTGACATGGGCCGCCGCCGCGCCGTAAGAGTAGGTGTGGTGGTGGTTCGAGAAAGTGCCCTCCGCCGCAATCCCGTCAGCGGCCAACTGCTCCAGCGGCAGCGACCGGCCGACGTACGAGGCGCTGAGGTTCTCGCCGATGACGACTTCCGCCGCGCTGCAACCGAGCGGAGGCGCCGCCGCGCGCCGGATCGCCGCCTTCAACTCGTTCGCGGCCACGAGGATGGCCGATCCGCCCATCACGACGCCGCGGGAATGGTAGGACCCGAATCCCTCCTTCAGATAGGTGGTCGATCCGTGGAACAGGCGCAGACGCTCCATCGGCACGCGCAGTGCGTCCGACGCGATCTGCAGGCAGACGGTTTCGACGCCCTGGCCGATGTTGGTGGAGCCGACGTAGACCGAGACCATGCCGTCCGCCTCGACGGTCATGCGCGCGTTTTCCCGGGGGCCGGTGCCGCCGCCCTCAATGAAGCAGCCGATGCCGAGGCCGTGATAGCGGCCGTCGACCAGCTTTCCCTGCAGCGCGCGCTTCTCCTTCCAGCCGAGTTCCGCCAGGCACCGGTCGAGCGTCATGCGGTAATCGCCGTTGTCGAGCTCCTCGTGCGTCTCGGGCTTGTCGAGCGTGGCGAGCGGGTAGGGCATCTCCGACTCGGTGGGCAGGTTGCGCCGGCGGAACTCGACGCGGTCGATGCCGAGGTCGGCCGCGACCATGTCGATCAGGCGCTCGCGGAAGAAGTCCACCTCGAAGCGCCCGGGTCCCCGGTAGGAGCCGATCGGCGCCTTGTTCGACACCACCACCGTGGATTCGATGCGGATGTTCGGGATGCGGTAGGGGCCGGACATGAACTGCGCGACGTTGCGCGGCGGTATCGCGCCGCTGGTCCGCATGTACGCGCCGGCGTTGACGTATGCCTCGCCGCGCAGCGCGAGCATGGTCCCGTCGCGGTCGCAGCAGAGCTCGATCTCGCAGTCGACCTCCCGGGCGTGGTTCGAGCCGAGCAGGTTCTCCAAGCGGTCCTCGGTCCATTTCACCGGTCGGTTGAGCTTCCGGGCCGCAAAGGGCACGAGGTAGTCCTCCGGGTAGAACTCGCCGCGCACGCCGAACCCGCCGCCGACGTCAACCTCGATCATCTGCACGCATTCCTCGGGCAGATCCATGCGTTGCGCGAGCAGGCGGCGCGTCGTGAACGGGAGCTTCGCCGCACCGTACACGGAGAGGCTCGTGCGGGCACCGTCCCAGACGGCGAGCAGGCCTCGCGGTTCCATGCAGATCGCCGAGTGCCGCTGCACGCTGAACCGTTCCCGGCGCACGTACGGCGCCTTCACGGCGGCGGCTTTGCCCTTGGTGGCCGCATATGTGATCGTCCGGTTCGTGCCCTGCGCATCGAAGAGCAGCACGTCGTCCCTGCAGGCCGCGCGACGGTCCGGCACGGCAGGCAGCGGCTCGAGGTCGATTTCGATCGCGTCGCGCGCATCTTCGGCGAGCGCGACGGTGTCGGCCACGACCATCGCGATCGGCTCGCCGACATAGCGCACCTTTTCGCTCGCGAGGACCGGTTGCTCGAAGGGTTCAAGCTCAGGCAGCTGCGCCAGGCGCAGGGGAATCTTCGGCACTTGCCCATTCGATCCCTGCGCAATGTCCGCCGCGGTGTAGACCGCGTGAACGCCGGGCATCGCGCGCGCGGCCTTCGCGTCGATCGAGCGGATCCTTCCATGCGCGACGCTGCTGCGCAGAACCGCGGCGTGCAGCATGCCTTCGACGTGCAGGTCGTCCACGTACTGGCCGCGGCCGCGCAACAGGCGCAGGTCTTCGATGCGCTCAACCGGCGTGCCGACGATACGGGAAACGAAGGCGGTTTCGGTGCTCATGGTGTGCCCGGACCCTTGCCGCGGTAGGCATCCCGCGCGGCGTAGGCGGCATCCACGATGGGGATGTATCCGGTGCACTGGCAGAGATTGCCGGAGAGGACTTCCCTGATCCGGTCCTTGTCGGCCTCGGGCTCCTCGGTGAGGAGCGCATGCGCCGTGGTGAGCATGCCGGGGGTGCAGAACCCGCACTGCAGCGCGTCATGCTTGCGGAACGCCGCCTGCAGCGGCGTCAGCGCGTCGTCGCGCGAAAGGCCTTCCACGGTCGTCACCGTCGAACCTTCGGCCTGGACCGCAAGCATGAGGCAGGCGCGCACCGCGTTCCCGTCGACGATGAACCTGCAGACGCCGCAGGCGCCGTGCTCGCAGCCACGTGGGTTCCGGTCGTCATCAGGGCGTGCCGAAGGCAGTCCGCCAGCGTCGTGCGTCCCGGCACGCGGGCTTCGACTGGTTCGCCGTTCAGCGCGAAGCCGACGGCATTCATGCGTTGGGCACCCCGGAGAGCGCACGTTCCAGCAGAGTTTCGACGAGCAAGCGGCGGTAGGCGGCGCTCGCATGCAGGTCGCTTTGCGGTTCGACTTCAGCGGCGGCGGCCTTCGCGGCAGCCCGAATCGCGGCGGCATCCGGCACACGGCCGTTCAGCTCGGCTTCCGCGAGCGGGAGCCGGTGCGGACGGTGGCAGGCGCCGATCACGCCGATGTGCGCGTTGGTCGCGCGACCGGAGCGGTCGATGTCGTAGAACGCCGCGACACCCGCAAGGGCGAAATCGCGGCGCCTGAGCGCGAACTCCTCGAATCCCCAGCGCCGGCCCGCCGGCCAGGGCGGCAGCCGCAACTGGGTGATGAGTTCATCGTCGGCAATGACCGTGGACAGCGCGCCGACGAAGAAACTCGCGGCGGGAACGGTGCGTGCGCCCTTTGGCCCGCGCACGACGATCTCCGCATCGCACGCGACTGCGATGCCCGGCAACTCTGCCGCCGGGTCGGCGTGCGCGAGGCTGCCGCCGACCGTGCCCCGGTTGCGGATCGCGTAGTGCGCGACGTGCGCCGTGCCCCCGACGAGCAGCGGATGCGCGATGGCGAAGGGCCAGTCGTTCTCGATGTCGCACCAGCGCACCTTGGCGCCAAGACGCACGCCGGCGGCGGAGATCTCGATGCGGTCAAGCGCCGGAATCCTGCGCAGGTCGACGAGCAACTCCGGCGCCGCGAGGCGAAAGGCCATGACCGGCATCAGGCTCTGGCCCCCGGCAATGGCTTTCGCTCGTCCCGGTGCCGACGCGAGGAGCGCGATCGCAGCTTCCAGCGATGCGGGCGATGCGTACTCGAACGACGGTAGTTTCATCTTTGGGGGCGGCGGTGTACAAGGAAAGTCTAGCATCGCACGACCGTGCGCCGCGTCGATGCGCGTGCACTTTCGCATAGTCATCTGCCGGAAAATCCTCTTGTGCTAGAGTGAATCGAGTACGCAAATGACCGATGAATCCGGCCGAATCTCCCACCTGGAAAAAGAACCGCATGCTCTTCGATCAGGAACGCGCCCGCCGCATCATGTCCCAGCAGGGGATCGATGCGCTGGTGGCCACTTCTCCAGACAACGTCACCTATATCTCCGGCTACTGGGCGATGTCCCATTGGGCGAGGCCTGGCGGTCCGCAAGCCTACGCCGTGCTCCCCGCCGGGGACGCGAGCCCGTGCCTGATTGCCGGCTCGGGAAACCTTGACCACGTCGTCGACGGGGAATCCCGCTTCCGCGAAGCCTACCGCTACGGGTTCTTTGCCACGCGCACCGACGGCCCAGGACTCTCCGAACAGGAAGTCCAGTACGCGGCGCTCCTCAATGCGAAGGACTTCGGCGATCCTGCCGTGGCGCTGATCGCTGCGCTGAAGGACCGCAAGCTCGACCGCTCGCGCGTCGCGATCGAGGATACGGGGATCGTGCCGGCGGTCCTAGAGCGCATGTGCCATGAACTGCCCCAAGCGGAGATCGTCTCGGGCTCGAAGCTGTTGCGCACGCTGCGCACGATCAAGACGCCCGAGGAGGTCGAGCGCCTGCGCGGCGCGGTCCGGGCAACGGAGCGCGGCATCGTGGCGGCGCTGCGCATCGCGCGACCCGGCGTTGCCGAACGCGAGCTGCGCATGGAGTTCGACCGCACGGTGATCACGGAAGGCGGCATCCCGGTGAGTTCGATGTGCATCGGCGGCGGCTCGCACAGCGCGATGTCGAATTGCCAGGCGGGCGAGCGCAAGCTCGTGGCGGGCGAGGTGATCCGCTTCGATGGCGGGGTGCGCTACCAGTGGTACCGTTCGGACATCGCGAGGATCGGCGCGCTCGGCGACCCGGGCGAGCGGATTCGCAGCTACTACGGCGCGTTGCGCGAGGGGGCCGAGCGAGGGATCGAGGCGATCCGGCCGGGCGTTCGCACTT
This sequence comes from Gammaproteobacteria bacterium, assembly GCA_041476585.1. Taxonomy (GTDB): domain Bacteria; phylum Pseudomonadota; class Gammaproteobacteria; order Burkholderiales; family SG8-39; genus JADGRQ01. The sequence goes on along the minus strand of JBGOTT010000039.1, from coordinate 6,936 downwards.
CCGAGATCTACCGCATCGCGATGGAGACCGTGCGCAAGGTGATCCCGCACTACGAGCGCAGCCACGTCGGGCACGGCATCGGCATCAACAACTACGACGCGCCGGACCTGACGCCGAAGTCGGAAGACGTATTCGAGGAGGGGATGGTCGTCTGCGTGGAGACGCCGTACTACGAGCTCGGCTGGGCGGGCCTGCAACTGGAAAACACAGTGGTGGTCCGCGCCAACGGCGCCGAACTGCTGACGACGCTCGGCAACGAGCTGCGCGTCCAGTAGGCGCGCCATGACGACGATTGGCGTGGCATTCGACGGCCGCAACACCATCCAGGCGGCGCGCGAACAGGCGAAGGCGGCGGAAGCGGCGGGCGCGGCGAACCTGTGGGTGTCCAGCCACCTCTTTCTGCGCGATCCGTTCAGCAGCGCAGCAGTGATCCTCGAGGCGACGATACGCGCGCGCATCACGCTGATGGCGGTTAGTCCCCAGGTGATGCATCCGGTGCATATCGCCATGGCGGCGATGACGCTCGAGGAGCTGGCACCGGGTCGCGTGACGCTGTGCATGGGCACCGGTGCGCCCGGGGACCTGGCGGATGCCGGCGTGGAGGCGAAGCGCCCGCTGCGCATGCTTACCGAGGCCGTGGAAACGGTTCGCCTGCTGCTCTCCGGCGAGCAGGCGACGTACGAAGGTGAACTGATCCACCTGCGCGGCCGCCGCATGGCGAAGCCCGCGAAGCAGGTGCCGATCTATCTCGCCGCCTCGCAGCCCAAGGCGCTTGGGCTGGCCGGCCGCATCGCAGACGGAGTCGTGCTGTCCACGTCGTCTTCTGTGGAGTTCGTGCGCTGGTCGCTGGACCATTTCGATCGCGGCGCGCAGGGCCGGAAGGTCGGGCGCGCGGGATTGATCTACGCCTATGCGAGCGACAGTCCCGCCGAGTCCCTGGGCCGCTTCCGCCGGCAGCTGGGCATCACGCTGCGCGGGCAGCACCACGCGACGAACCTCTCGCTTGCCGGCTCGAGCATGGACCAGGTCGCGGTGCGGGAGGCAATGGCGCGCGAGGACTGGGCGGCGTTCGAGACGCTGGTTACGGACGACACCGTGCGTCGCCATACGGCGTGCGGAACGGCGGACGAACTGCGCAAGCGCCTCGACGCCTATCGTGCCGCGGGACTCGACGAGATCGTGCTCTCCGGGCTCTATACCGCCGAGGAAACGGCCCGCAACGCCAATATCGCGTTCGGCCAGAAGGCATGACGTCATGAAAGTCAGCGTACAGCTGCCGACGTGCACCGAAGGACTGGTCAACCCGATCCCATTCGCCCGCGCACCGGCGGACTTTATTCAACTGGCGAAGGAAGCGGAGCGGCTCGGCTACGACGGCGTCTGGGGCAACGACCACATCACCGCCGCGCCCTACGTTCGAGATCACTGGAAGACCTCGCCGAATTTCTACGAGGTGCTGATTTCCCTCGCGACCGTCGGTGCGCACACCCGCAAGGTGCATCTCGGCACTGCGATCATGGTGCTGCCGCTGCGCGATCCGGTGCTGCTCGCCAAACAGGTCGCGACGCTCGACCAAATGACTGGCGGGAGGGTGAGGCTCGGGGTCGGCGTAGGCGCGTACCGCGAGGAGTTCCTCGCGCAATGGCCGCGCAAGAAGGACGCGAGGCGCGGCGACATGGTGGACGAGAGCCTCGCCGCGCTGCGCCTGCTGTTCACGGAACCGAGCGCGTCCTATTCCGGCGTGCATACGGCGTTCGAGGCGGTCGAGATGTTCCCGAAACCCGTGCAGCGCCCGCTGCCGATCTACGTGGGCGGGCACAATGAGCTGGCGATCGCGCGCGCCGCGCGGCTCGGCCAGGGGTGGCTCCCGGGCTGGCGGCCGTTGGAGGAGGTCCGCGAGCGTACGAAGCTGTTGCGGCGAATGACCGCGGAAGCGGGACGCGACCCGAAGGAGGTCGAGGCAGCGGTGCAGTTTACGGTCATGCTCGGGCGCACGCCGGAGGAGGCCGCCGAACGCTATCGCAAGACGGGCATGGTGGCGCATCGCCGTTCGCTCGCCCATAGCGGCCGGGATCCGGCCCTTGCGGAGGCGAACAACCTGATCGGCAGCGCGGCAAGCGTGCTGGAGAAGATCGCGTACCTCGCCGAGTCGGGCGTCGACCACATCTGCGCGCTGCAGTTTCCGCATGATTCGGTTGGCGAGATGCTGGAGCAGATGGAGTGGTTCATGCGCGACGTGGTGCGCGTTTTCAACGGGAGAACCCGTCGATTGATTTAGGGTCCTATTGTGAGGCGCAAGCGCCGGCTGAGAATGTCAGCGACATCGCTACGCCTGATGCCCCTTCCAATTCCTGACCTTTGATAACGGCGTTTATCGCCAGTCAGGCTGCGTTATTTAGGCGAGTTTTTTGCGGAGAAGCTTCTCTAGATTGGCGCATTCCTCGACGTTCATACCATAGCTGTGATCGAATGGCCAGAATTCACGACCCTCGCCCGGGAGCTGCCGGAGAGCGCCTGACCGGCATCGTCGCCGAGATGCTCGCCGAGCTTGCGAGCGCGCAGTTCGGCGTGCCCGCGAACGGCATCGTTCTCGTGAGCGAGCGCGTGGTCCTCAAGACCTCGAGCGGGAAGATTCGCCGCGCCGCCAGCCGCGACGGGCGGGTAAGGAAAGCCAATATGGGCGGCGGATGATCGAACTCGACGGCTGCTACGGCGAGGGCGGCGGCCAGCTCGTGCGCACGGCGGTCGCACTGTCAGCGCTGACCCGCAGGCCGCTGCGAATTTCGAACGTGCGCGCGAATCGCGAAAAGCCCGGGCTTGCGCCCCAGCATCTCGCCGCCGTGCGTGCCGTGGCGTCGCTGTGCGATGCCCGCTGCGAGGGACTCGGAGTTCGCTCGACGACGTTCTTGTTTTTCCCGCGGTGCAAGCCGGCGGGTGGGGAACTGCGCGTCGATGTTGGAACAGCGGGAAGCGTGACGCTCGTGCTGCAGGCGCTGCTGCCCGTTCTGCTCGCCGCGAGCGGCTCGTCGCAAGCGACGATCACCGGCGGTACTGACGTGCGCGAGGCGCCGCCATGGGACTACTTCTGCGAAGTGCTGCTGCAGCTTCTCTGTCGCATCCAGGTGCGCGTGCGCGCCTCGATCGCGCGCCGCGGCTACTACCCGCGCGGCGGCGGCGAGGTGATGCTCGAGGTGCAGCCCGGCGCGCCGGCGCCGCTCAGCCTCACCGCGCCGCTGGCCTCATGGCGTATCGCCGGCGAGGCGCACGTCGCCAATCTCCCCGTCACCATTGCTGAGCGCATGCGAGATGCCGCTCAGGCGGCGCTCGCACGCGACTCGGCCATCCGGACGCGGGCACTCGCGCGCGACGAGGCGGTAGGGGCCGGCGGCGCGATCACCGTCTGGGCCGCGAGCGATGCAGGTCTCCTTGGTGTCTCGCGCGTCGCGGAGCGCGGCGTGCGCGCCGAAACAATCGGCGAGGCGGTCGGGCACGAGCTCGGGGCGGACCTTGCAAGCGGCGCAACGCTCGATAAGCACGCCGCCGACCAGATCCTGATTTACCTGGCGCTGGCGGGCGGCAACTCGAGCTTCAGCGTGCGCGAGGTCACGAGCCACGCACGCACCACGATGTGGCTGATCCCGCAGTTTCTTCCAGTGCGGTATGTGGTCGACATGGTGGGCGGGCTCTCGCGTATCAGCGCGATGCCGCAATAAAAAAGCCCGTCGCCCCTGAGGAAGATCAAGCGGAAGCTGGTTTCACCAACGCCTGGAGTTCGCGGTGCAGCACCTTGCCGACCGGCGATTTCGGCAGAGCGTCGCGGACCTCGATGCGCCGGGGTGAGCTGGTGTTCGAGCTCGCGTGCAGTATCGAGGGGATTGACGTTGACCACGGCGAGCCTTACGCGCAACGCGTCGATCTCGGCCGGAACTCCCGGTGGATAGGAATCCAGCCACATTCTTTTCACGCGAACGACGGTACTCCTTCCCTCGGCGCGACTTGACGGAGATCAAACACAACGAGCGGGTCCCGCGCACACTGCATTTATGGAAAAAGCGTCAATGGTGAGCAACGGCGAAAAGCGGCCCGAGCAGGGATTGCCATGAATCGCCTGCTCCCGAAAGCTCAAGCCGGACTGCTCGCAGCCGGCACTGCGTTTTCCTGGTTTACGCTCGTGCGCGACTACCGGCGGTTCTTCGCCGCCGGCGGGCGGGTGTTCGAGCTGTCCGGGTGCATCGTGCAGAACCCGCTGTCGACGCCGTGCTTCTACGGCGCGCTCGCTTTCCTTGCCGCGTTCGTCTGGTCGATCCTGATTCTGCGTTCCGCGCCCCAGGCGATTCGCGGGCAACAGGCCGGGCTTACCTGGCTGCTCGCAGCCGGAACTGTTTTTGCCTGGGGCAATTTCGCCTACGAGGTGTATCGCTTCTATGGTGCTCCGAAGGCGGCTTTGCCGTTAAGTTGCCCGCCGGGCGAGAGCGCGGTTCATCCGCTATTGGCGCCGTGCTTCTACGGCGCGCTGATCTTTTTCGGCGCGCTCGTGGTATCAGTCTTGATCGTGCGCCCGCTGCAGGCGCGATCCGCGCCGGCCTAGCGGTACTTCTCGGGGTCGCGCGGCTAGGCCGCGACGCGCTCGAGCTCCCAGCAGCCCGTCGCAGAAACCGCTCCCCGAGGCGAACACGTGCGGCGCTTTTTCACCGCGATACTTACGCCACCGTACCTGGTTCTTCATGCATGCAATGCTCGGCCTCGCTGCACGGCAGGCTTTGATCCGGGTCAATATGCGGCACTGCCGCGCAGAGTCCAATGAACCCCGAATGACCTTGTCGAACCCGGCACCACGAATCTTCCTCGCCTATGCGCCGCGCGGCGTCGGCTTGCGCTGCGCGGTTGCCTACCTCGCCTCGGGCCGCGATGCCTACGGCTGGTTCACCGGGCCGCGCAACCGCGATCTGTCGAGCGCTTATTTCGTGCTGGAGCACTTCTACGCGCCTCGGGAAGCGGCTTACATCGCAGTGAATGACGGAGATCTCCATTCAGATTGGCTGCACGACGAGACGCAGTGCCAAGAACTGGCGCGGATGCAGGAGGCGTTCCGGCGAGAGTGGCTCTTTTACCGTTCCGATCCGGATGCCAAGGAGCAGCTGGAAGCCTATGCCGATGCCGAGCTCGCGGCCGGCCTGGTGAACATCCGCTTCGAGCGCCTGAACAAACTTTCGAAGTTGCAACCGAACTGGACCTACTATTCGCGCGACTTCGAGCAAGGTGTCCTCAAGTGCCTGGCCGAGCACTGGCCGCTCGACTACCCCGGCGATGACGAGTCGTGATGACCGCGACCACGACGCACCGCATTTTGATCGCAACAGACGGTTCCAAAGGCGCGACTCGCGCGTTCGATCGTGAACAACGAGTCGTCGGAAATCATCCGCATGTTCAATGCCGCCTTTGACGAAGTGGGGGCGCGTGCCGGCGATTGCTATCCCGCAGCCCTGCGCGAGGAAATTGACGTTCTAAACGAGCGCATCTACGAGACGGTCTCGCTCGCTCAAACTTAGCGATCGTAGCCGTGTAGCCAATAACATGGAGTTGGACGATAGCGGACAGCGTCGGCGTTTTCCACGAAAGATCACACCGCAAATTTCCCGTTCGATTGCAGTTTCCGTAGCGTCTGCAGTTGCAGGGGTTCATTGCCGTCATCGATTGGAACCGAGTAGGGACGATGCGGCACGATACGACGCACTGAGACAGTCTTCCGCCTGAGAATAAGCAGCATGCTTAGAACTCTGCCGGGCCGTCGATGTTTTCCGTACAACACGGCTATGCTCTTTCGGGGGTGGTTAGCCGGGTGGCTGAGTAGCGCAATCTATTGTTTTTATTAAGACGTCGACGGCCTGCAAAGCCGTGTACGCCGGTTCGATTCCGACTCCCGCCTCCAGTAAGTCAACGGATTGACTTCCTATCCGGTTGCAAGAGTCTGTGCTCCGCAAATATTTGGGCCGAAGCAGGCTTGGCGCTTGATGCGACCATTTGGGCCAGGCTATGGCTACGGAAAACCCGGAGCGGGGCGAGGAGCGGATTGGATTGCATCATGAGTATTCGTTGGCGCCGAACATCGGCAGATCGAATGTGGGATGTCAGCTGAAATTGGCGCGTCGCAATATTTGCGAAATACACACTCCGTCCCAGTCCCACCGCCGTTAAGCACCACTGAATACGGGGTTTACACTGGCATGGTTTGATCGCAGAATAACTGCGCGAGTCGTGATTCCGCATGACTCACTTCGGAGGGGGAAACCGAAATGTGCAAACTGTGCGATGAAGGAAACCCGCAGGACCATTACGGTTCGCGGCGCGATTTTCTGAAGGCCGCGACGGCGACCGGGGTCGCCGCTGCAGGTTTCAATTTGCTCGCGGCGCGCCCCGCCGCGGCGCACGACGGCGATGAGGCTCCCACGGACAGCGGCCGGCGGGGCCGGCGCTACGTCATCCGCGACGGGGCCGTGATGTCGATGGACCCGAAAGTGGGTGATTTCGCCCAGGCCGACGTGCTGGTCGAGGGCAAGAAGATCCTCGCCGTCGGGCCAAACCTGCACGCGGGCGGCGCGGCGGAGATCGACGCCCGCGGCCGCATCGTCATGCCCGGTTTCATCGACACGCACCACCACCAGTTCGAGACGGCGCTGCGCAGCTTTCTCGCCGACGGGTTGCTTTTGCCCGGCACGCCGGGCGGGGACATCAATTACTACCAGTACATTCTCCTCAAGTTCGCCCCCGTGTACCGGCCGCAGGACGTGTACATCAATGAGCTGTTCGGCTCGCTCAGCCAGCTCGATGACGGCGTTACGACGGTGCATGACATCTCGCAGATCCATCACTCGCCCGCGCACTCCGACGCCGCCATCCAGGGTCTCATGGATTCGGGGCGCCGCGCCGCCTTCGGCT
>JBGOTT010000038.1:0-20055 GCA_041476585.1 Gammaproteobacteria bacterium | reverse complement strand
GCGCACCGCGCAGGTCAAAAGCAAAGGGAGAACAAAATGAATGCTGCCGCGCAACCGATGAAATCCGCATGGTGGGTTCCCGGGGACTGGAACGGGTTTTTCGGGCTGTTCACCAACGTGCTGCTCAACGTGATCGTGCTGACCACGCTGTGCCTCTACGTGGTGCAGATACCGGCGGACATGGTGTTCGGGCGCGTGCTGCCGGCGCTCGGAATCGCGCTGCCGCTCGGCAACCTGTTCTACGCCTATCTCGCGCGCGAGCTGGCGAAGAAGGAAGGCCGCGCCGATGTCACCGCCATGCCCTACGGGCCGAGCGTGCCGCACATGTTCATCGTGGTGTTCGTGGTGATGCTGCCCACCTACCTTACGACCAAGAACGCGGTGCTCGCATGGCAGGCGGGCCTCGCGTGGTGCTTCATCATCGGCGTGATCGTGCTGCTCGGCGCCTTCGTCGGACCCTGGATCCGCGCCATGACCCCGCGCGCGGCAATGCTCGGCACGCTCGCAGGCATCTCCATCGCCTTCATCTCGATGCGGCCGGCGTTCCAGATGTGGGAGGTGCCGTGGATCGCGTTCGTGTGCTTCGCCATCGTGCTCATCGCCTGGACAGCCAACATCCGCCTGCCCGGCGGCATACCGGGCGGGCTCGCCGCGGTGATTGTCGGCACCGCGATCGGCTGGCTCGCGGCCATGGTCGGCTGGAGCGACTACATGAAAGCGGGCGAGGTCGCGAAATCCATGGAACAGTTCGGGCTGCACGTGCCACTGTTCTCCAGCGACGTGTTTACCGGCCTCGGCAACATTGCGCCGTTGCTGGCCACCGCGATCCCGCTGGGCATCTACAACTTCACCGAGGCGATGAACAATGTCGAGAGCGCCTCGGCCGCAGGCGACAACTACAACCTGCGCAAGATCCTGCTCGCCGACGGCCTCGGCGCCGTGGTCGGCTCGATGCTCGGCAGTCCGTTCCCGCCGGCGGTATACATCGGCCCCCCGGGCTGGAAGGCGGTCGGCGGCAGGATCGGTTATTCGCTCGCCACCGGGATCTGCATCGCGCTGGTGTGCTTTTTCGGATTGACGGCGCTGTTGCTCAAGGTGATCCCGCTGGTCGCGATCCTGCCGATCCTGCTCTACATCGGCCTCGTGATCGGCGCGCAGGCATTCCAGGCCTCACCCGCTGCACACGCGCCGGCGGTAGTGCTTGCGATCATCCCCAACGTCGCGGAGTGGGCCAAGATCAACATCGACGGATCGCTCGGCGCGGCCGGCACCTCGGCTGCGCAGGTCGGGGCAGCCAAGCTCGCGCAGAACGGCGTGGTGTACGACGGCCTGGCGTCGCTCGGCAGCGGCTCGGTGCTGGCAGGCATGGTGCTCGGCGCGTTTGCGGTGTTCATCATCGAACGCCAGTTGAACCGCGCCGCCGCCACCGCGTTCATCGGCGCCGTGCTCGCCTGGATCGGGCTGATCCACGGCGCGCAGCTCGGCTGGGCGGCCTCGCCCATGGTGGCGCTGGGCTATGCGTTGATGGGCGCCATTTGCCTGGCCGCGCACATGCAGGGTCCGCCCAAGGCGGCGCCGGGCTAGGGTGCGGCTCGCGATTCTGCTGCTTGCCGCGGCGCTCGCTCCCGGCGTCGCGGCGCAGCAGGATGACAACGACGCCTTCGCAAACGAAATTGTCACGGCGAAGCTCGCGGGCCGAAGCATCGCGGGGCTGGTGACGCATCAGCCCGGTGCCGGGCATTTCAAGCGCTGCATCGCACTGTTCCCGGGCCAACCCGGCATCCTGCGGCTGATGGCCGAGGACGGGCAAATCAAGTACCAGCAGCGCGGCAATTTCCTCGTGCGCTCGCGGCGTCACTGGCTCGACGATGAAACGCTGACCGTAACGATCGACGCGCCCGATGACCAATGGGGCTCGTTCCCGCAGCGATTTCGGGCGACGCCACGCTACGGCGAGGACGTGGCAGGGCTGCTTGACGCGGTCGAGGCGAAGTTTGGCACGCTCGCGTGGACTTTCGTCGGCACGAGCGAGGGCTCGATATCGGCGTTCCATGCGGCACGCATGCTTCAGGGTCGGGTCACCAGCGTGATCCTCACCTCGTCGGTCTTCGCGTCCGGCCGCAATGGGCCCGGCCTCGCGGATGCGGACTGGCAAGCGCTCAAGACGCCACTGCTCTGGGTGCACCACTACGATGACCCCTGCGACTGGACGCGCTACGCAGACGCGCAGAAGCACGCGCGCCTGACCGGCGCGCCGCTCGTCACCGTGCGCGGAGGCGGGCCGTGGCACGGGGAAGCCTGCCAGGCGTTCACTGCCCACGGATTCGTCGGCGTCGAGCAGAAGGTCGTTTCCGCCATGCGCGAGTGGGTACGCACCGGCAGGGCGCCCGCGAGTATCGCCGACTAGCGTTCCGCTATTCGCGCGGCACGACTGCGCGGCCGCCTTTGCAGGTAAAATGCGCAAATCAGTGCGCCCTTCAGAAGCGCAGCAAGAACCCGTCTCCGGAGATCCTCGATGAGCGAAGCAGCGTCCTATTCCGTCCGCGACGGCATTGCCGTCATCACCCTCAACAATCCGCCCGTCAACGGCCTGGGCAGCGTGCTGCGCCCCGGCATCATGGACGGGATCAGGAAGGCCGACGCCGACCCCGCGGTCAAGGCGCTGGTGATCATCGGCTCCGCCAAGGCCTTTTCGGGCGGTGCCGACATCCGCGAATTCAACACGCCGAAGATGAACGTTCCACCGTCGTTGCCCGAGATCAACGACGCGCAGGATGCGTGTTCCAAGCCGATGATCGCCGCCATCGGCGGCTTCGCGATGGGCGGCGGGCTGGAACTCGCGCTCGGCTGCCATTACCGCGTTGCGGCGCCCAAGTCGCAACTCGCGCTGCCGGAAGTAAAGCTCGGTTTGCTGCCCGGCTCGGGCGGCACACAACGCCTGCCGCGCGTCGTGGGCGCCGCCGAGGCGGTCAAAATGATGACCACCGGCAGCTCGATGGCCGCGGAACAAGCCAAGGAGCGCGGACTGGTCGACGAAATCGTGACCGGCGACCTGCTCGAAGGCGCACTCGCGTTCGCGAAGAAGCTGGTCGCACAGGGCAAGGGCCCGCGCCGCATTCGCGACATGCAAGTGAAGCTCGAAGGCGATCGTAAAGCCTTTTTCGACACGGCGCGCGCCGAAGTGGCCAAGGCCTCGCGCGGCTTTCCCGCGCCGCTCGAGATCGTCGGCTGTGTCGAGGCAGCGGTGAACCTGCCCTTCGACGAGGGCCGCAAGGAAGAGCGCCGCCGCTTCGCGCTGCTAGTGGAGGGAAACGAATCGAAGGCGCTGCGCCACATGTTCTTTGCCGAGCGCCAGACTTCCAAGATCCCCGATGTGCCTGAGGACACTCCGGTGCGCGCGATCAAGACCGCAGCGGTGATCGGCGCCGGCACCATGGGCGGCGGCATCACCATGAGCCTTGTCAACGCGGGCATCCCGGTGACGATGATCGAGATGAAGCAGGATGCGCTCGACGGGGGCCTCGCGACCATCAAGAAGAACTACGCCAGCACCGTATCCAAGGGGCGCCTCAAGCAGGAGGAGATGGATAAACGCGTGGCGCTGATCACCCCCTCGCTGTCGATGGACGGCGTGAAGGACGCGGACATCGTGATCGAGGCGGTGTTCGAGCGCATGGACGTGAAGCAGGACATCTTCAAGAAGCTCGACGCGCTCGCCAAACCCGGCGCGATCCTGGCGTCCAACACCTCGACGCTCGACGTGAACGCCATCGCGGAGGTCACCAAGCGCCCGCAGGACGTGATCGGCACGCACTTCTTCTCGCCGGCCAACGTGATGCGCCTGCTGGAAGTGGTGCGCGGCGCGAAGACCGCCAAGGACGTGCTCGCCACTACCATGAAGCTCGGCAAGACCATCAAGAAGCTGCCGGTCGTGTCGGGCGTGTGCGACGGCTTCATCGGCAACAGAATGATCGAGAAGTACGGACAGCAGTCGTTGTTCCTGCTCGACGAAGGCTGCTCACCCGCGCAGGTCGACGCCGCTGCGCAGAAGTGGGGCATGGCGATGGGCCCGCTCACGATGGGCGACATGGCGGGCCTCGACATCGGCTGGGAGATCAGGAAACGCCGCGCCCAGGAGCGGCCGAACATGGTGTATTCGAAAATCGGCGACCGCATCTGCGAACAGGGCCGCTATGGCCAGAAAACCGGCAAAGGCTGGTATCTGTACGAAGCCGGGAACAGGAAGCCGATTCCCGATCCCGCCGTCGACAAGATCATCGAGGACTACCGCAAGGAGATCGGCGTCAAACCGAGGCAGATTTCCGACGAGGAGATCGTCGAGCGGCTGATCTACGCGCTGGTGAACGAGGCCGCGAACATCCTGGAAGAAGGCATCGCGCTGAGGGCTTCGGACATCGACATGGTGTACCTCACCGGCTACGGCTTCCCGGCCTACCGCGGCGGCCCGATGTTCTACGCCAGCACGGTCGGCCTGCCGAAGGTGGTGGAAGCGATCAAGCGATTCCAGAAGGGCTACAAGGGCGGCGAATGGAAACTCGCGCCGCTGCTCGAGCGGCTGGCGAAGGATGGCAGGAGTTTCACCGATTACGACGCAGCCGAGAAATGAACCTGTCTGAACTGACGAGGAGAGCCCAATGACCGAAGCAGTCGTCGTTTCCTACGCCCGCACCCCGCTCGCCAAGAGCTTCCGCGGCTCGTTCAACATGACCCACGGCGCGAAGCTCGGCTCGGCCGCGGTCAAGGGCGCGCTTGAGCGCGCGAAGATCGATCCGGCCGAGGTCGAGGACGTGATCATGGGCTGCGCCAATCCCGAAGGCGCGACCGGCGCCAACATCGCGCGCCAGATCGCGATCCGCGCCGGCTGCCCGGTGAGCACTTCCGGGTTCACCGTGAACCGCTTCTGCTCCTCGGGGTTGCAGAGCATCGCGCTCGCCGCGCAGCGCATCATCGCCGGAGAGAACGCGGTGTTCGTTGCGGGCGGCGTCGAGTCCATTTCCTGCGTCCAGAACAACATGAACAAGCACATGATCCAGGACGAGTGGCTGATGCGCCACAAGCCCGAGATCTACTGGCCGATGCTGCAGACCGCGGAGATGGTGGCCAAGCGCTACAACGTCCCGCGCGAGGCGCAGGACCGCTATGGCGCGCGCAGCCAGCAGCGCGCCGCCGCGGCGATGGCCAAGCTGAAGGAAGAAATCGTGCCGGTCACCACCCGGATGAAGGTGGTGGACAAGAACACCAGCCAGGAAACGGTGAAGGAAGTCACCTGCTCGCAGGATGAGGGCATCCGCGCCGACACCACCTACGAGGGCGTGTCGCAGATCAAGCCGGCGATCGAAGGCGGCGTGATCGCGGCGGGCAACGCGAGCCAGTTTTCCGACGGCGCGGCGGCCTGCGTTGTGATGGACGCAAAGCTCGCGCAATCGAAGGGCCTCAAGCCGATGGGCATCTTCCGCGGCTTCGCGGTGGCGGGCTGCGAGCCCGACGAAATGGGCATCGGACCGGTGTTCGCGGTGCCGAAACTGCTCAAGCGCGTGGGACTGAGGATCGAGGACATCGGGCTGTGGGAACTGAACGAGGCGTTCGCAGTGCAGGTGATCTACTGCCGCGACAAGCTCGGCATTCCGGACGACCGCCTCAATGTGAACGGCGGCGCGATCGCGCTCGGCCATCCCTACGGAATGTCGGGCGCCCGTCTGACGGGTGCCGCACTGATGGAAGGCAGGCGCCGCGGCGTGAAGCACGTGGTAGTGACGATGTGCATCGGTGGCGGTATGGGAGCGGCTGGATTGTTCGAGGTGGTCTGACGAACAGTGCGAGAATGAAAATCGGGATCGTCGGCTGTGGCGCGATGGGTTCGGTGTATGCCGGGCTGCTTGCCTCGGCCGGCCATGAGATCTGGGCGATCGACCGCTGGCGCGAGCACGTCGATGCGATGCGCGAGCGCGGCCTGCGGCTCGAGGGTATTTCGGGCGACCGAACGGTGCGCGTGCATGCGACCACCGACGCGCGCGAGGCGGGCGCCTGCGAGCTGGTGATCCTCGCCACCAAGGCGATGCAGGTCGCCGAGGGCGCCGGGTCCTGCAAGCCGCTCCTCGGCGATGACACCGCGGTATTGTCGATCCAGAATGGCTTGGGTGGCCCGGATGCCGCGGCAAGCGTCCTCGGTCGCGATCGCGTCATGGTCGGCGTGGTGGCCGGGTTCGGTGCCTCGATGAAGGCGCCGGGCCACGCGCACCACAACGGCATGGAACTGGTGCGGCTCGGCGAGCTCGAAGGGCCGGTGACGCCGCGCGTCGAGCATGTCGCCGAAGTCTGGCGCTCGGGCGGATTCAAGGTGAAATGCTTCGACGATATCGGCCAGCTGGTGTGGGAGAAGCTGTTGTGCAACTGCGCCTATTCCGGGCCGTGCGGCGTGACCGGGCTCACCGTCGGCGAAGTCATGAACGACCCCGAGTTGTCGGCCGTCTCGGGCCAGTGCGCCGCTGAAGCCTATGCGGTGGCAAAAGCCCGCGGCATCCGGCTCGAGCTGGATGACCCGGTGGCCTATGTGCGCGATTTCGGGTCGAAGATTCCGAAGGCAAGGCCTTCAGTACTGCTCGACCTGATGGCGGGGCGCAAGAGCGAGATCGGCGTCATCAACGGCGCGATCCCGCGCGTGGCGAGGGAACTCGCTCTGGCGGCTCCGGTAAACGAAACCATCACGGCACTGGTGCTTGCCAAGGAGCGCCAGTTCGGCTGTCGCTAGCCCATGCGCCGCGAATTGCAGCTTGAATCGGCCGCTACTCGCCGCATGGGTGCTGCGAAAGTGCGCTCAACATCAAGGCGTCCGTCTCCCGCCGGAAGCGCCATGCCGCCAAAGCAAACCAAACGCCGCGTGCTCGAAGAGATTCCTCTGGCGCACTACGCAGCCACCTGGGACGAAGACACTTTCGAATCGGGCTGGGACGACGAGGAAGCCCGGCTGGCCGGTGAACTGGCGCAATTCGCCGACGATTGACCGGCGGCCCGGTCAGGCCGCCGCCTTCAATCGCTCGACCGAGAACGCCGGCACCGGCTGCGCGAGTCCCTTGAGCGTCAGCGGCCCCACCGGCGTCGCCTCGACCAGCGCATCGACCTTCGCCATGGTCTTGCGGTCCACCAGCGTCTGTCCGCCCACAGCCTCGGCGCACAGGCGCGCAGCAAGGTTGGTGACATTGCCGATCGCAGCGTAATCCCAGCGCCCCTCGAAGCCGATCGCGCCGAGCGTCGCGTAGCCCTGCGCGATGCCGCAGCCGAGCGCAAGCTCGTAGCCGCGCTTCTGCCACGCTTCGCCGAGCGGCGGGAAAGCCCCCTGCATCGCGAGCGCCATCTTCACCGCAGCTTCCGCCGGGCGCTCCATCGGCACCGGATCGTTGAAAAACACCATCACCGAATCGCCCGCGAAGCGCTCGAGCGTGCCGCCGTGCGCGAGCACGATCCGGCCCATCGCCGCGTGATAGTCGCGCAGCAGCTCCATTACTTCCTCCGGCTCGGCGCGATCGGTGAACGTGGTGAAGCCACGGAGGTCGATGAATACCACCGTGATTTCCCGCCGGTGCGTCTTCAGCAGTTCCTCGCCGCCGCCAGTGATGATGGCCTCGGCCAGCTGCGGCGAGAAAAAGCCCTTTAAGCGCCCCAGCCGCTCGAGTTGCGCGAGTTGCTCGCGCACACGCCCCTCGAGCTTTTCGTTCCATTCGGCAAGCTGCACCGCCTGCGACTTGACCTCGTCCTGCAGCGACTTGACGCGCAGCAGCGATTTCACGCGCGCAAGCAATTCCGGCCGATTGATCGGCTTGGACAGGAAATCGTCCGCTCCCGCCTCGATCCCGTTCACGCGTTCCTGCTGCGGGTCGAGCGAGGTGCACAGCACCACCGGCAGCAGTGCGGTCGCCGGGTCCGCGCGGAGCCTGCGGCACACGTCGTAGCCCGAGAGCCCCGGCATCATGATGTCGAGCAGCACCAGGTCGGGCGAATCGGCGGCCACCTTCGCGAGCGCCTCTTCGCCGTTGACGGCGGAGGACACGGCGTAGCCCTTCGCCGTGAGCACATCCACCAGCAGCTTGACGTTGGCCGGCGTGTCGTCGACGACTAGAACTCTCGGCTGCGCGCTCATCGCCCCCCGCTTTCGACCAGGCGCTTCACCGTCGCGAGGAAATCCTTCAGGTCGATCGGCTTGCCGAGGAACGCGCTGAAGCCGGCCTGGCTGATCTGGGTGCGATCCGTCGGCGTGACCGACGCGGTGAGCGCCACCACCGGGATCGCCGCGGTCTGCGGATCGGCGCGCAACTGCCGGAAGGCTTCGATGCCGCTGATGTCCGGCAGCTGGATGTCCATCAGCACCAGGTCGGGCTTGTTCTGTTTTGCCAGGCGCACGCCCTCCTCGCCGGTGATCGCCTCGAGCGTGGAATAGCCCTTTACCTGCAGGATGTCGCGCGCGAGCTTCATGTTTTTTTCGTTGTCTTCGACGATCAGGATCAGGCTCATGGCTGGCTCGGGATGGTGAAGGTGAAGGTCGAGCCCTTGCCCGGCTCGCTTTCCAGGCGAATGGTCCCGCCGTGCAGTTCGACAAAGCGTCTCGTCAGCGCGAGGCCGAGGCCCGTGCCCTCCTGCTTGTTGGTGTAGTGGCGTCCGACCTGGCGGAACTCCTCGAATACCGCTTCCTGGTCCTCCCTGGCGATGCCGATGCCGGTGTCGCTCACCGCCACCTCGAGCATCCCTCCTGCGAGCTGCGCGTGCACGCCGATCTTTCCACCGTCGGGAGTGAACTTCACCGCGTTGGTCAGCAGGTTGAGCAGGATCTGCTTGAACTTGCGCTCGTCGGCGCGGATCTCGCCGATCTGCGGATCCACTTCGAGGCCAAGCGCGATGCCATGGCGCTGCGCCCGCTCGCGCACCAGCGTCATGGCATTCGATATGGCCGAGGCCGCGTCGAACGCGCCGACATCGAGCTCCATTCTGCCCGCTTCGATTTTGGACAGGTCGAGGATGTCGTTGATGAGCGAAAGCAGGTGCTTGCCCGAGGAGTGGATGTCCTTCAGGTAATCGTCCTGCTTTTCGTTCAGCTCGCCGAACATGCGCTCGATCAGCACCTCCGAGAAACCGATGATCGCGTTCAACGGCGTCCTCAGCTCGTGCGACATGTTGGCGAGGAACTCCGACTTGTGCTTGTCCGCGATTTCGAGTTGGCGGCTCTTCTCCTGGATCTCGTTGAATAGGCGCACGTTCTCGATCGCGATCACCGCCTGGTCGGCGAAGGTCTTGAGCAGAGCAATCTCCTTTTCCGAGAACACTCCCTGCGCCGCACGCAGCACCGAGATGGCACCGGTCGGCTTGCCCTCGCGCATGAGAGGCGTGAACAGGCCCGAGCCATATCCCGCAGCAAGCATCTGCTGCAGCCGCGGGAATTCCCGGGACGCCGCCGCCAGATCGGGCAGGTGGATGGTGCGTGCCTCCAGGATGCAGGTCGCCAGCCCGCTGCCGCGATCCATCGCCATCTCGTAGGAATCGGCCGCGCCCGCCTCGCCGACGCTCGCGCGCACATCGATCCGGTCATCGTGCACCAGCCCGAGCGCGACGCGGCTGCCGGTAAACAGCGAGTGGCAATTCTTCACGATCGCGTCGAACACCGGTTGCGTGTCGGTCGGCGAGCTCGAGATCACGCGCAAGATCTCCGAGGTCGCGGTTTGCTGCTCGAGCGCCTCCTTGGTCTCGGTGAAAAGGCGCGCATTCTGAATTGCGATCACGGCCTGGTCCGCAAAAGTCTTGAGCAGCGCGATCTGCTTCTCGCTGAAGGCACCCGGGAACGAGCGCGCCACCCACAGCGTGCCGATGCCGCGTCCCTCGAACAGCATGGGCGCAAAGATAAAGGAGCGAATACCGGCGCTTCGATGCGCCTTGAGCACGCCATCGGGAACGTCCGCGCCCTTGTGCACGTTCGCGTACTCGATCACGGTTCGCTCGAGGATGGCGCGACCCGATGCGCTTTCGTGCGAAAGCGGAAGCGGGAAGATGCGTTGCATTTCCTCGCGGTTCGGCCCGAGGTAGGCGACCAACTCGAGCATTCCGCCGCCGGAGGCCTGTGTGAGACCCATCACATGACCCTCGAACAGCCGCTGGCAACTCTCCAGGATCTTGTCGAACACCGGCTCGGTGTCGGCGATCGAGCTGCTGATCGCTCCCAGCACCTCGGCCGATGCTTTCTGCTGATCGAGCGCTTCCTTCGTCTCGTTGAACAATCGCACGTTTTCGATCGCGATCACCGCCTGGTCGGCGAAGGTCTTCAGCAACGCAATCTGCTTCGGCTGCAGCGGCCCCGGCTTGAGCCGCGCCACGCCGATCGCGCCGATGCCTTCGTCTCCCCGCATCATCGGAGTAATGGTGATCGCGCGATAGCCGGTCGCGGCGAAATTCGCGGTACCGGGCTTGAGCGGTTGCGGAAGCTCCTGCACGTCGGGGATGTCGACAATCTTCCGGTCGAGGATCGCCGTGGCATTCAGGTAGTCGTGCGTAAGCGGCGTCGGAAACGCGGCGCGCCACTTCGCAATCCGCTCGGGGTTGCGCTCGGAGATCGCCGCCGCCTGGATCGCTTCGCCGTCGCGCAGCACCACCCAGATATGGGCATCCTCGAACAGGTGCGCTCCGCCTTGGGCGATCGCTTCGAATACCGGCTGGACGTTGGTCGGGGAACTGCTGATCACGCGCAGGATCTCGCTGGTCGCGGTTTGTTGATCGAGCGCCTCCTTTGTCTCATTGATCAGCCTGACGTTCTCGATCGCGATCACCGCCTGGTCGGCGAAGGTCTTGAGCAGATCCACCTGGCGGTCCGGCGTCTTTCCCGGATCTGGCCAGGCGACCACGATCACGCCGACAGGCGCGCTGTCCTTGAGCATCGGCGCGCCGATCAGGCGGCGCCAGTTCCCGGCGTTGGCCGTGGTCTTGTCATAGAGCGGGTCTGACTGGGTGTCTTCAATGGTCAGGACCTTGCCCGCCGTGATCACCCGGCCGGAAATCATCTGCGGAGTGGGCGGTCCCGGATACATCCGGCGCGCGTCCTCGATCGCCTCAGGCGACCAGTTACGGGTGGCTACCAGATGAACCAATTGCCCGTCGTACCGGAACACCCCTGCAATTGGACTGTCGAACAGCCGCACTGCACTATCCAGGATGGCCTCGAACACCGGCGTGACATCGGTCGGCGACTCGCTGATCACGCGGAGGACCGTGCTGATCGCCGTCTGGTACTCGAGCGATTCGGTCAGTTCCCCCGTGCGCTCCTCGACCTTGCGCTCAAGGTTGCCGTAGGACTCGCGCAGCCGCACGGTCATGTCGTTGAACTGGTCCGCCAGCGTCTCGAGTTCGTCGCCGGTCTTCACCTCGATCTTCTGTTCGAGTTCGCCCGCACCGATCCTCTGCGCGCCTTCCTGCAGCGTGCGGATCGGGCGCACCATGCTGCGCGCGAGCCACAATGCCGTGAGCGCCGAGAACAGCAACCCCGCCACCATCAGCACGCCGGTGCGCACGATGGTGGCGTTGAGCGTCGCGTACACCTCCGCGACCGGCTGCTCGACGAACACCTTCCAGCCGAGCGGCTCGACGCCGGCGAACGCAGTCAGGACCTCCTTGCCCGAGAGGTCGCGCGCGAGCCGCGCCGGCTCGTCGCTCGTCGCGAGGCCGTCAAACGCGGCCTTGACGTGCGCGAGCCCGGAGAAATCGGTCTTGCGCAGCACCAGCCCGATATCCGGATCGGCCACCAGGTGCCCGGTGCCATCCACGACATAGGCCTTGCCCTTGTCGCCGATCTTGATGCGCGTGACCACGTCCCAGATGAATTTCAGGTTGACGTCGGCCACCGTGACCGCACCCGCCTCGCCGCCCGAGCGCACCGCAATCGCCATGTACGGCTCGGTTTCCTTCCTGAAGTACACCGGTCCGTACCACGTCTGCCCCGGCTTCGCACCGAGAAACGCCGGGTCCTGCGAGCGGTCCTTCGAGGAACCCGCCACGTCCATCGCCAGGCGCGACACCGCCAGCAGTTCGTTGCCTTTCGAGTCGAGTTGCGCGATGTCGGTGACCGCCGGCACCTGGCGCAGCAACTTCAGGAATTCGATCCTGCGCTGCTCGATGCCCTCGGCGCCCAGCTGCGGCAGCGCGGCGAAGCCGAGCTGCTGTTCGATCTGGCGGATGAACTGCTCGATCCGCGACGCGGCGGCGATCGCCTTTTCGTGCTGCAGGCTGGCAAGCGCCGATTTGTTTTCCTGGTAGGCGAAGTACACGCTGATGCCGCCGGAAACCAGCAGCACGCCGCACACCAGCGCGAGGATCAGCAGGAAGTACTTGCGGAACAGCCGCCCGCGGTGGATACGCGGCGCGGCGACGTTCTCCGTGATGATGAACTCGGCGGGCTTCATGGCAGGCTGTTTACTCTATCACCCGGTCGGCGAGCAGCAGAAGCTCTTGAGGAAACTTCACCCCGAGCGCGCGCGCGGTTTTCGCATTCAGCACCAATTCGACCTTGGTCGGCAACTCGATCGGAAGGTCGCCCGCCTTCGCGCCCTGCAGGATGCGCTGCACGTAATGCGCGGCGCGGTGAAAGATCACCGGAATATCCGGCGCATAGCTGAACAGCGCGCCCGCTTCAGTGAGGGAAGTCCACCCGGAGACGATCGGCACGCGATGGCGCATGCCGAATTCAGCGATCTCGCTGCGATGCTCGGCGATCAGTCCGCCTTCGAACGTGACGTAGAGCGCGTCGGGCCTGTGGCTCTCGAGAGACTTCATCGCCGCGGCCAGCGCGCGATCGGACGCGACGGGCAGATCCTGGGTCGCCAGCTTGAGGGTGCGCGCCCCGGCGATCGCCGCGCGCTTTTCGTTGAGCGAGTTCGGGTTTTCCGGATTCCACATCACCGCGATGCGTTTCGCCCCCGGAAGCAGGTCCTTCAACAACTGCATGCGCTTTCCGGCCAATTCGGTCGAGAGGAACGACACTCCGGTCAGATTGCCGCCGGGCCGCGCAAGAGATTTCACCAGACCGATCCCGATCGCGTCGCCCAGCGCCAGCATCACGATCGGAACGCTGCGCGTCACCTTTTGCGCGGCGATGGATGCTAGCGCACCCGCGGTCACGATCAGATCGACCTTCAGCCTGACCAGGTCGGCGCAGGCCGCCTCGAGAAACTCCGCTTCGTTCTCCGCCGACGCGTAGACGATCTCGATGGTGCTGCCCGGCACATAGCCGAGTTCACGCAACCCGTCGAGAAACGCCTGCCGCTCGCGCGAAGGCAACTCCGTGAGCGACGGGAGCACGAGATAGCCGATGCGCGGGATGCGTGCCTGCTGGGCGAACGCCGGCCACGCGGACGCGAGCGGCATCGCAGCACTCGCGGCGAGAAAGCGACGGCGATCGATCACTGAATCACCTCATCCGCCCGCAGCAGCACCGATTGCGGTACCGTGATGCCGAGCGCCTTCGCGGTCTTCAGATTCACGGTCAACCGAAACTCGCGCGGCTCCTCCATCGGCATCTCCGCCGGCCTGCCGCCCTTCAGAATGCGGCCGACGTAGTGCCCGGCGCGCCGGAACACGTCGCCGAAGTCCGGGCCGTAGCTGATAAGGCCGCCCAGGCTGGGACCATAGTCCATTTCGTGCATCGACGGCAGCCGGTACTTCAGTGCCGCGTCGGCATATTCCTTCTCCAGACCATTGCGCGTGCTCATCAGCGTGGTGGTGACCGCCTGCGCTCCCGCGACGGACAGCTTGTGGAAGGCTGCGTCGATCGCCTCCGTCCGGTCAACGTGGACGTACACCAGCGCCAACCCGAGCTTCTTCGCCGCCATGTTCATGTTATCCACCTCCTGCGTGCAGGCATCGCGCATCGCCTCGTCCACCACGATGCCGACTTTCTTCAGCCCGGGCACCGCCTCCATCAGCAGCTGCAGGCGCTTGCCGTTGAGTTCGTTGTTCATGGTGGTGACGCCGGTAACCCGCGTCCCGGGCCGCGCGAGCGATTTCACGAACTCGAGCGCGACCGGATCCAGAATAGTGGCAATCACGATCGGCGTGTTGCGATCTGCGCGCCACGCCGCGGTGGCCATCGGCGTCGCCGGGGCGAAGAACACATCCACCTTGGCGGCGGCCAGTTCGCGTGCGAGGATCTTGAAGCGCTCTGGGTCGTGGTCCGCGGAACGGCGCTCGATCACGAGGTTCTTGCCTTCGATGTAGCCTTCATCGCGCAATCCGGCAATGAAGCCTTTCGTGGTCGCCTCGTGATACGGGCCGGAGTCCTTCCAGGTCAGGTAGCCCACGCGGGCCATCTTCTCCTGCGCTTGGGCAGCGCCGAGCAGTGAAAGGAAAATCAGAAATGTCAGCAGTGCTTTCATGGGATACCTCGTTGCTGAATGACCTCATCCGCGCGCCGCACAGCAGCTGGCCACGGCGCGCTCAGCGGGCGAGCATTGCAGCGAAGCGGCGCGGCGGAACGATCCGTGCGTGCCCGGCCCGCTTCACGGCAAGCAGAGGCTTGTCGCCGGTGACGAGGAAATCGGCGCCGGCCGCGATCGCCATCGCCAGCAGGTAGTCGTCGCCCGGATCCGGCGAATCGCCCGCGCGCCGCAGGCGCTCGAGCAGCACCTCTGCCGAGTGCAACTCGTTGACCACGCGACCGACCGCACCGCGCGGAAGGTAGGAGCGCAATTTCGGGTAGCGCACCGCCCGCCTGAACTCCTCGATCTGTTCGAGGCTCGTCACCAGCCGAAAGCGTCCCTTGCGCCATGCATCCACGATCTCCGCCGGCGGGCTGCGCCCGGCGCGCAGCGCGCTCAGCAGGACGTTGGTGTCGAGGATGACGAGCACCGCTCAGCGCCGCTTGCGCGCGTACGCCACGGCCTCCGTCACCAGCTTCTCGAAGCGCGACTTCGACAGCGTCCGTGTTCGCGCCCGGATCTCCGCCAGCGCCTCGGCAAGTCCGTCCCGGGTGCCGGCCGCTGGTGCCCGCTTTCCCGTCGAGCGCGTCTCCGCTTTGAGCCGCGCCTCGACCGCTTCCTGCACGAATCTCGAAAGATCCCCCTTGCGTCCACCGGACCGGCCGAGGTGGGCGCGCAGCGCTTCGTCCGTTTCCCTCGACACCTTCAGCGACCAGCGAACCGGGTTCTCCATGGCAGGCTCCATTCAGACACATAGACACATATGTGCCAATTATGCCAGAGGCTGGTGTGCATTCCGGGCGCCGGCCGATCACTGGATGACCTCATCCGCGCGCAGCAGCACCGATTGCGGAATGGTGAGGCCGAGCGTCTTGGCGGTCTTCATGTTGATTACCAGCTCGAACTTGGTCGGCTGCTCAATCGGCAACTCGCTTGGCTTCGCGCCTTTGAGGATCTTGTCTACATAGGTGGCGGCACGGCGCCACAACTCTTCCCCGTTCGTGGCGTAGCTGATCAGGCCGCCCTCCAGCGCAAATTCCGGAGCAAAATAAATCGCCGGCAGCCGCAACCGCGCGGCACTATGGATGATCTGGGCACGCCAGTTCGCCAGTTGCGGATCGAGCATTACGAGCAACGCCTGGCAGCCTCCTTTGCCGCAACTAGAATCTAGCCGCGCGAGATCGCCGGGCGCGCCAACGCGCACTTCGATCAACTTCAGCTTCAACGCCTGCGCAGCCTGCAGCGCGCCGCGCCACATCTCATCGTGGACGGGCGACACGCCGGTGGTGAGGGCGCCCAGGCGCGAGATACCGGGAACGATCGTTTTCAGCAATTCAATCTGCTTCTGGGTCAGCTCGTCGCCTTGGTTGGTCAGCCCGGTCACGTTGCCACCTGGGCGCGCGAGGCTCTGGGCGATGCCGGCTTGCACGGCGCCGGCGCCGCTCGCCATTACGATCGGCACCATACGCGTGAGTTTGTGCACGGCCGCGGCGGCGACCCCCGGCGCGGCCACGCACACATCCGGTTTGTCGCGCAGCAGCTCCGCCGCCAGATCGGGCAGCTGCTCCATGCTACCTTCGTTCCAGCGCACCGACAGGCTGAGGTTTTTCCCTTCGACGTAACCGAGTGCCTTGAGTCCCGTGCGCAACGCCTCGAACCGCGCCCCCTGTGTGCGTTCCGAGCCTTGGATGAGAACTGCGATGCGGTACACGCGCTGCGCGTGCGCAACGGGCAGCCGTCCGGCGACGCCCAATGCCGCCAGAGCGAGCAGAGCAGTGCGGCGCTTGTTCATTCAATCACCTTGTCCGCGCGTACCAGGATCGATCGCGGGATCGTGATGCCGAGCGCCTTCGCGGTTTTCATGTTGACGATCAACTCGAACTTCGTCGGTTGCTCTACAGGCAGATCCCCCGGTTTGGCGCCCTTGAGGATCTTGTCCACGTAGCCTGCAGCGCGACGATACAGGTCATCGAGATTCGCGCCATAGGCGATGAGTCCACCCGCGTCGATAAACTCCCGCTCGTCATACATGACAGGTATTCGGGTCTGTGCAGCCAGTGTTACGAGCTGCGATCTGTTTACGACGATGAGGGGATTCCTGAGTGTGATGAGGGCCCCGGCACGCGCCGCCGACGCGGCATGGAACGCGCCATCGAGCTCCTCCGCTCGCCGCACGTCCAAGGAGTAAACCTCCAGGCCCAACGCCCTTGCGGCGACCTGAGTCTCGCTCCACACCGACGCCGAGCCCGGAAAACCGGAATTCCGCAAAACTGCCACGCGCGTTAATCCGGGGATCGCTTCCTTGAGCAATTCGAGCCTCTTGGGAGTCAGTTCGGCATAAAGCGAGTACACCCCCGTGATGTTCCCCCCGGGGCGTGCCAGGTTCGACACGAGCCCAGCCTCGACGGGGTCATTGCTGCTTCGCATCACGATCGGGATGGTCTTCGTCGCGGCCCTCGCGGCGAACGCCGACGGAGGATCGGGTGCAACAAGAACGTCAACGTCGAGACGGACCAGTTCGGCCGCAAGCTTCGGCAGGCGTTCCGACCGCCCATCCGCACTCCGGCGCTCTACCACTACGTTGCGTCCCTCGATATACCCGAGCTCGTGCAGGCCTCGCGCGAAAGCCTCGAGGTGCGGACCTCGGTTGTTGTAAAGGAGACCAATCCTGTGCACCTTCCGCGCCTGCTGCGCCCCGGCGCAAAACGGCATCGCAATCGCAAGAGCGAGGATCGCAATGACTCGGCGCCGCTTCACTGGATCACCTCATCCGCGCGCAGCAGCACCGATTGCGGAATGGTGACGCCCAGCGCCTTTGCGGTCTTCAGATTTACCACCAGCACAAAACGGCTGGCCTGCTCAACCGGCAACTCGCCCGCCTTCGCGCCCTTGAGAATCTTGTCGGTCTGCGCCGCGGCGCGCCGCATCAGGTCCAGGATGTCGGCGCCGTAGGCGAGCAGGCTGCCGGCCGTCACGATCGACGTGCCCGGCGCAATCCGCTTCGCCACCTGCGGAATATCGTGGTCCTGCGTGAAGATCACCTTCACGCGTGCGCGCACCAACTCGTCTACCAGTTCAGCGAAGCGCTCCGGCCGCGCTTGGGCGAAGCGCCGCTCGATGGCCAGCGAGCGCGGCTCTGCATAGCCCAGCTCGCGCAAGGCCTCGAGGTAGGTGATAACGCCCGGGCTGGTCTCGTTGCCGTACTCGATCACGCCGATGCGCGGCTGCGCGCCACCGGCGATCGGCAATGCGAGAAGCGCGAGCAAGAGCGCGGCGCGGAGCGGCGCAACGAGCAGCGCACCTGCCCCAAACAAGAACTGCCTTCGTACGATCCTGCTCAAGCGCACCCCCTTGGGTGCGTAAGCCTACTCCTCTCCCTGGCGCTGTTGCGCTGCAGCGCCGCCTGAATCCCTGCACGGCGACAGGCTGGCCTGCACGATGTCCTCGTCGGGATGTCCGGCCCGGCTCTTCGAAGGCACGGAGAGCGAAACCGCGGCCGCGCCCAGCAACAGCCAGGTAGGAATCAGCAGGGCCAGAAATCGCACGTGTTCCCAGGTCATCTTGATCGCCTCCGTTGCTTGTACCGCAGGCCGAGACTAGGCCCGCAAGGCGGGCGGGTCAGCGAACGAAGGCACTTCTGCGGTGTGACATATTCACGCTTAGAATGGGCGCGCCATGAAACCCGCTCCGGTCGAAGCGCTTCCTGATGCGCTGCTCGGGCAAATCGCCAAGCGCTCCTCAGTACGCAGTTTCCCGAGGCACGCAGTCATCGTCATGGAGGGCGACGACACCGATACGCTGTACGTGCTGCTGGCTGGCCGCGTGCGGGCGTACGTCTCCGCAGCCGACGGCCGCGAGCTGGAGGTGAATCGCATGGGCTCGGGCGAATATTTTGGCGAAGTGACCCTGGACGGAGGCCCCCGCTCGGCTTCGGTGGCCGCGCTGGAGGACTGCCGCTGCGCGGTGGTGCACCGCGCCGAGCTGAACCAGCTTCTATCCGAGATCCCGGATTTCGCGCAGCACATGATCCGCAAGCTCGCGCACCGCGTGCGGGTAATGACCGAGAGCATGCGCGACCTCGCTCTGATGGACGTCTACGGGCGCGTGGCGCGGCTGTTGCTCGAACTCGCCGAGGCGGTGGACGGCAAGCTGGTAATCCCCGAAAAGCTCACGCAGAAGGACATCGCGCAGCGCGTGGGCTGCTCCCGGGAGATGATCAGCCGGATCTTCTCCGACCTCTCCGCGGGCGGCTACGTCCGGCGGGAAGGCAGCACCATCGTGATTTCGAAAAAGCCGCCCGCGCGCTGGTGAAATGCGGGCTCTGACCCCGCTTTTTTAGAACACGATCACGCCGCGCGCGTTCTTGCCGGATTCGAGGTCGGCGAAGGCCTGCGGCGCTTCGTCGATCTTGTAGCGCTTGGTGATCAGTTCGTCGAGTTTGAGCTTGCCCGCCGCGTAAAGCGAAAGCATCCTCGGAAAGTCCTCGCGTGGACGCGCCGAACCGAAGTAGCTGCCGGTGAGGGTTTTCTCCTCGAATGGAAGCGAGCGCGTCACTACAGAGGTGAACGCGCTCGCGGGCGCGACGCCCACCACCACTGCGAGGCCGCCTTTGCGGATCGCCTTGTAGGCCGCCGCCGCGACCTCGCCGGAGCCGATGCACTCGAAGGCGTAGTCCAGGCCCCCGCCCGTGGATTTTTTCAACTGCTTGGTCAGATCCTCGCCCGGCATGGCCTTGATCACCTCGGTGGCGCCGAATTTCTTCGCGAACGCGAGCTTCGCCTCGCTGGTATCGATGGCGATGATGCGCTCGGCGCCGGCGATGGCGCAGCCCTGAATCACGTTGAGGCCGACGCCGCCCGCGCCCCACACGCCGCAGATCGAGCCGGGCTGCACTCTTGCGGTGTTGATCGCGGCCCCTACCCCGGTGGTGACCGCGCAGCCCACCAGCGCCGCGCGGTCGGCGGGCACTTTGGGATCGTACTTCACGAGGCTGCGCTCGTGCACTACGGCGTATTCGGCCATCACGCCGACGCCGGAGAAGACATTGAGTGCCTTGCCGGCGGCGTCGTGCGTGCGGTGCGTGCCGTCGAGCATCGTATACAGCGCCTTGCCCTGCTGGTCGCACAGCACCGGCCGCCCGATGTTGCAGTAGTGGCAGCGGCCGCACATGTAGATCCAGTTCGCCAGGACGTGATCCCCGACGGCAAGCTCGGTGACGCCCTCGCCCGCCTCGATCACCGTGCCCGCCGCCTCGTGCCCCAGGATCAGCGGCAGCGGCAGCGCGATCGTGCCATTGGTTCCCGAGAGGTCCGAGTGGCACACGCCCACGGCTTCGATCTTCACCACCACTTCCCCGCGCTTGGGCGAGTCGAAGGTCACTTCCTCGACGAGTACCGGCTTGTTCAATTCGCGTGCGACGACCGCCTTTCCCTTGCGTGACATGCTGCGAAACCTCCTTGGTTGAGTGTTGCAGGGCAGTATAATCCACGCCCTGTCTGGTCGACTGCACGGTCGACCGCGCCTCTCACCATTCCCGGGACATCACCATGCTGATCCGCGACAAGTTCTACATCAACGGCCAATGGGCCGCCGCCAG
>JBGOTT010000037.1:0-20467 GCA_041476585.1 Gammaproteobacteria bacterium | reverse complement strand
GTTCCATTGCGGGATTGCAGCGCAGGATGACGCGGTCAAGTATCACCGCAATCGCGGTGGGCGTCGTTTCGAGCAGCGTTTCGCTCTGGCGGAGCGCCTGGTGCAGGGAGGTTTCCATCGACTTGCGCCCGGTGATGTCGAGGTTGGTGCCGCTCATCCGGATCGGCTTGCCGGCAGCGTCGCGCGCGCTGACGCGCCCGCGCGACAGTATCCACTTCCAACTGGCGTCCGCAGCGCGAACCCGGTGCTCGAGCATGTATTCGTCACGAATGCCGCGCAATGTCTCCCGCGAGAGCCGGCGCACTTCCGGCCGATCGTCCGGATGCGCCATGGCCATCAGATCGTCCGACGTAATACGGGTTTCCCCGGGCGGAAATCCGAGCAGGCGCGCCCAGTCTTCCGAAAGGTATACATCCCCGGTCGTGAGGTCGGTGTCCCACAACACCAGGCGCGAGCCCTCCAGCGCCATCTGGAGCCGCTCTTTCGCAAGGCGCAATTCGGCTTCTGCGTTGACGCGATCGGTGTCATCGCGTCCGACGCCGCGATAACCGGTAAAGCGCCCATTCTCGTCATAAGAGGGCTTGCCACTGATGCTGAACCACCGGGGCGAGCCCTCGGGTTGCATTGAAACGTATTGCAGGTTGTGGAAAGGCAGGTGTGCCTCCAGCGTGGCGCGATGGGCATTCCACTGATCTGCAGTCACCCCTTCGGTAGGTACCTCCCAGCGACGCTTGCCGATAAGCCGCGAGAAATCGAGCCCGACGGTGGGTTTTGCGACGAAATTGACGAACCGGAACTCGCTGTCCTGCTCCCAGAACCAGTCCGAGGAGAGCTCGGCCAGCATGCGGAATCGCTGCTCCGAGTCGCGCATGTCGCGCTCTGCCACCCTGCGCGCGGAGATGTCGCGCGAAGTGCCGACTGTTCCGATGACGTTGCCTGCCGCATCGAAAATGGGGGCCTTGACCACTTCAACCCAGTAGTCCCGGCCGTCGACGTTCTGCGTGGATTCATAACGCACAGGCAGGCGCGAGGACATGATCTGGGCGTCTTCGCTGCGAAGCGTGAGGGCCTTGTCGTCCGGATAAATGTCGAAATCGGTCTTGCCGACGGCGGCTTCCGGTGCCATTCCGTAACGCTCCCCGAACGCGCGATTCACGGCGGTGAGGTGGCCCTGCGTGTTCTTCAGCCAGGTGACGTCCGGCAGGCTGTCGAGCAGGGCCCGTTGTGCAGCCGTAAGAGTCTCCGCCACATCCTGCGCGTGTTTGCGCGCCTCGATATCGATAATGACGCCGATTATGGATGTCGGCTTGGTACCCGATTCAGCGCGCGAATGACCGCGTGCCAGAATATTGCGCGCCGTGCCGTCGCCGCGAACGACGCGGAACTCGATCTGGTATGTGCCGGTACGGGCCGTCGCTTCGCCGCCCGCGGCAAGAAATCTCTCCAGATCCTCGGGGTGCACCACCTGACGCAGGTCCGGATACGCCGATGCGCCTTTCGGCAGGGGTCCCAGCAGCCAAGTGGGCGGGGCACCCCAGCGGAATGTGTCGCTGGCGATGTTCCACTCCCACGGCAACAGGTCGCCCGCTTCGACGGCGAAGCGGAGCAACCGGTCGCTCGCAGGGTCGTGCCTCGCTTTGGGCGTGGTCCTGCGAGAGGCCGAAGTCTTGCGGTTCGAGACCGTATGAAGCCCTGTTGACAGGTATGACGTCGGCTATCTTACCGGTCTCCCGGCCGCACCGGCGCGATGCCGCGTTCGGGATTGCACTTGCGCGGCAGCCTGCGGTCCGTGATGATCCCGCGCGGGACGTATCTTAGAGCCTTGAGCAGGTTGCGGAAGAACTTTTTGGCCGCGCGCTTATCGCGCCCCGGCTGCACCAGAAGGTCGAGCACTTTGCCGTCCCGGTCAAGCGCACGCCCCAGATACTGCGGCCGCCGCCTCCCAACCTGCCGCAGGTGAATCCGCCGCAAACGTTCAGCTCCACTGGCTCGGCCCCGATCGCCGGCGCGCGCGGGGACGTCTGCTTCGATTAGCCGCGTCTGCATCGCATAATTGCGGGGCCCGCTACCATGCGGGCCTTGCCGTTTTCGGGGGTTGCTGCATTGGCGCACATCGATTTCGCCTGGGAACTGGGCGGGCACACCGGCCACGTGAGCACGCTGCTGCCGGTGGCGCGCGCGCTCAAGTCGCGCAGTCATGAGATCAGGTTCCTGCTCAAGGATTCCGGCGCCGGCGCCGATTTCAAGGAGGCGGCTGATATCCCGCGCGAAGGCGCGCCGAACTGGGTCGGCCCGCCCGTGTTCGAGAACCCGCTCAATTTCGGCGAGATCCTCCACAATTTCGGCTACCATGATCCGCGCGCCCTGAAGCAACTCGTCGACGCCTGGCGCGAGCGGCTGTGGCTCTCGAACGAAGTGATCGCCAGCGTGGCGCCGGCCGCGCATATTGCGGCGCGCACGCTCGGAATTCCGAGCCTGGAGATTTCCCAGGGCTTCCACATCCCGCCGCCGGTGATGCCGTCGCCTCCGCTGCGCGACTGGGAGCCGACGCCGCGCGCCCGGGTCGAGGAGGCCGACCGCAGAGTGGTCGGATCCATGAACGAGGTGCTCGCGGCCTTCGGCGTCGCACCCATTGCCACGATCGGCGATCTATTCGTCGGACGCGCGATGCTCCTGACCTATCCCGAGCTGGACATCTACCCGGAGCGCGGCCCGGCCGACTACTACGGCATTCCGGATTCTGGAGAAGGGACGCTGTGCCCGGAGTGGCCGGTCGGCCGCGGGCCGCGGGTGTTCGCTTACCTCTACAACTACTATGCGGGGCTCCCGCGGCTGCTGGAATCCCTCGAGCAGCTGAAGGCGCCGACGCTGATGCTATGCCGGAACGCCGATCCATCGTTGCAGCAGAGGCAAGGCGAGTGCATTTTTCTCACGGGCGAGCCGATGTCGGTATCGCAGCTCCTGCCGCAGTGCGACCTCGTCTTGTGCCACGCAAGCCACCAGATGACGGCGCAGGCGCTGCTCGCGGGAAAGCCGGTCCTGCTGCTCCCGACCCAACTGGAGCAGTTCCTGATCACACGGCGCGTGGTCCGCCAGGGCGCAGGACTTGGCATCGCGCCCGACACGGCCAACGCCGATTTTGGCGCCGCCCTGCGTGATGTCTCCTGCAAGCCGGGCTATGCGCAAAAGGCGAGCGAGTTCTCCGCCCGCTACCGGAGCCACGATCGCCATGCGGCGCTGGCGACCATGGTCCGGCGCTGCGAGGCGGCGCTCGCCTCGTCGGTACTTCACGCGCCCGGGATTTCCTCCGGCCAGGTGTCGGCTTCCAGGGCGGAATCGTAGCGGGTCAGTATCGCTTCGGGGCGGAGCGCGGTGAACTGCCGGGCGATGAACGACATTCCGTCGAAGAGATCCGCGATGCGCCACTTGCTTCGGACGTATTGGTCCGACTGGCGCGCACGCGCGGGGTCCCATCGGAAGCGGAAATAGGGAACCTCGAAGTCGCGCAGAGGCAGGGGCGGGGTGTCCATGTACAGGACCCGCGCGCGGTGGTCGAGAAATGCTTCCTTGCCCATTCGCCATAGGGCGATGCCGAGATCGAAATGCTCATGCACGCTCAGAGGCGGAAGCGGGCACACCGCGCGGGCCGCATCCGTCCTCATGAACAAGCAATGCATCTCGAAGAAATAGGCGCGGCGGCGTCCGCGCCGGCGCTCGGGCTCTCCGCCGCGCGTTACGTAGATGCGGCCGCCGTCCTCGCAGAATATCAATGGCTTGTCGACGTCGCGATGGACGGCGGGCGCGCCGTTGTCGGTGTCCAGGACGAGCGGCGCTACCACGTCGCAGCCGACCTCCTTCGCCGTCTCCAGCAGTGACTTCAGCGTGTCCCGGCCGATCAGGACGTCGTTTTGCACCAGGAAAAGATACGGTTCAGAGATCCTTTCGACGACGGCGTTCAACGCCTCGCTCGGGTAGAGATAGCGCTCCGCCGTGATCCGCACGACGTTTTCCCTGCCGGCAAGAAAAGCGTCCAGCTCGGCCTGCACGGGTGCAGGGTAGTACCCGTCGACGATGTAAAGTGTGAACGGCGCGCCAGCGAACGCGTACAGGCGCTTCAGGCTCGCGAGGGTCCAGGAGAATTTCTCGCGAACGGTGAACGCGACTGCGGTCTCGGTGCGCGGCGCTGGCATGACGATGAGCGTACCTCAACCGGAGGACGGATTGATCGAAGGTGAGAACCCGGTCTGGGGCTTCGAGAGGACGCCGCCGGAAACGGCCTGGCGGCACGCAGCCATGCGGAATACGTCGAGGGAGACTCGCTCAAGAGCATGTTCAAGGAAGATCTGATTGCCGAGTGAATCGCGATCGAGAGCGATCGCGAGATGATCGCCTGCCTCGGCGATCAGGATCCGACCACGCACCGCATGCTGGAGGGAATACTCGCCAGCGAAGAGGAGCATGCCGAAGACCTGTCGTCCCTCCTCGAGCAACGATAGATTGTATGTAGGGTCGCGCGGGTTAGCCTCTGGTGTAGCGCACCAGGTGCTCGTAGCGATCGGCGATGTGTTTACAGAGCGGCGGCAGCCACTCGGCCCCGATCATCCGGAATCAATGCAGTTGGATGCGGCGCTGCTGCAGGAAACGGCGCGCGGCCGGATCGCGTTCCAGGCCGATCGCGCGCTGGTACGCCTGTTCGGCCGCCGCGGCGTAGCCGTTGCGCGCGCCTCGCATCATCGGCCACCTCGTCGAGCGCCGCGAGGCCCGAGGCCGGGCCGCCGGCGCACGACGTGCGCCGACTGCACCGCCGCCTCGAGCTGGTAGCGGCCGGTCGCACCCATCTCGCTCGCGCGCATCAGCAGCGCTTCGGCTTCGTCGCGTGGTCTGTGGTCATCCCGGATCCCTCGACCTGACTGCGCGCAGGCCGGCGACGTGCGCTTTGATCACGCTTCGCGCCTGCCGCAGCACCAGAAC
The DNA here is from genome assembly GCA_041476585.1 of Gammaproteobacteria bacterium. Taxonomy (GTDB): domain Bacteria; phylum Pseudomonadota; class Gammaproteobacteria; order Burkholderiales; family SG8-39; genus JADGRQ01. The sequence continues at coordinate 15,496 of JBGOTT010000037.1, read as the reverse complement.
GCCGCCCTCGTCCATCAGCCACATGCGGATCAAGCCCACCGTGAAAGCGCAAGTATCGCGCGCTGCGAGCTCGGGCTGGAGGCCGGCGCGCAGGGCGCCCGCGAGGTTCGCCTTCCGGTACGCCCTGGCGAGTTTGGCGACGAATTCGCCGGTGCGCAGCCGATGCGTATCGAGCTCGGCGGCGAATTCGTCCACGTATTCGCACTTGTAGTGGATGATCTGCAGCACGCGGCGCGTGGCCCGGTGAGACTCCAGCGCATCGAGGATGCCGGTCAGCATATCTTCGATCGCGCCCAGCGCGTCCGCCTCGCCGCCCCGTTTCAATGCCAGGTCGACGCGATCGATCATCGGCAGGGTCACCGTCTCGCGCATCGCGAAATACAGCTCGGCCTTGTTGGCGAAGTGCCAGTAGACGGCGCCCCGCGTCACGCCCGCTCGCCGTGCGATCTGCTCCATCGAGGTGCGTCCCACCCCCTGGCGTGCGAACACTTCCGCTGCCGCGGCGATAACGCGCTGGCGCGTTTTTTCGGCGTCTTCCTTGGTCCTGCGCATTTCCGGCTCAATGCCTTGTTAACATACAGGAGCGATTGTATAGTCGCCGGCTTCCCCCTGCCATCCGCCCGCGAGCATGATCTCCCGCAAACCGCGTACCACAGCCGTCTGCCTGACACTCGTCGCCGTGCTCTGCGCTTGCGGAAAGGGCGGCCCCGACGACGCCCCAAAGCCGCCACCTGCGGTGCAGGCAAAAATCCTCGTGGCGCAACCGCAGCGCGTGCCGGTGAGACTCGAGCTGGTCGGCCAGGTCGAGGGTTCCAAGGAGGTCGAAGTGCGCGCGCGCGTTGCGGGCATCCTGCTCAAGCGCCTCTACAACGAAGGTGAAGTGGTTCGCGCCGGCGCGCCCCTGTTCCAGATCGATCCGGCGCCGTTCGAGATTGCGCAAGCCCAGGCGCGGGCCCAGCTCGCCCAGGAACGGGCGCGCAACGAGCAGGCGAAGCGCGAGTCGGTGCGTCTCAAGCAACTCGCCGATGAGAAGGCGATCAGCCAGAAGGAATATGACGACGCCACCTCGAACCTGAAGCTGTCCGATGCGACAGTGCAGGCGGCCGAGGCGAACGTGAAACAGGCTGAACTGAACTTCTCGTACACCCTCGTCACGGCGCCGGTCGCAGGTGTGAGCGGGCGCGCGGCGCGCTCGGAGGGCAGCCTGATCTCCACCGGCGCCGACAGCCTGCTGACGACCGTCAACCAGATCGATCCGATCTGGGTGAGGTTCAGCCTGTCGGAATCGGACCTCGCGAAACTGCCCGACGGCCGTCTCTCGCGCGGAGCCGGCACCGAACTCCGGCTCATCCTTCCGGACGGTTCCGCGTATGCCGGCAAGGGCCGCCTCAACTTTACCGCGACGCAGATCGATCCAAGGCTCGCCACCCAGCAGCTGCGCGCGGAATTCGACAACCCGCGGCAGCAATTGCTGCCCGGCCAGTTCGTGCGCGTGCAGCTTGTCGCCGGCGAGCGCGACAACGTGTTCCTTGTCCCGCAGCCTGCCGTGCTGCAGACCGAGAAGGGCTCTCTCGTGTTCGTGCTCGACGCGCAAGGCAAGGCTGCTCTGCGGCCGGTCAAGGCGGGCGATTGGGCGGGATCCGACTGGATGATCCTCGGCGGACTGAAAGCGGGCGACCGCGTGATCGTCGACAACCTGCTCAAGATCCGGCCGGGATCGCCCGTCAGCGAGGCGCCGCCGGCCACGGGCGCGGAAGCCGCTGCACCCGCGCCCGCTCCCGCCGCAGCGAAGTAGGAAGCGCGCATGTCCCGCTTCTTCATCAGCCGGCCGATCTTTGCGGCGGTCATCTCGATCGTCATCACGCTCGCCGGACTGATTGCCTCGCAGGTGCTGCCGGTCGCCCAGTATCCTGAAATCGCGCCGCCCACCGTCACGATCACGGCCACCTATCCCGGCGCCAGCGCCGAAACGCTCGCGCGCACCGTGGCGGGGCCGATCGAAGAGCAGCTCTCCGGCGTCGAGGGCCTGCTGTACTTCAACTCGACCTCGGCCTCGAACGGCACGCTGACCATCACGGCAACCTTCGAAGTCGGCACCGACATCAACAACGCCACGATCCAGGTCAACAACCGCGTGCAGATCGCCCAGCCGCGGCTCCCCGACGACGTGAAGCGCGCCGGCGTGGTGGTGCAAAAGCGCTCGACCGACATCCTCATGGCGGTCGCGGTCAGTTCGGAGGATCCGCGCTACGACACGCTGTTCCTGTCCAACTACATCACGGTCAACGTGCTCGACGTGTTGCGACGGGTGCCCGGTGTCGCCGACGCGACGATCTTCGGCGCGCGCGACTATTCGATGCGCGTCTGGCTGCGTCCGGACCGCATGGGCCAGCTGGGCGTCACCACCACCGACGTGGCAAATGCGATCCGCGCCCAGAACGCGCAGTACGCCGCGGGCAAGATCGGCCAGGAACCGGCGCCCGACGACCAGTCGCTCGTGTACACCGTGACCGCCCAGGGGCGCATGATCGAACCGGAGGAGTTCGCCAATATCATCCTGCGCTCCAACGGCCCCGGCGGCGTGCTGCGCATCAAGGACGTGGCCCGCCTGGAACTCGGCGCTCAGACCTACGACCAGTTCGTCACGGTCGACGGCAAGCCCACCATCGGCACCGCCATCTTCCTGCAGTCGGGCGCGAACGCGCTGAAAGTCGCCGAAACCGTTCGGCAGACCATGGCCGAGGTGTCCAAGAGCTTTCCGAAAGGCGTCATCTACCTGGTTCCGTTCGACACCACCCGGTTCGTGGTGGCTTCGATCAACGAGGTGATTCACACGCTGCTGATTGCAGCGCTGCTCGTGCTGCTCGTGGTGTTCGTATTCCTGCAGAGCTGGCGGGCGACGCTGATTCCGATAATCGCGGTGCCGGTATCGCTGATCGGCGCGTTCGCCGGGCTGTACGCGTTCGGCTTCTCGATCAACACGCTGACCCTGTTCGCAATGGTGCTCGCCATCGGCATCGTGGTGGATGACGCCATCGTCGTGCTCGAGAACGTCGAGCGTCTGATGGCGGAACTCGACCTCTCGCCCCGGGAGGCGGCGATCGAGGCGATGCGCGAAGTCTCCGGCGCGGTGGTAGCCATCGTGCTGGTGCTGTGCGCGGTATTCATCCCGGTGGCGTTCCTCGGCGGCATCGCCGGGCGGCTCTACCAGCAGTTTGCCGTGACAGTCGCGATCTCGGTGATCATCTCCGGCACGGTCGCGCTTACGCTGACGCCGGCGCTGTGCGCGCTGCTGCTCAAGCCCAGCCACAAGGAGTCGCCGATCTTCCGGCCGTTCAACCGCGGCTTCGCGGCGCTGACCGTCGCCTATATCGCCGGCGTGCGCTGGGTGCTCAAGCATGCCGCGCTGACGCTGATCGCATTTGCCGCCGTGCTCGGCGGAACCGTCTGGCTGATCCGCACCGTGCCGGGCAGCTTCGTGCCCTCCGAGGACATGGGATTCCTGTACGGCGCCATGATCCTGCCCGACGGGGCCACGCTTGGACGCACCGGCAAGTTCGGCGCACGGGTCCAGCAAGCGCTGTCGCAGAACCCTTCGGTGGAACACGTCTTCTCGATCACCGGATTCGACCTCATCGGCGGCGGTAACAAGAACAATGCGGGCACGATGTTCGTGACCCTCAGGCCCTGGGACGAACGGCCGATCACGTCCTACGACTTGATAAGGTACGGCGCGATGAAGAGCGGACCGATGCGCGATGGCATTGCGCTTCTGTTCAATCCGCCGCCGATCCGCGGTCTGGGCACCGCCGCCGGTTTCGAAGCCTATGTGCAGAACCGCGCCGACGGCGATCCAAAGAAGCTCGCGCAAGTGTTGCAGCAGTTCAACGACGAGTTGCGCAAGCGCCCCGAGCTCACGGGCATTACCAGTTTCTTCGGCCCCACGGTGCCGCAGCTGTTCGTCGAGGTCGACCGCGAGAAGGCGCTCGCGCTCGGGGTCCCGGTCAACGACCTGTTCGATGCGCTGCAGAGCACAATGGGTGCCCTGTACGTGAACGACTTCAACAAGTTCGGCCGCACATTTCGCGTGCAGATCCAGGCCGAAGCCGCCTACCGCCTGAAGCCCGAGGACCTCGGTGCCGTGTACGTACGCTCCGCAACCAGCGGCGAGATGCTGCCGCTCAAGAGCATGCTGCGCATCCAGAGTACGGTTGGTGCGGAGCAGTTGGACCGCTTCAACGGCTTCGTGTCCGCGAAGTTGCTTGGCAACGGGGCGCCTGGAGTGAGTTCCGGCCAGGCGATCGCGGCCGTGGAGCAGGTCGCGGTCAAAACGCTGCCGGAGGGCTATTCCCTGGAGTGGTCGGGCCAGGCGTTCCAGGAAAGGCGGGTCGGCAAGGCGTCGCAGTTCGCCTTCGGGTTCGCGCTGATCATGGTGTTCCTGATCCTCGCTGCGCAATACGAGCGCTGGTCGCTGCCGCTCGCGGTGCTGCTCGCGGTGCCCTTTGCGGTGCTCGGCGCGCTTGTCGCAGTCCTGTTGCGGGGGATGAGCAACGACATCTATTTCCAGATCGGCCTGGTGACGCTGATCGGCCTGGCGGCGAAGAACGCGATCCTGATCGTCGAATTCGCGGCGCAGAAGCAGGCCGGGGGCCTGCCGATCCTGGAGGCCGCCGTCGAAGCCGCGCGCCTGCGCTTCCGCCCGATCCTGATGACCTCGCTCGCCTTCGTTCTCGGCGTGGTGCCGCTCGTAATCGCCACGGGCGCGGGCGCCGCGGCGCGGCGCTCCATGGGCACCGGCGTGTTTGGCGGAATGCTCGCCGCGACATTCGTCGCAACGCTGTTCATCCCGCTGTTCTTCGTGCTGCTGGCGCGCGGCACGGCGAAACCGTCGGCGGAACAGCGGGCGGTCCCGGCAACCGGGGAACACATGCCATGACAATGCGTCGATCCGCGCTCGCTGCGGTTGCAACCACACTGCTTGCCGCCTGCGCGGCGGTCGGTCCCGATTACGAACGGCCTGCGTTCGAATTGCCCCGGAGCTACCCCGATGCGCCGTCCGGGCAGGCGGCCGGTGCGCCGCTGCGCGCCGACTGGTGGACGCTGTACGGCGACGCTAGGCTCGACGAACTCGTCGCGACCGCGCTGGAGAAGAACAGCGACATCCGGCTTGCCGTCGCGCGCATCGAGGAAGCCGACGCCAACCTGCGCGCCGCCAACGCGGCATTCCTGCCCGAGATCGATGTCGGCGCGACGCCGAGCCACACGCGATTCAGTCCGACCGTGGCGGTGCCCGCGCCCGCGCCGTTCCCCGCCGTGCGCAACGACATACGCGTTGCTGCTTCGACCTCCTTTGAGCTCGACTTCTGGGGCAAGCTGCGGCGCGCCGCGGAGTCGGTGCGCGCGCAGGCGCTAGGCACGCGCTATGCAAGGGACGTCGTCGCCCTGACGCTGGCGGGCCTCACGGCGCAGACCTACTTCTCGCTGCGCTCGCTCGACGCTCAGATCACGGTCACACAGCAGACGCTGACGAGCCGCGAGCAATATCTGGACTTCATCCGCCGCCGCGCGCGCGGCGGCATCGCTTCGGGCCTCGACGTTGCGCAGGCCGAGGCATCGCTTGCCGACAGCGCCTCGCAGCTCAAGGATCTGCGGCGCCAGCGCTCGCTCGCCGAACACCTGCTCGGCACGCTGACGGGACGGCTGGACATCGCGGTGGCCGGCGGCGACCTGCTCGTCCTGCCGGTGCCGCCGCTGCCGCCCGCGGAGCTGCCCTCGGCGCTGATCGAGCGCCGCCCGGACATCCGTCAGGCCGAGCAGGCGCTGGTGTCTTCCAACGCGCAGATTGGAGTTGCCAAAGCGGCCATGCTGCCGACAATCTCGCTGACCGGAAACGACGGCTGGGAGAGCCAGGCGCTCTCGTCGCTCCTGCAGGGCAGTTCGCGCATCTGGTCGCTTGGCTTCGGGCTCTCCCTGCCGGTCTTCGACGCGGGCCGTTACGCCGCGCTCACCGACGCCGCGAAGGCGCGCGCGCAGCAATCTCTCGCCGGCTACCAGAAATCGATTGAGACCGCTTTCAGGGAAGTGGCTGATGCGCTTGCCAATACGCAGCAAACCACCGCGGCGGAAGACGACTACCGAGCCCGCGTCGAAACGGCGCGCAACGCGCTGCGTCTGGCGCGCCTGCGCTACGAGGCAGGCTACTCCGCATATCTCGAAGTGCTCGACGCCGAGCGCACGGTCAACGACGCGGAGCTCGCCTTCGTGCGCAACCGGCAGTCGCGCCTCTCGGCGAGCGTCGATCTGATGAAGGCATTGGGCGGCGGCTGGGCACCCGAGGCGGCTGCTTCAAAGCCCTGAACGCGTGGCAAATTACGGACTTTCCATCGAGGGCGCGAAGAACGCCGACACCTTCAAGCCGATGGGGCCGTTCATCGCCGACTTTATTCGACGGCGGAGCGAAAGGGTACCCGGCCACCACGCGGCATATCATATAAATAGTCGATGCCTACGGCGCATCGTCACGACTACCAGGAGACCCCATGAGCCTGCAAGGAAAGACCCTGTTCATCACCGGCGGCAGCCGCGGTATCGGGTTGGCCATCGCAGTGCGCGCTGCGCGCGACGGCGCCAACGTGGTGATCGCCGCCAAGACGAGCGACCCGCATCCCAAACTGCCCGGAACCATCCACACCGCGGTGGCGGAAATCGAGAAGGCCGGCGGCAAAGGGCTGGGCGTGCAGTGCGATATTCGCGAAGAGTCGCAACTCATCGCGGCGGTTGAAAAAGCGGTCGCCACCTTTGGCGGTGTCGACATTCTGGTGAACAACGCGAGTGCGATTCAGCTCGCCGGCACGCTCGCCACCGATATGAAGCGCTACGACCTGATGAACGGCATCAACGCGCGCGGGACCTTTCTGGCGGGGCGCACCTGCATTCCGCATCTGAAGAAATCCGTCAATCCGCACATCCTGACGCTGAGCCCGCCGCTGGACATGTCGCCCAAATGGTTTGCGCCGCACGTCGCCTATTCCATGGCCAAATACGGCATGAGCCTGTGCACGCTGGCCTGGGCCGAGGAATTCAGGAAAGACGGCATTGCCGCCAATGCGCTGTGGCCGCGCACCACGATCGCCACCGCCGCGGTGCAAATGCTCGGCGGCGAAGCGATGATGAAACAGTCCCGCACGCCCGAGATCATGGCCGACGCGGCACACGTGATCTTGTGCAAGCCGAGCCGCGAATTCACCGGCAAGTTCTGCATCGACGATCTGGTGCTGCACGCGGCGGGCGTGCGCGATTTTTCGCGTTACGCAGCGGTACCCGGCGCTACGAAGTTCCTGCCGGACTTCTTCGTACCCGAAGACACACCGGCGCTCACGGCCTAGCGCGAAGGCGCAGTCACGCCGTGACCGGCCTTTCCGGGCCATGCTGGCCCGTGGTCCCGGCGCGTACGCGAATTAGGCCGAGCAGGCTCTCGGTGAAGGGCGCTGCAACACCGGCGAAACGCGCGATTTCCAGCGTGCCGGTCAGCAGGCCATCGATCTCGAGCGACTTGCCGGCGTCCAGGTCCTGCAGCATCGAGGTCTTGAACCTGCCGAGCGAGCGCGCCATGTCGATGCGCGCCTCCGGGTCGATCGCGGCGTCGATGCCGACTGCGCGGCCGATCCCCAGCACTTCGCGCATCACCGCGACCATGTAGGCTTTCACCAGCGGATCGCCGATCAGCCGGTCGGCCGTAGACAGGGTCAGCGCGCTGACCGGATTGAAGCTCACGTTGCCGAGCAGCTTTACCCAGAAGTCCTTCTCGATCAGCGGGCTGGTCACGCACTCGAACCCGGCGCCGGACAATGCGGCGACGAGGCTCGCGGTACGCGCGGTATTGCGTCCGCCGGGCTCCCCGAGGATCAGCTTCCTGCCCATGTTGTGCACGATCAGGCCGGGCTCGGGCGTCGATGCGGCGAGGTGGATCACGCAGCCGACGATGCGTTCGGTAGGCATCGCGCGCGCGAGGCGGCCTTCGGGATCGAGGCTTTCGAGCCGGCGGCCCTTCGCCAGCGGAAGGCGATCGAAATACCACCACGGCACGCCGTTCATCGCGGTGACGACCGTGGTGTCGGCGCCGAGCAGCGCAGGAATGCCGTTCGCGACCTCCGGCAGGCTGTGCGCTTTGACAGTGACGATCACCGCGTCCTGCCGCCCGAGTTTCGCCGGGTCGCTGTCGGCGATAATTCGTGCGACCAGCACGGCACCGCTCTCGCGATCGCGCACGCGCAGTCCGTCGCGCCGGATCGCCTCCAATTGGGCACCGCGCGCCACCACGCAGGCCTGGTGACCCGCGCGAGCGAGCCAAGCGGCCATCAGGCCGCCCACGGCTCCAGCGCCATAGATACAGATGCGCAAGTGAAATCAGGGAAGAAAGGGGATGCGGCGACGTTACAATAAGCCGTTGTCTGGGGCAACATAGAAGCAAGGAGGCTGGCCATGTTCGCGTTCATGAAGAAGCTCAAGACCCTGCCGCCCGCGGAAAGTGCGCTTCCGGGCCGCGCGCAGGCGATGGCGGTGCCCGCGGCGCATTTCGTCAACGGGCGTCCGCTCAAGCCGCCGTTTCCGGCCGACATCCAGCAGGTGCTGTTCGGCATGGGCTGCTTCTGGGGCGCCGAGCGCATTTTCTGGCAGACGCGCGGGGTGTACATCACCGCGGTCGGCTACGCGGGCGGCAATACGTCAAATCCCAGCTACGAGGAAGTCTGCAGCGGCATGACCAACCACACAGAGGCGGTGCTGGTCGCGTTCGATCCGAAGATCATCGGTTTCGAAGAACTGCTGAAGGTGTTCTGGGAGGGGCACGACCCGAGCCAGGGCATGCGTCAGGGCAACGACACCGGCTCGCAATACCGCTCTGCGATCTACACGTATTCGCAGGAGCATCTGCAGGCCGCGCTCGCCTCGCGCGATCGGTTCCAGCAGCTGCTCAAACGCGCGGGCTACGGCGCGATCACCACCGAGATCCGGGCGGCCGCCGAGTTTTGCTATGCCGAGGAGTACCACCAGCAGTACCTCGGCAAGAATCCCAAAGGCTATTGCGGCCTGGGCGGCACCGGGGTGTCCTGCCCGGTGGGGGCGCTGGCGAAGGCCTGAGCGCGGTAAACTTTAAGGATTGCCGGAGGGAGATGCGCGCGGCGGAAATCGAGCGCCGCGACCGGCACTTGTTCACCGGTTCCTGCTGACCGGATTCCGACCCAACTCGATTTTTTTGCGTACTGCTTAAATGAAAATAGACCAATGGCTGTGGGCAGCGGGTTTTTACAATAATCGCGGACTCGCGCAGGCCGCAGCGGACGGGGGCAAGGTCAAGGTCGGTGGCGAGCGTGTGAAAGCGGTGCATGAAATCAAACCCGGCGACCAGCTCGAAATCGCGATGGGCGAATACATGCTGGAAGTGACGGTGCTTGCGCTCGAGGAGCAGCACACCATGGACGGCGCAATGCCGCTCTATGAGGAAAGCGAGGACAGCATTGCGCGGCGCGCGCAGGCGATGGAAGCGAAGAAACTCGCGGCCTCCCACACGCGGCATGCCGAGCCCGAGCAGCCTCAGATGCACGGCCGTCCGGGGGGCAGGGGAGGCGCTGGGCGACCCGGTCAGCCTGGGCGGCTGGGCGGCGGCCAACCCGGTCGTCCTGGCCGGCGCGGGAAAAACCAGCGGCGTCAAACGGAGGGATTCAAGCGCGGCCGTGGGCGCTAGGAAAAACCGCGAGCAGGCGTCGCATCGGTGGAGCGGGATTCTAGCGCAGCGCCCCGGTGGACACGTCGGCAAGCTCGGGCTAATCTTCCGGTCCCGTGAGATCGAAAGCGAAGCGAGGTATTGCGGCACCGGGCGCAGCCATCCTGCTGGCGTGGTGCGCACTGCCTGCATTCGCGCAGACGGCTGCCGCGCCGGCGAAAGAGGAGGACGGGGTGGTCGTCTCGGCGACGCGCGTCGCGCGGCCGATGTTGTAGATCCCGGCCGCGATCGACCGGATCTATGCGGATGAAATCCGCGAAGGACGGCCGCTGGTGAATCTCTCCGAGAGCCTCGGGCGGGTGCCGGGGATCTTCGTGCAGAACCGGCAGAACTATGCGCAGGACCTGCAGATCTCCTCGCGCGGGTTTGGCGCGCGTTCCACGTTCGGCGTGCGCGGCATCCGGCTGATCGCCGACGGCATTCCCGCGACGATGCCCGACGGGCAGGGACAGGCCGCCACGCTCGCGCTCGGCTCGGCGCAGAGCATCGAGGTGCTGCGCGGGCCGTTTTCGACCTTGTACGGCAACGCATCAGGCGGCGTGATCAATGTCGTGACGGAGGATGGTCCGCAGCAACCGACGCTCGACGCCGGTTACTGGCTGGGCAGCTACGGCAGCGCGCGCGCGACGCTCAAGTTCGGCGGGCAGGAAGGGGCGCTCAATTATCTGGCGGAAGGATCGCGCTTCTCCACCGACGGCTACCGACAGCACAGCGCAGCGACGCGCGACCACCTGAATGGCAAGTTCAAGTACGCGCTGTCCGACGACAGTACGCTGACCGTCGTGGTCAACAATCTGCGGCAGATTCAGACGCAGGACCCCGGCGGACTGACGCGCGCGCTGTTGCAGCAAGATCCGCGGCAGGTGGTGGCCACCCAACTGAGCTTCGACGCGCGCAAGACCGTGATCCAGGATCAGGCGGGCGCGACATTCAACCATCGCCTGCAGGGCGGCGGGCAGATCCAGGCCACTGTCTACTACGGCGCGCGCTGGGTGGAGCAATTCCTGAACATCCCGCTCGCGAGCCAGGCCCCCGCTACGCACTCCGGCGCCGTCGTGAACCTGGACCGCGGATACAGCGGCGCCCATTTCCGCTTTTCACAGGAAGCGGACCTGCTCGGCCGGCCGTTTACGATCTCGCTGGGCACCGAGTACGACCGCCAGGCCGAGCGGCGCAAGGGCTTCATCAACAACCTGGGTGTCTCCGGCGCCCTCAAACGCGACGAAGACGACACCGTGTCGACCACCGGACTGTACGCGCAGGGGGAGTGGAAGTTTGCGCAACGCTGGTCGGCCCATGCCGGCCTGCGCACGAGCCGCGTGCACTTCGACTCGCAGGATTATTTCCTCAGCAACGGCAACGACAGCGGCACGCGCGATTACAGCGCCACGACACCGGTGGGCGGGGTGGTATTCAGGGCCACGCCGCTGACCAGCATCTATGCCAACCTGGGCCGCGGATTCGAAACCCCGACGTTCGCCGAGCTGGCGAATCGCAACAATGCGGGCGGATTCAACTTCGCGCTCGATGCGAGCAGCAGCCGCCACGCGGAAATCGGCGTCAAGACCGTCATTCCGGGCATGGCGCGGCTCAACGCGGCGCTGTTCGATATCGTGACGAAAAACGAGATCGTGGTAGACCAGAACGCCGGCGGGCGCGCCACGTTCAAGAACGTCGGGCACACCGACCGCAACGGTCTCGAGTTCAGCGCTGAAACCCTCACCGGCGGTCCGTTTGAGGCGCGCGTCGCCTACACCTACCTGAAGGCGGCCTACCGCGAGGCCTTCAACACCGTCATCATCACCGGCGGCCCGCAGGTGGCGGTACCGGCGGGAAGCCTGATTCCGGGTGTCGCGCGCAACCTGCTCTACGCCGAACTGCACTACCGCAAGGATCCGTTCTTCGCTCAGTTGGAGGGCACACGCAAGTCGCGCGTGGCCGTGAACGACCCGAACCTGGAATTCGCCGACGGCTATACGACGATCAACCTCGCCGGCGGCTTGGCGCAGCAGGGCGGCGGCTGGCGCGTCACGGAGTTTGTCCGCGTGGACAACGTCACCGACCGCAACTATGTCGGCTCGGTCATCGTGAATGAAGGCAACGGCCGCTACTACGAGCCCGCGCCGCGCCGCAGCATGCTGCTCGGCGTGCAGGCCAGCCTGCAGTTCTGAAACGTATTATCATTGGCGCCCTGCGTCGGCTGCACAACTGCCAGCCATACAAATTCACGACGAAGGGAGACAACGCGATGCAACAGACAAACAGAGGACTCCGCGGCGCGCATGCCGCAATGATCGGCGCAATGGCCTTCTCGGCCGGCCTCGCCTGCGCTCAGGACAAGCCGGCGCCGCCGCCCATGTGGCAGCAGGGCAGGCCGCCCGCCCTGTCCGACTCCAAGCTCGCGCCCGTCCCCGGGAAGATGACCGAGACGCCGGCCAGCGAGATTCCGATCGACAAGCTCAAGCTGCCGAAGGGTTTCAAGGCCGAAATTTGGGCCACGGGCATGGTCGGCGGGCGCGCGATGGCGATCAGCGACTCCGGCAAGAAGATCTACATGGGCACGCGCGGAATCGGCCGCGTGTACGAGGTCACCGACGCCGGCGACAAGCGCACCGTGCGGGTGGTCGTGGACAAGCTGACGCAGCCTTCGGGCGTCGCTTTCCAGGGCGGGTCGCTCTACGTCATGGCGATCGACAAGGTGCTGCGCTACGACGGCATCGAGAGCAAGCCGGACGTGCAGCCGGTCGATATGACCGCCAAGTTCAACCTGCCGAAAGAGCAGCACCACAACTGGAAGTACCTCGCCTTCGGCCCCGACAAGAAGCTGTATGTGCCGTTCGGCGGGCCTTGCAACATCTGCGAGCCGCCGACGAAGGAATACGCGCAGCTGCGGCGCTACAACCCGGACGGCTCCGGCATGGAAGTGATCGCGACCGGGATTCGCAACACGCAGGGCTTCGACTGGAATCCGAAGACGGGTGAACTCTGGTTCACCGACCACGGCCGCGACTGGCTGGGCGACAATGGCCCCGAGGATGAGTTGAACCGCATTTCGAAGCCGGGGCTCTTCTTCGGCTTTCCGTACTGCCACGCCAAGGGCATCCCGGATCCCGACATCAAGAAGAAGGACGCCTGCAAGGACGTGACGCTGCCGGTGACCACCATGGGGCCGCACGCCGCGGTGATGGGTGTGAAGTTCTATACCGGCGACATGTTCCCCGCCGAGTATAAGAACACCATGTTCATCGCGCGCAAGGGTTCCTGGAACCGCACCAAGAAATTCGGCTACGACGTGGTGACGGTCAAGGCGGATGCGGATGGCAAGAACGCGAAGATTACGCCCTTCGCCACCGGCTTCATGGACCCGAAGGACAACAGTTTCTGGGGCCGGCCGGCGTACATTGCGCAGATGAAGGATGGATCGTTGCTGATTTCGGATGAGCAGCTGGGCGCGATTTACCGCATCACCTACAGCGCACCTGCCAAGAAGAAATAGTGGGGTTGCTCGGCAAAGGGCGGTGGGCAGGGTTGCTCACCGCCCTTTTTCTTTCGGTTGCGGCTGCCCAGTCGTTGGAGGAGCGCCTCAAGGCCTGCGCCGGCTGCCACGGCGCAGACGCCAACTCGACGATTCCGGGCACGCCGTCGCTCGCCGGCCAGCCGACGCTGTTCCTCGAGAACTACCTGGTGCTGACGCGCGAGGGCCTGCGCGGCAACGAAGTCATGCAGAAGCTGATGCATGGCGTCCCCGACAGGGAAATCGTCGCGCTCGCCGCCCACTATTCAAAGCTGCCCGCGAAGCCGGAGCAAGGCGCGACTGACAAGGCGCGCTTCGAGCGCGGCCGGCAGGTCGCGGCGAAGAACCGCTGCGGCAATTGCCATCGTCCGGACTACGCCGGACAGGAACAGATGCCGCGGCTCGCCGGCCAGCGCGAGGATTTCCTCAACGAAGTGATGCTCGCCTACCGCCAGAACCGCCGTCAGGGCGGCGACACGATGATGACCGGCGCCCTCTACGGGATACCGGAAGCCGACCTGCAGGCGATTGCGCATTACCTCGCGCGCGTGCCCGCGGGCACGCGGCGCTGACCGTCCTTACGCCGCCATCAGCTGCCGCAGCACGAACGGCAGAATCCCGCCGTGCTTGTAGTAATCCACCTCGATTGGCGTGTCGATGCGTGACTTGACCTTCAGTTCGCGCCGCGAGCCATCCGCGCCCCTGATCACCAGGGTCAGTTCCTGCTGCGGAAGGATGCTGTCCAGCCCGAGGATGTCGATCACCTCGTCGCCTTTGATGCCGAGCGACGCGGCCGAGTCGGTGCCGAGGAACTGCAGCGGCAGCACGCCCATGCCCACCAGGTTGGAACGGTGGATGCGCTCGAAGCTGCGCGCGATCACCGCCTTGACGCCGAGGAGCTGCGTGCCCTTCGCGGCCCAGTCGCGCGACGATCCGGTGCCGTACTCCTCGCCGCCGAACACGACGGTAGGCGTGCCGTCGGCGATGTAGCGCATCGCCGCGTCGTAGATCGGCATGCGTTCGCCTTTGTACAGAGTCATGCCGCCTTCGACGCCGGGGAGCATCAGGTTCTTGATGCGCACGTTGGCGAAGGTTCCGCGCATCATCACGGCATGATTCCCGCGGCGCGCGCCGTAAGAGTTGAAATTCGCCACCGATACGTCGTTTTCCTGCAGGTAGATACCCGCCGGCGAGGTCGGCTTGATCGAACCCGCCGGCGAAATGTGGTCGGTGGTCACCGAGTCGCCGAATATGGCGAGCACTTTCGCGCCCGCGATTCCGGCAACCTTGCCCGGCTGCATGCCGAAATCCGTGAAGAACGGCGGCTCGGCGATGTAGGTCGATGCAGGCCAGTTGTATACCTGTCCGGAGGCCGAAGGCACCTTCTGCCACAGCACGTTGTCCTTGCCGAGGTCGCTGTACAGGCGGCGAAAGGTTTTCGCGTCCATCGCGTACTTGAGCAGCGCGACGATTTCATCGCGTGAAGGCCAGACGTGTCCGATGAATACCGGTTGCCCGTCCTTGCCAATGCCGATCGGCTCGGTGCGAAAGTCCTTCAGCATCGTGCCCGCGATCGCGTACGCGACGACCAGCGGCGGACTGGCGAGGAAGTTGGCCCGGATGTTCGGATGGATGCGCGCCTCGAAGTTGCGGTTGCCCGAGAGCACCGCCGCGCACACCAGGTCGTTCTTGACGATCGTTTCCTCGATCGGCGGCGCAAGCGGCCCGGCGTTGCCGATGCAGGTGGTGCAACCGTAGCCGGCGAGGAAGAAGCCGAGCTTTTCCAGGTACGGAAGCAGGCCCGCATTGGTCAGGTACTCGGTCACCACCCTCGATCCCGGCGCGAGCGAAGTCTTGATGTGCGGCTTCACCGTGAGGCCCAGTTCGACCGCCTTCTTCGCCAGCAGTCCTGCGGCGAGCAGCACGCCGGGGTTCGAGGTATTGGTGCACGATGTGATGGCGGCGATCAGCACATCGGCGTTCTTCACCTCGATCCCGTCGTAGGTCATGTGGCCCTTTGCGAGATCCTCGGGTTTCTTGGCAAAGCCGTTGTCCGCGACCGGCTTGGAGAACAGGCTGGTGAACGTGCTCTTGACCTTGTCCAGATCGATGCGGTCCTGCGGTCGCTTCGGGCCCGCGAGCGAAGGCATGATCGTCGACAGGTCGAGTTCCAGCGACTGGCTGTAGTCGATGTCGCCTTT
>JBGOTT010000036.1:0-20615 GCA_041476585.1 Gammaproteobacteria bacterium | reverse complement strand
CGCCACCAGACCGCTCTTGAGCACGCTGGCAAGCGCGGCGCGTGCGTCGGGTTTGGACACGCCGTAGTGATGTTGCAGAGCGATATAGGCCTCGCCAGTAACCTGATTCGATGCGAACACCTCGGCATCCTCGCGCTCGATGAGCGCGGTCAACTTGCGCACGCAGTGTTCGAAGCCGTCCTCGGGATCGCCGGTCGCCAGCCGGATGAGGATCGAGGTATCAATCCCGAAGCGTGCGGTCATGGGGTTTGTTGCGGAAGGCTTCGAGATCGAAGGTGCCTTTGCCACGGCGCAACTTGCCGCGCAGCGGCGCGAGGCGCGCCCGGTCGATGTGGCGCGTGCGCAAGACAAAACCGTCAGGTCCTTCCTCGAGTTCGATCCGGTCGCCGGGCTTCACGCCCAGCGCCTCCAGGACGCGAGCGGGAAATGTGACCTGGCGCTTGGCGGTAATCTTGACGAACATGGTGGCGATCTCCTTTTGATGCACCTTACTGAAACTGTATATCGGTAAGGTGGGCGCGTCAAGCCGCGGGCGAATAAAGCGCTGCCTGCAGTTGATGGACCGCTCTCTCGAAGCCGTCCCGTCCACCGAAAGTTTTGAGCAGCTCGACCGGGGTGCCCATGGCGTCGAACGGGGCTAGCCTCAGGATGCGGGGATCGTCGAGGTTGGTGACGCCGTCGTCCTGGTATTTCCGCAGCAGGTCATAGTGAACGACCAACCCTTGCCAATGCACGACGGATCTACGGACGGAGCAATAGCTTCTGCACTCGCCAGTTCAGCAGTTCTGCCACGAAGACAACGTTCTCCGACGGGCAGGCGATCTCGTGAATCCAGCCGAACTGCTTTAGCTGCTTGCCAGCTTCGCCGACCACGCCCAGCACCTTGCCGTCCAGACTCAGTTTGTACAGTCGTCCGGGGTAAGCATCGGAGGCGAACAGAACCTGATTCGGTGGGGGCGTGATGCATACCGTCCACGGCGCGCCGGGAGCGAACGTCCCCTTGGTCGCATCCGGGTCCGGCTTGTTGCCGATCGCAGGGCGTACGTTGTGGTCGAAGGGCACGTCGATGGTGATGGCGCGCAGGAAATTGCCTTCGCCGTCGAACACCTGGATGCGCCGGTTAAAGCGATCCGCGACATAGATGTTCCCTTGCGCATCGGCGGCGATATTGTGTGGCGTGTTGAACTCGCCGGGCTTCTCGCCGCGATCGCCCCACGACTTGAGCCAGTTGCCGTTCTTGTCGGCCTTCGCGACGCGCGAATTGACGTAGCCGTCGCTGATGTAGATGTTGCCCGCCGGGTCCCATGTCACGTCGGTCACCTGCCGGAAGCGCCCATCTTCCGCGAGCAGCGGCGGCTTGGGATGCTTGAGCGGCGCGGTATCTTCGTCGGAGGCTTCCTGCTTGCGGCCGAATACCATCACGACATGACCCTGCGGATTGAACTTGATGACCATGTCCGAGCCTTTGTCCACGGCCCAGATGTTGTCGTCACGGTCGACGCGAACGGAATGTCCGAACGACCACGCGTACAGATTCTTGCCGATCTCGCGGATGAACCTGCCGTCGGGGGCGAATTCGAGCAGCTGCGCGGCGGCGGCGGCGTACGCCGGCCCTGTCGTGTTGCCCCGGGACAGAACGAAAATATGACCCTTGGAATTCACCGCTACGCCGGTGACTTCGCCCAGATACAGGTCCTTAGGCAGCTTGAGAATGTTCGGCACCGAGTCGAACGCGATGATCGGCACTTGTTGTTGCGCGAGGAGCGGAGAGCACAAAAGCACAAGCAATCCGGCGACCCAATGTTTCATGACAACCTCCTTTTAGTGTGGCGCATCGGGGGTGGGGCAAGTCACGTTATGGCAAATCCTGCACCCGATGACCTCGTTCAGGCAAGCGCGTGCGCGCCAGGCTTCAGTCGGCGCAGGTCGCACGCAATTGGCGCACAATAGCTGATCCATGAAGCGCGTCCTGCTGCTTCTGCCGACCACCGGCTACCGCAATAACGATTTTCTTGCCGCCGCAAAAAAGCTGGGCGTGGAGATCGTGGCCGCGGCGAACTACTGCCACCAACTGGCGCCATCATGGGGTCTGTCTCCGATCATGGCGCTTCATTTCGATCGGCCGGAGCAGGCGGCCGACACCGTTCTGATGGAAATCGGCCGCATGCCGGATGCAGTACTGGCGGTGGACGATTCGGGCGTCGAGCTTGCAGCCTTACTCTCCGAACGTCTTGGCTTGCCGGGAAATCGCGCGCAGGCAGTACGCCGGGTGCGCGACAAGCTCGCGTTCCGCCGGCTGTTGCAGGAACTGGAATTCCTGTGTCCCGAATTCCATCACCTGCCGACCGGTGAAGACCCCCGGACGCTGGTTCCCGGGTTGAAGTTTCCCGTGGTGGTGAAGGCGCGGCGTTTGTCTGCGAGCCGCGGCGTGATTCGAGCCGACGATTCCGAACAGCTGGTGCAAGCGGTGAACCGGGTGCGGGCCATCCAGTCGCGGGCCGACCGCGATGCGGAAGGCCTGGGCCTGGTCATCGAGGGCTTCATACCCGGACGCGAGTACGCGCTTGAAGGTGCGCTGGACGAAGGTGAGCTGACAGCGCTCGCGCTGTTCGACAAGCCCGATCCGCTGGACGGGCCCTACTTCGAGGAAACGCTCTACATCACGCCCTCACGGCTGCCGGCAGGGTTTCAGAGCCGCATCCGTCACGAAGTGGCTCGGGTCTGCCGCTCTGCCGGACTCACCGATGGGCCGATCCACGCCGAAGTGCGGGTCAATGAACAGGGCGTCTGGCTGCTGGAAGTAGCGCCCCGATCCATCGGCGGCCTATGCGGTCGGGTGCTCACGCATTCGCTGGGCATGACCCTGGAGGAACTGATCCTGCGCCGCATGGTGGGCGAACCGCTCCCGATTTCGAATGCGGGCGGCGCCGCGGGCGTCATGATGATTCCCGTACCGCGGCGTGGTATCTACCATGGCGTCGAGGGTCTGGCCGAAGCACGAGCGGTGCTTGCAGTTACCGAGGTGATCCTCACGGTGGAGCCCGGCCAGATCATTGCGCCACCGCCGGATGGGTCGAGCTATCTTGGCTTCATGTTCTCCCGCGCTTCGAGCCCCGCGGAGGCGGAACAGGCACTGCGCCTCGCCCATCGTCGGTTGCGTTTCGACATCCGCGCCGAGTATCCGGCGATGGAAGCGCATGTCTCGGAGAGTTGATCATGCCATTTGGCGTTCCCGCACCAATGCGAACAGACCGGCGGCGACGATGACGGCCGCTCCGGCGAGCGTCCAGGCATCGGGAAACTCGCCGAGTCCGACCCAGCCGATCACGATTGCCCACAGCACCAGCGTGTAGCCGTAGGGTTGCAGACGCGGTGCGGAGCAGGCCTCGTAGGCCTTGATCAACGTCAGATGCGCCCCGGCGCCAAGCAGTCCCGATACGAGCAGCAGTCCCGAGGCCGCGAGGCTCGGATCGGTCCAGAAGAAAGGGCCGACACAGGTGGTGAGCGTCATGCCGATCACGACCGTATACGCGAGCGTCGTGTTGGCGGAATCGAGCCGGCCGACCATGCGCACCAGCGTCTGGTAGAAGCCCCAGCTGATCGCGCCCAGGACCGGCAGGGCGTGGAACCAGCTGAATTCGCGCAGACCCGGCCGCACGACGATGAGCACGCCCGCCATGCCCACGGCGACCGCCGACCAGATCGCGAGCGTCACGCGCTCGCGCAGCATGACACTCGAGAGGGCGAGCACGATCAGCGGCGCAGCCGCCGCCACTGCATGCACGTCGCCGATCGGCAGGTAACGGAAGGCGAGAATGAAGATGCCGATCTCGAAGACGAGGGCCACGCCGCGCAGGATCTGGATGCGCGGCAGGGCCGAGCGGAACGACCGAAAAAAAGCGCGCGGGCCGATGATGGCGAGGGCGAAGAAGAAGAAAATCACGAAGCGCGCCCACAGGATCTGCGCCACGCCCAAGCCCATGTCCCGCGTAAGAACGCGCGAGACCGCATCCATGACCGCGAACAGAAACATCGAGACGACGGCAAAGGCGATGCCGCGCCGGAAATTGTCGGGACGCCAGGCCGGTGGCGTCATCGCAAACAGGATGCGTCAAGGTGGGTCATGATATCGTTGATGATGATCCGAACGGGTGACATGGTATTTTGAAAATCCTTGCGTTCATGTTGGCGTTGCTCGCAGCAAGCGCGGGATTGGCGCAGCCCGCTTCGACCGGCTCGGGACAGGCCTATCCGTCGAAGCCGGTTCGCGTGGTGACTCCCTATCCGCCGGGCGGCGGGGCGGACGCCGCCGCCCGGCTGGTCGCGAACCACCTCGGCCAAGTGCTCGGCCAGCCTTACGTGATCGAGCACAAGCCTGGCGGCAACACGCTGATCGGCACCGAAGCAGTCGCCCGATCGCCTGCGGACGGCTATACGCTGCTGCTCACCGGCGGTTCGACGATGTCGATCCAGCCCTTCGTGTTCCAGGGAAAACTGCCCTACGACCCGCTGCGCGATTTCGCCCCGATCTCGATGGTTTCGCGTTTCCCGTTTTTCCTGGTCGCGCCGGTTTCGGTGCCGGCGGCATCGCTCGCCGAACTGGTGGCGCTGGTGCGGGCCAAGCCCGGCCACTACTCGTACGCCTCGAACGGCACCGGATTGCTCTCGCACTTGGGCATGGAAATCCTCAACCGCTCCACCGGCATGGACATGGTGCACGTTCCGTACAAGGGGTTCGCGCCCACGCTGCCCGACCTGCTGTCCGGCCGCACCACGGCGATGATGGCAGACTGGGTGGTGGTCGCGCCGCACATCAAGGACGGAAAGCTGCGCGCGCTCGCGGTGACCTCGCGGGAGCGCTGGAGTTCGGCGCCCGAGGTGCCCACGGTAGCCGAGCTTGGCCATCCCGGCTACGCGGTCGACGTCTGGTTCGCGCTGTTCGCACCGACCGGCACGCCTGCCGACATCGTCGGGCGCCTGAATGCGGAGGCGCGGAAGTTTCTTGCGATGCCCGAGGCGAAGGAGGCCTACGCCAAGCTCGGGCACGAGGCGTACGGCTCTCCCCCCGAGGAGGTCAGTGCACTGATCCGCGCCGAGCAGGAGGTCTACGCGAAGATCGTGCGCGAGGCGAAGATCTCCGCCAACTGAATCCTGGGCGATCTCCTGTGCCGGCATCGTACCGAGCCGGATTCAGCGCGGCAACGAGCACATTCGTCACCCTCCGCACTCGGCCAGGCGCCGATCGAGATAGCCGCGCTCGGCGGGATTGCGCACCAGCGCCAGTGCGGCCCGGTAGGCGTCGCGCGCCTCGGCGAGCCGCCCGAGCCGGCGCAGCAGGTCGGCCCGCGCCGCCGGCAGCAGGTAGTACCCGGAGAGTTCCTCGCGCCCGCCAAGGCGCGCCATCCATTCCAGCCCACGCTCCGCGCCTTCGGCCATGGCAAGCGCCACAGCCGCGTTCAGCTCCACCACCGCGCCCGGCTGCTCGCGCAGCAACCCGCCGTACAGCGCTGCAATCTGTTTCCAGTCGGTATCCTCGGCGCGCGACGCACGGGCATGCAACGCGGCGATGGCGGCTTGCAACTGGTACGGTCCGCGCCGGCGCAGCGCAAGCGCGGAGTCGAGCAGCTCGAGGCCCTCGGCGATCTCCTCGCGGTTCCAGCGTGTCCGGTCCTGCTCCTCCAGCGGCATGATCGCACCGTCGTCACCGACGCGCGTGGCGCGGCGCGCATCGTGCAGCAGCATCAGCGCCAGCAGCCCGAGCGCTTCGGATTCCTGCGGCATCAACTCGACCAGCAGGCGCGCGAGGCGGATCGCCTCGGTGCACAGGTCGGGGCGGACCAGCCCTGGCGCATCGGTGCCGGCGTAGCCTTCGTTGAAGACCAGATAGACCACGCCGAGCACCGCCTGCAGCCGTTCGGGCAGCGACTCGCCGGACGGCACCTCGTAGGGGATGCGTGCTTCGAGGATTTTCTTCTTGACGCGCACCAGACGTTGCGCGGTCGTCGACTCGGGCTCGAGAAACGCGCGCGCGATCTCGCGCGTGGACAGCCCGCAAAGCGTGCGCAGCGCGAGAGCCATCTGGGCCGCCTGCGCAATCGCCGGGTGGCAACAGGTAAACAGCAGCCGCAGCCGGTCATCCTCGATGCCGGAAATCTCCGCCGCATGCCCTTCATCATCCGATTCCTGCGCGGCGACGTCGGGCGGTTCGTCGGTGTAGTGCGGTCCGGCCCGGCGCCGGCGCATCAGATCGAGCGCGCGTCGCTGCGCCACGGTCGTGAGCCACGCCGCCGGTGCCGCCGGCAGTCCCTGGGCAGGCCAGACCTCGATCGCTTTGGCGAAGGCGTCCTGCAACGCATCCTCGGCCAGGTCGAAATCACCAAATCGCCGGATCAGGCCTGCGAGCACGCGCGTGCCTTCCGCGCGGCAGATGTTCTCGATCACGGGAGTCAGCATGGCCGGTCACCGGCTCCCGCGGCCTGTCAGAGCAGCCTGCTCAGACGGTGGCAGGCATCACGCCGACCGGACGCACCTCGATCGATCCTCCCTGCGCGGCCGGGCAGCGTGCGGCCCACTTCACTGCCTCGTCCAGGTTGGGCACATCGATGATGTAGTAGCCGCCGAGCTGTTCCTTGGTTTCGGCGAACGGCCC
The DNA here is from genome assembly GCA_041476585.1 of Gammaproteobacteria bacterium. Classification (GTDB taxonomy): domain Bacteria; phylum Pseudomonadota; class Gammaproteobacteria; order Burkholderiales; family SG8-39; genus JADGRQ01. The sequence continues at coordinate 13,966 of JBGOTT010000036.1, read as the reverse complement.
GTCGGTGGTCACCGTCTTGCCGTTTTTCACCCTCACCGTGGTCGCGGTGCTGGTGGGTTTGAGCTCGCTGCCCGCGCGCATGATGCCGGCGTCGCGCATGTCCTTGGTATATTTGGTGAACGCGGCATACATCTGCTTCTGCGCTTCCGGACTGCTCGCCATCTGGGCGAAGTTCTTTTCGTCGCCGTAGATCAGGATCATGTATTGCATGGTCATTCCTCCGGGTAGTAGGCACCCCGAGGTCCGGGGTCAGTGCTACGACGCAGCTGGGGTGGTTAATTCGACATCGCCGGGGAAATATTTTTCCAGCGCGCAATGCAACCGTGTCGGCAGTCAATCGATTGCACAGGTGCGCAAACCCGCGAACATGTCGCCGCGCTCGGGGGTGTAGAAATTGCGCCAGGTATTGCGCAGCAGGCGCCTTGTAGTCGCGAAGCTGCCGCCGCGCAGGACTTGATGTGTTCCGAACCACGGCTCCGAATATTCCCGGTACGGGTCCGGCACGAATCCGGGATACGGGTTGAAGGTGCTCGCAGTCCATTCCCAGACATTGCCCATCATCTGCCGGCAACCGCATGCTGCGTCGCCATCGGGGAAAGCATCGACTGCTGCGAGACTGGAAGCCTCAAGGTTGGCGTGTTCAGGCGTCGGCGCCGCGCTGCCCCACGGGTAGCGCCGTTTTTCATTGGCTGACGCCGCCGCGTATTCCCACTCGGTTTCGGTCGGCAGGCGGCGATGCGCAAAGCGGCACCAGGCTTGCGCCTCGTGCCAGTTGACGTGTACGACCGGATGATCGAGCGGGAGCGGCACTGTCCGGTCGAAGCGGCGCAGCCACCACGAATCATTCTGTTTGACCCAGTAACGCGGCGCCCGCACTCCGGCGGCCGAGCGCCATGCCCAGCCGTCTTCGCTCCACCATTCGCGCCGGAGATAGCCGCCGGCCGCCACGAATTCCCTGTACTCGGCGTTGGTCACCGTGGCGCGGGCGATGCGGAACGGAGCCACATGCACCTCATGCGACCACTTTTCGTTGTCGAACACGAAGCCGTTTCCGGGCGTTGCGCCGAGCGCGAACGCGCCGCCGGCAAGTTCCACGTCCCCGCTTGCGCGCCGATGCGGCGCGGGCGCCGATGCGACCGGCGGAAACGGATCGGAGTATCCCAGCGTTTGCCGTGTGTAATGGAATGCTTCGGCGTGCATGTCCTCATGGTAAATCGCCAGCTGCACGAAATACTGCAGTGCGGTGTTCTCCGGTTCGCGTTCGATCCGACGCAGCACGCGATCGAGAACATCGGATTGGTAGCCGCGCGTCGCATCGAGGGACGGAAGCGGCAGGTCCCAGCGAATGTCGTGAGCAACCCTGGCCGAATCGTACAACCCATCGACCATCGGCAGTATCGATGCGGCGAGCGCGTCCGCTTGCCCGTGGCGCAGGCACCAGTGTTCCTGGAACCATGCGACATGACCGATCTCCCACAACGGCGGATTGACAATCGCAAGCCGCGGCCCGAGCAGCCGCTCGTCGCGCAAGTCTGCGGTAATCCGCGTGGAGCGCGCGCGGGCCGCGACCAGTTCGGTGGCGAGGATTGAGGGATCAGCGGGAGCAGGCAGTTTCATCGACGTGGCGGCAGGTCTGCTATGTTCGCGGAGTGTAGCCGAGGGGATGGTCCATGAAAATCTCGATGGTGATGCCGGCAGGCGTCGCTCCGCGCAGCGGCAACCAGCATACGGCCGGGCGCTGGGCGAAATTCCTGCGCAGTCTCGGGCACCGCGTCGCGGTTGCGCAGCAGTGGGACGGCGCGGCCGTGGATTTGCTGATTGCGCTGCACGCCAGTAAGAGCAGCCCGTCGATCGAGAAGTTTCATCAGGCGCACCCGGACCGGCCGTTGATCGTGGTGCTGACGGGTACCGACCTGTATCGCGACATCGGGACCCATCCCGCAGCCCGGCAGTCCCTAGAACTCGCATCGCGGCTAGTCGTGCTCCAATCCGCAGGGCTGCGCGAGCTGCCGAAACGCCTGCGAGCGAAGACGCGCGTGATTTTCCAGTCGTCGGACACCCACGTTCGCCATCGTCCGCCGCGGAACCGGTTCCGCGTGGCCGTAGTCGGGCATCTGCGCGAAGAGAAGGACCCGTTCCGGGCGGTCGTCGCGCTCGTGCGTCTCCCGCAACGCATCGGCATCGAGCTGGTGCAACTGGGCGACGCGCTGACGCCGGAGATGGCGGTCATCGCCCGACGTTGGATGCAGCGCGAGCCGCGCTACCGCTGGCTCGGCAGCAAGCCGCACGCGGATGCGATGCGCCGGATGGCGGCGAGCCATCTGTTGGTCGTGAGCTCGGTCATGGAAGGCGGCGCGAACGTCATCTGCGAAGCGAGCCGGATCGGCGTCCCGATTCTTGCTTCGCGTGTGTCGGGCAACATCGGGATGCTGGGGGCCGGGTATCCCGGCTATTTCCCGCTGTTCGACGACCTGAGGCTCGCAAGACTGATCGACCGTGCCGCGACCGACCCGGACTTCTACCGGAAACTGAAGCGCGCGGTGCTCGCGAGACGTGCGCTGTTTGCGCCGGCTGCCGAACGCCGAGCATTGGCGCTCCTGCTGCAAGGACTGCATTAGCCCGTTGTCGCTCCCGGTCCCGCGCGTGCGGGCGCATTGCTTCGCGGAGAGTGCAGTGCTTCCCGGCCGAATCGGATGATCTTCCGCCTCTACCCCAGCAAGCCGGCGACCCGATCGACGATGAACGCGACGCCGTAGGAAATCGCCAGGGCCAGAACGAATGTGACGAGGCTGCGCGGCATGCTCTTCGGTATGCCGGTTTCGTCCAGATAGCGCTTGATGTAATGGCTCGCCACGAAGTACGCGATCGTCGATATGACGAGGCCGATGACAAGGCTGTTCATGCGCGCATTCTAGGGGCGAAGGGTTCTTGCGAGTTTTCCCTGTATCATCCCGCAGCGCCCCTGTCCGGGGCGTTTCCATTTGGCTTTCCCGCGAGGTTGCATGAACGCTCCCGCAGTCCAATTCGACCCGTCCTCAGCCCATTTCGGCTCTTCCCGCACGCAAAAGCGCCTCGAAGACGACCGGCTGCTCTCCGGCAACGGGCTCTACAGCGACGACCGCAACCTGCCGAACCAGGCATGGATGATCGTCGTGCGCTCTCCGTACGCGCATGCGCGCATCGCTTCGGTGAATGCGGCTGCGGCGCGCGCCGCCACGGGGGTGCTTGCGGTGTGGACAAGCGGCGATCTGTCGGCAGATGGCGTGGGGCACATTCCGATTCCGCCGTTGTTCAAGCGCGCAGACGGTTCGCCGATGGCTGCGCCGCCGCGCGCGCTGCTCGCCGACGGAACGGCGCTCTATGTCGGGCATCCGGTCGCGGCGATCGTCGCGCAGACGCGCGTTCAGGCGCAGGATGCAGCCGAACTGCTGGAAATCGATTACGAGGAACTGCCGTGCGTGATCGATCCGCGCAAGGCGATCCTGCCGGGCGCGCCGCCGGTCTCGGCGCAGGCTGCGGGCAATATCTCCGCCGAGCAGCGCTATGGCGACGCTGCAGCCGTGACAGCGGCGTTCGCGCAAGCCGCGCACGTCACCAGGCTCGAATTGCACAACCAGCGTCTGATTGCGACGGCGCTCGAACCGCGTTGCGCACTGGCACAATTCGAAGCCGGGCGCTGGACGCTCTATACGCAGACCCAGCAGCCGACGGGCACCCGCGACGCGCTGGCGGCGGTGTTCAACACGCCGCCGCAGCAGTTTCGCGTCGTGGTCGGCGACATCGGCGGCGGGTTCGGCATGAAGACCGGCCTGTATCCGGAGGATGCGCTCGCGTGCTATGCGGCGCGCAAGCTCGGGCGGCCGGTGAAGTGGCGCGCCGATCGCAGCGAGGAATTCCTCGCCACGCACATGGGCCGCGACCAGCATTTCAAGGCCGAGCTCGCGCTTGACCCAAAGGGCCGCATCCTCGCGCTCAGGATGGAGGGGCTCGCGAACTTCGGCTCGGTGCCGGTCGGGTCATCCGCGATCATCCCGCTGGTCCTCGGTCCGAAGGTGCAGACCACGGTTTATTACGTGCCGGTGATCGACTATCGCGTGCGCGGCGTGCTCACGCATACGATGGCCACCGGCGCGTACCGCGGCGCCGGACGCCCCGAGGGGAACTACCTGATGGAACGCCTGATCGAAAAGGCGGCGCACGAGATGAAGATCGATTCGGTAGAGCTGCGCCGCCGCAACCTGATCCAGCCGGGGCAGTTTCCCTATCGCACCCACCTCGGCGAAACCTACGATGCGGGCGAATTCGAGCGCATGCTCGATGGCGCGCTCGCGGCTGCTGACTGGAACGGGTTCGCTGCGCGCCGCGAGGAATCGAAGCGCCGTGGAAAATTGCGTGGCCGCGGGCTGGCGGTTTATATCGAATGGACCGGCGCACTGCCGACCGAGACAGTGGACATACGCGTCGATGCCGATGGCACGGTCAGCGTTTTTTCCGGTACGCAGGCGATGGGCCAGGGCCTGGAGACGAGCTACGTGCAACTCATCACCGAGGTGCTGCAGATTCCGGTCGAGAAAGTAAAAATCGTGCAGGGCGACACCGATCAGGCGAACGGCACGGGCAGCGTTGGTTCCCGCTCCGCATTCGTCGGCGGCTCCGCGATCGTTGCGGCGGGCCGCGAGACCATCGCGCGCGGCACGGAACTGGCAGCGCAAGCGCTGGAGTCCGCGGCCACCGACATCGAGTACCTCAACGGGCGGTTCCGCATCGCAGGCACCGACCGTTCGATCGGGCTCGCGCAGCTCGCGGCGCGGCAGGCCGGGCGTCAGATTCGCGTGTCGGCGACCGAAACGCCGTCTTCTCCGTCGTGGCCCAACGGTGCGCAGGTGTGCGAGCTCGAGATCGAGCCGGAAACGGGCGAGATCGAGCTGGTGAGCGTTACCAGCTTCGACGATATCGGACGGATCATCAACCACATGATCGTCGAAGGGCAGATCCATGGCGGCATTGCGCAGGGCGTCGGTCAGGCGCTGTACGAGCAGGCGATTTACGATACCGAGAGCGGGCAGCTGCTCACCGGCTCGCTGATGGATTACTGCGTGCCGCGCGCCGACCAGTTCCCGCAGATGAATACTCACTTCGACGAGAGCGTGCCATGCAGGACCAACCTGCTCGGGGTCAAAGGTTGCGGGGAAATCGGCACCATCGGCGCGGTGCCCGCGGTGATGCATGCGGTGCTGGACGCGCTTTCGCCCTATGGAGTCGCGCATATTGAGATGCCGATCACAGCTGAAAAAGTCTGGCGCATCGTGGCTGGCTAGCACCGGTTGCGCTGGGGTATATTCACCCGCTCCGTTTCGAGAGGCGTCCATGGCGATGGTGCTGGGCAGCGGCACGTTCGCGCGTGAGGGCGAGCAGCGCGTATTCGCGTACGCCGTGCTCGCTTCGATCGTGTTGCACGCGGCTTTGCTGTTCGCCGGCTTTCACCTTCGCGACACTGTGAGGAAGGTAAACCCGACGCCGGGTCCGATCGTTGCGCGCCTCGCCGCGCCGCGGCAGGTGGCCGCGCTTGCGCCCGTGGAGCCGGCACCCAAGCCGCGCGTGAAAGAGTCCCCGCCGCCGGTCGCCAAACCGCAACCCGCTCCCGTGCCGGTCGCGAAGGCCGCGACGAAGGCACCGGTGGTGCAGGCGACCCCCGCGCCGACTGCGCCCTTGAGCGAAGCGCCCAGGCCTGCCTCGGAGTCTTTCCAGCCTGCCGCGCCGAGCGCGCCGATTTTGGCGCCGCCCTCACCGGGCCCAGTCGCGAAAGCCGATGCGCAACCCGCGCCGTCCGTCGCCGCAGACGCCGGGACGCTCGATCAGTATCGGATCGCGATCTATTCAGTGGCGAAGCGCTACAAAAAGTACCCGCGCGTCGCATTGGACAACAATTGGGAAGGCAAAGTCGTCGTTCGCATGGTGATCGGCGCAAACATGATGATCAGCAGCATTTCGATCAAGACGAGTTCCGGGCACGAAGTCCTCGATCAGGCGGCGATCGAGACGATCAAGAAAACAAAACCCCTGGTGGCGATTCCCGACGCGTTGCGCGGCAGGGAATTCGGCCTCGACATCAACTTCATCTTCAACCTGAGAGACGAAAACGCCTAGGACGGCAACCCGAGCGGCGGGAACGCGACCACGTGGTCGACATCGAGGCGGATGCCGATCTGCTCGCCGAGCGCGTGGTTGTGATGGCTCGGCACCATCGCAAGAACCTTGCGGCCGCTTGCGAGCTTGAGCGTATAGAGGATTTCGGCGCCGCGAAACGCCTTGTGCACGACCTCGGCCTGCGTTGCAGAGGCGTCATCGTGGACCACGTCGTCCGGCCGCAGCAGTACCTCGGCGTTGCAGCCCCGCCCGCAGGCAACGCAGCCCTCGCGGCAGCCGTGCGGAATGTCGCCGTTCAACACGCCGAGTTCGATCTCGACCTGGTGTGAATTGAGCACGCTTGCCGGCAGGAATACGCCCTGGCCGACGAAATCCGCGACAAACCGATTCACCGGCTTGTGGTACAGGTTGTAGGCGCTGTCCCACTGCGCGATGCGGCCCTGGTGCATGACGCCGATTTCGTCGGCCATCGCGAATGCCTCTTGCTGGTCGTGGGTGACCAGCACTGCCGTCGCGCGGCTCGCCTTGATGATATCGCGCACTTCAAGCGAGAGTCGCTCGCGCAGGCCCACGTCCAGATTGGAGAACGGTTCGTCGAGCAACAGCAGGTCGGGGCGCGGCGCAAGCGCGCGTGCGAGTGCGACGCGCTGTTGCTGACCGCCCGACAACTCATGCGGGAACTTACGCTCGAGGCCACCCAGCCCGACTGCATCGATCAGTTCGGCGACGCGGCGCCGCCGATCGGCTTTCGCCGAATGATGCAGGCCAAACGCGACGTTTTCCTCGACCGAAAGGTGCGGGAACAGCGCGTACTCCTGGAATACCATGCCGATGCGGCGATGCTCGGGAGGCACCAGCATCCCCGGGGCGCTCACAACCGTCGAGTTGATCAGGATCTCGCCGCGCTCGATCCGCTCGAAGCCGGCAATGCAGCGCAACGCCGTCGTCTTGCCGCAACCGCTCGGCCCGAGCAGGCAGCCGATGCTGCCGCGGGCAAGCGAGAACGAAAGGTCGCTCAAAGCGCGATGTGCGCCGAAGGACTTGTGTATGCCGCGCAGATCGAGCATCGCGAAGACAGCCCTCGTTCCTAGGTTGCTAAGGCTATTATAGGACCCAAAGGTTAACAATAATCATTCTTGTTGGAATGTAATACTCTGATTATGCGAAGAGAGTCGGGCGCGCGCGCGCTGGGCAACGTGGCGGTCACTGTCGCCGCATTTGCCGCTGCGCCGATTCTGGTGGTCGCGTTTCTGGCGATTGCGCCGAGCATGCAGACTTGGTCGCATCTCGCGTCCACCGTATTGACCGGATATGTCGGCAATACGCTCGCGCTGATGGCGGGCGTCTCGATCGGCGTGGTCCTGCTCGGCGTGCCGAGCGCGTGGCTGGTCAGCATGTTCAGGTTTCCCGGTTCGCAGCTGTTCGAGTGGGCCCTGATCCTGCCGCTCGCGATGCCCGCCTATGTCATCGCGTACGCATACACCGACCTGCTGCAGTTCGCCGGGCCGGTGCAGCGGGCTCTGCGTTCGTTCACCGGCTGGCAAGCGGGCGGCTACTGGTTTCCCGAGATGCGCTCGACCGGCGGCGCAATCGCGATGTTTTCGCTGGTCCTGTATCCATACGTCTACCTGCTCGCGCGCGCGGCATTCGTCGCGCAGGCGGCCAACCTGATCGAGGCCGGGCGGTTGCTCGGGCGCGGCGCTTGGGGAAGCTTTGCCCGTGTCGCGCTGCCGCTGGCCCGTCCGGGGATTGCCGCCGGCGTGTCGCTCGCGCTGATGGAAACGCTTGCGGATTTCGCCACCGTCTCGTATTTCGCGGTGCAGACATTCACCACCGGTATCTACGATGCCTGGCTGTCGCTTTCCGACCTCGCGGCCGCAGGACAACTCTCGCTCGCGCTGCTCGGGTTCGTCGGGCTGGTGCTCGCGCTCGAGCGCATCAATCGCGGCGGTGCACGCTACCAGAACGTGGCGGCGCGCGCGGTCTCAGCGCGCTCCGGGCTGCGCGGCCGTCGCGCGGCCTGTGCCGCGTTCGCGTGCGCGTTCCCGGTACTCTTCGGATTCGTCGTGCCGGCGGTCGCGCTCGCGCTGCTCGCGGCCGAGAGCTCCGCGACGCTGCTTTCGCTGCGGTTTGCTGAACTGGTGCGCAACAGCTTCTTCCTCGCGTCGGCGACCTCGATTGCGGCGGTCGCGTTTGCGCTGCTGCTCGCCTACGCCGCGCGGTTGTCGCGCTCGGCCTGGGTCAGCGGGGCAAACCGGCTAGCCGGGCTCGGCTATGCGCTGCCCGGGGCGGTCATCGCCGTCGGCATCCTGGTGCCGGTGAGCCGGCTCGACAACCTGCTCGCCGACTGGCTCAGTTCCGCGTGGGGCGTGGAGGTCGGGCTGCTGTTCACCGGCAGCGTGGCGGCGCTGATCTACGCGTATCTGGTGCGGTTTCTGGCCATCGCGCTGCAGTCGGTGGAGGCCGGGCTCGCAAAGATCCACCCCGGCATGGAGGACGCCGCGCGCAGCCTCGGCCTTGCGCCGGGGAAGGTGCTGGCCAAGGTGCACGCGCCGATGCTGCGCGGCAGCCTGCTCACGGCCGCGCTGCTGGTGTTCGTAGACGTGATGAAGGAGGTACCGGCGACGTTCATGATGCGGCCGTTCAACTTCGACACGCTCGCAGTGCAGGCTTACAACTACGCCGCCGACGAGCGGCTCGCCGAGGCCGGCGCGGCGTCGCTGGTGATCGTCGCTGTGGGGCTGGTTCCGGTGATCGGACTCGCGCGCGCGATGTCGCGACAACGCTAGGGACCGCCCTACTTCCAGCCCGCGCGGTCGACGATTTTCTTGGCCGCCGGCTGATTTTTGCCGAGTATGGCGATGTTGCGCGTGTCGTAGCTGAACGTGCCCAACTTTGCCAGCGCCGGGTTGGCGACCGGCAGGTTCATCACCGTCGGCCATTCGTTGTTGCCGTTGGCGAAATACTCCTGCGCGGAATCGCCGGCAAGGTATTCGAGAAACTTCACCGCGGCATCACGGTGCGGGGCGTTCTTCAGCACGCCTGCGCCCGAAATATTGACGTGCGTGCCTCCCTCGCCAGCGCCCTGGTTCGGGAATACGACTCCGACCTTTTCGATCAGCGCCCTGTCCTCGGGCTTGTCCGAGCGCATCAGCCGCACGTAGTAATAGCTGTTGACGAGGGCTAACGAGCACTCGCCGGCGGCGACCGCGTGCAGCTGGTCGGTATCTCCGCCTTTGGGATCGCGTGCAAGGTTTTCCGCCAGGCCTTTCGCCCAGGCCTCGGTCTTCGCTTCGCCGTGTTTGTCGATCATCGCGCTGACCAGCGACAGGTTGTACATGTGGCTGCCCGATCGCACGCACAACTTGCCTTTCCATTTCGGGTCGGCGAGATCTTCGTAGGTGCGGATCTCTCCCGGCTTGACGCGGGCGCGGTCGAAGGCGATCACGCGTGCACGCAGCGAAAATCCGAACCACAGTCCGTTTGGCTCGCGCAGGCTGGCGGGCAGGCGGCTCTCGAGTTGCGGCGATTTGACGCTCTGCAGCAGGCCCATCTGCTCGGCGGTCCACAGGCGCCCCGCGTCGACGGTGAGAAGAACATCGGCCGGGCTGCGTGCGCCCTCGTTGCGTACGCGCTCGAGCAGCGCGTTCTCGTTCGCCTCGATCCGGTTGACCTTGATGCCGGTAAGCTTGGTGAAGTTGCGGTAAAGCGCCTCGTCGGTTTCGTAATGGCGTGAAGAATAGAGATTGAGCATATTGTCCACAGCCATTGCGAAGGGCGCGCAACAGACCCCGAACACGATCGCCAAAAAATTCAATAACTTCTTTTTAATTAGTAACATAACCACTCTAAAGCCACTCGCCACTCCAAAGGTGCGTTCGATTCTTATGATAATGACTCGCATTCTTGTTGTCAACAATAATGAGAACTATTCCTATTTAATCTACCGTTTTCCGCAGGTCTAATCCTGGGAGTGCCAAACGCAGCTAGAGAGATTGAGAGATACGGCGCGCGCCGTTGTAGCGCTCGATCCAATATCGGGTTTGCATGCGTTCGACACGCACCTGCGCCCCGGACTTCGGCGCGTGGACGAATCGCCCATCGCCGAGATAAATGCCTACGTGCGAGTACGGCCGGTTGAGGGTGTTATAGAACACGAGATCGCCCGGCGCCAGGTTGCTTTGCTCGACGGGCGCGCCGGTCCGGCTCTGCGCGAGCGTATTGTGCGGGAGCCGGACGCCGAACGCTTCGAGGTACACGTGCGCCACGAGGCCGCTGCAGTCGAATCCGGTATTGGGTGAGCGTCCGCTGTCCTGGTAGTCGATGCCGAGCGACGCGAGCACCTGGAACATCAATTCCGAGTTGGCTGCCGAAGCTTGAGGAGCCGGTGACTGCGCAGGGCGCGGAGATAGCGGCGCGGGCGACGACACGCCATCGGCGTTCGGCGCAGGCGATTGGACGGGGATTCCACCGCAACTCGCGAAAACAGCGCAAAACGACATTGTTGACAGTAACTTATAATCCATATCTCAGGTAATTTAGTCGACAAGCGGGGCGCTGTAAAGCTGGCGCGTGGATCGAGCGTTGGTCTTGCGCGTGGCACAGTAAGATGGTTTCCGACAGCCGCATGATGAAAATAAACGCCGCGCATCTCGAGCGCATATTCGCCGCCGCGGGGCCGCTTGCGGCGCGCATACCCGGCTACAGGGAAAGACCCCAGCAGATCGAGTTCGCGCAGTGCGTGCTGGAGACCATTGGGGATACCGGCGTGCTGGTTGCGGAAGCGGGCACCGGTACCGGAAAGACCTTTGCGTATCTGGTTCCCGCACTGCTGGCAGGCGGCAAGGTGATCGTCTCGACCGGCACCAAGACCCTGCAGGACCAGCTTTTCGACCGCGACCTCCCCGCGGTGCGCGATGCGCTCGCTTCGGGTGCGCGACTCGCGTTGCTGAAAGGGCGCGCGAACTACGTCTGCCACCACCGCCTGGATCGCGCCATTGCGGAGGCGCGCCTCGACTCGCGGGAAGAGGCCGTGCAGTTGCGCCGCATCAAGGCCTTTGCCGCAACCTCGCGGACCGGCGACCGCGCGGATCTCGCCGACGTTCCCGAGGACGCGCCCGTCTGGGTGCACGCGACTTCGACGCGCGAGAACTGCCTCGGGCAGGAATGCCCGCGATACTCCGACTGTTTCGTATTCGCCGCGCGGCGTGACGCGCTGGCTGCCGACGTGGTGGTGATCAACCATCATCTGTTCTTCGCCGATGTCGCCTTGCGTGACGAAGGCATCGCCGAACTTCTGCCGGCGTGCAATACGGTGATTCTCGATGAGGCGCACCAGCTGCCGGATATCGCGCGGCTGTTCTTCGGCGAGACCTTCGCCACCGCCCAGGCGATCGAGCTGGCGCGCGACACGCGGCTGGAATTGCGCGCCGCCGGCGGGGGCGCGCAGGACCTGGATCGCGACGCAACCGTGCTGGAGCGCCGTGCGCGCGACCTGCGGCTCGCTTTCCCCGAAGACGCGGCCAAACTCTCCGGCGCGCAGGCGCTGCGCATGGCCGAGTTCGAGCCGGCGCTGGCTGCGCTCGATGGCGCCCTGTCGGCGTTGCGCCGTCCGCTCGCGGCGCAGGCCGAGCGCTCCGAGGGTCTCGCGTCGTGCGCCCGGCGCGCCGAGGATCTCGCAGCGCGCCTCGTGCGCTGGCGCGAGGTCGATGCGGCCGAACTGGTGCGCTGGGTCGAGGTGTTCGGTCATTCGGCTCAGTTGCATGTCACGCCGCTTTCTCCCGGCGAAATCTTCCGCCGCCAGATGGATGACTATCCGCGCGCCTGGATTTTCACCTCCGCCACGCTCGCCGTCGGAGACGATTTCTCGCATTTCAAGCGCGAGCTCGGCATCGATGCTGCGCAATCCCGGCGCTGGGAGAGCCCGTTCGATTTCGCGCGCCAGGCGCTGTTGTTCGTGCCTCAGGGGTTGCCGCAGCCGAACGACCCCGGGCATACCGCAGCGGTCATCGACGCCGTCTATCCGGTGCTCCGGGCGGCCGGCGGCGGTGCGTTCTTGCTGTTTACGACTCTGCGTGCGCTGCGCCGTGCGGAGGCACTGCTCGCGGCGCGCCTGGCGGCCGACGGACTGCCGCTGCTGGTCCAGGGCAGCGGCTCGCGCAGCGAGCTGCTCGAGCGGTTCCGCGCGCTGGGCAACGCGGTGCTGCTTGGAAGCGCCTCCTTCTGGGAGGGTGTCGACGTGCGAGGCGACGCGCTGTCGGTGGTCGTGATCGACAAGCTGCCGTTCGCGCCGCCGGACGACCCGGTGCTTGCGGCGCGCATCGACGCGCTGCGTGCGCGCGGCGGCAATCCGTTTTCCGAACTGCAGCTTCCGCAGGCGATCCTGCAGTTGAAGCAGGGCGCCGGGCGGCTGATACGCGACGCAACCGACCGCGGCGTGCTGGTCCTGTGCGACCCGCGGTTGTTCACCCGCTCCTACGGCCGGCTGGTGCGCGAGAGCCTACCGCCGATGCGCATCACGCGTGAAACGGCCGAGGCGACGGCGTTCTTCGCGGCTGCGGGCCCGGTTAGAATTCCGCCCGCTCCCACAACCAAGGAAACGGCATGAAGGTCGTCATCACCGGCGGAGGCGGGTTCATCGGCCTGAGGCTCGCAAAAGCGCTGCTCGCGCGCGGCTCGCTCATGCAACAGCCCATCGCGCGCATCACGCTTCTCGACACAGTGTTCGCGCCGAACCTGCCCACTGATGCGCGGCTGGAAATCGTCAAGGCCGACATCGCGGACGCGGCGTCGATCGAGCGCGTCGTCACGCCCGACACCGCTTCGATCTTCCACCTCGCTGCCGTCGTGAGCGGTGGGGCGGAAGCCGATTTCGACCTCGGCATGCGCGTCAATCTCGATGCGATGCGCCTACTGCTCGAGCGCGCCCGCCGCGCGGCGCGCCCGCCGCGGGTGGTGTTCGCAAGCTCAGTGGCCGCGTTTGGTGGCGACCTGCCTGCGGTGCTCGACGACTCGATCACCCCGAACCCGCAGACGTCCTACGGCATGCAGAAGGTGGTGAGCGAATACCTGCTGACCGACTACTCGCGCAAGGGTTTCATGGACGGCCGCTCGCTGCGCCTGCCGACGATCGTGGTGCGGCCGGGCACGCCGAATCTCGCCGCCTCGTCGTTTGCGAGCGCGATCTTCCGCGAGCCGCTCAATGGCGTTGCCTGCGAATGCCCGGTCGGCGCTGATACCGGCATCTGGATGCTCTCGCCGCGACGCGTGGTGGAGGCCTTCATCCACGCGCACGAGCTCCCGGCTGAGGCCTGGGGCACGCGGCGCGTGGTCAATCTGCCGGGAATCACGGTGAGCATCAAGGACGGGCTCGACGCGCTCGCGCGCGTTGCGGGACCGGAGATTGCGAAGCGCGTGGCGTGGAAGCCCGACGCGCGCATTCAGGCGATCGTGAAGACCTGGCCCGTCAGCTTCGCCACGCCGCGCGCGCTGGCGATGGGTTTCAAGGCCGACCCCGACGTGGAGACCATCCTCCGCGACTACATCGCGGATGAAGGGATCCGCGTCTGACGCTCGCCGGTTACCAGTCCGGGTCCCATAGCTTCCACCACGGAACGCTCTTGTCGATCTTGCCGGTGAGATACTTGCTCTCGGGAAAGTTGCCGCGCATCACGCGGTCGGCCGCGTCGCGCAGGTCGGTCATGCCGAGCGCGTCATAGGCTTTCACCATGACGAATACCGCCTCCTCGATCGCTGGCGCCTGCGGATAGGACTGCACGGCGAACTGCGCGCGGTTCGCTGCGGCGATGTAGGCGTTGCG
>JBGOTT010000035.1:0-20618 GCA_041476585.1 Gammaproteobacteria bacterium | reverse complement strand
GGTCGTCGCCGGCAAGCACCAGCACGCCGCCGTGCTTCGCGGTGCCCGAGGCGTTGGCATGCTTGAACACGTCGCCGCAGCGATCCACGCCAGGCCCTTTGCCGTACCACATGCCGAACACGCCGTCGTATTTCGCCCCGGGGAAAAGGTTCAGTTGCTGCGAGCCCCAGATTGCGGTCGCGGCGAGGTCCTCGTTCACGCCCGGCTGGAAACGGATGTGGTGGGTCTCGAGATGCTTCTGCGCGCGCGCGAGTGACTGGTCGAGCCCGCCGAGCGGCGAGCCGCGGTAGCCCGAGACGAAGCCGGCGGTATTCAGGCCGGCGGCGGCGTCGCGATCGCGCTGCAGCATCAGCAGGCGGATCAGCGCCTGGGTGCCAGTGATGAATACGCGCCCCGTATCGAGCGTGTATTTGTCGTCGAGCGAAATCCTGGCGAGCGTAGCTGGATTGACCGGTGCGTTCATCGGCGTGCCTCCACCAATTGATTGTAGACCGGCGCGCGGGCGCGCGGTTCAGTCACGTTCAGGCTTGAAGTTCACGCCGTCGTCGCCGACGACTCCGGAGTTCGGATCGCCCTCCGCGGTGAAGGGCCAGGCGTTGGGCGAGAGCTTCCTGAAAGTGATCTTCTTGGGTTTGAGGTCGGCTTGCGAGGCGAAGGTTTTCATCTGCGGATCACGCGTATGCCGGGGATGGTCAATACTATCGGCTTTGGCAGGCCGCCACCACCACCGCCACCTCGCCCTGACCCGCCGCAGGTGCGTCACGTTGGCGCGCCGCGCGGACCCGGGTGATAATCGCGCTGCCGGCGCTGCGCCGGCACATCCACGGAGTCTGGCATGGGACGTCCGGAGAAAATCAGAATCGGCGACATCCTGGTCGCCCAGAAGCTGATTTCGCTCGAGCAGTTGAGGCTCGCGCTCGAACAGCAGAAGAAGAGCGGGCGAAAGATCGGCCGCGTGCTGGTCGAGCAGGGCGTCATCAACGACGAGCAGATCTGCGAGGCGATGTCGCGCCAGCTCAATATCCCCTACATCAACCTGAAGTTCCACAACTTCAACCAGGACGTGGTGCGCCGCCTGCCCGAGGCGCAGGCGCGCCGCTTCCGCGCGATCGTGCTCGAGGACCGGCGCGCGAGCTACCTGGTCGGGATGGCCGACCCGACCGACCTGTTCGCCTTCGACGAGATCTCGCGGCTGCTCGAGCGCGACGTGGAGACCGCCGTGGTGAGCGAGGCGCTGCTGCTCGCCACCGTCGACCGGGTCTACCGGCGCACCGAGGAAATCAGCGGGCTTGCCAAGGACCTCGAGCGCGACGTGGGCGATTCCTATGTCGACTTCGGCGCGCTGGGCGCCGGCGCCGGCGCTGAAGAAGCCCCGGTCGTGAAACTGCTGCAGAGCGTGTTCGAGGATGCGGTGCAGGTGAACGCTTCCGACGTGCATATCGAGCCGCAGGAGGACCGGCTGCAGATCCGTTTTCGCATCGACGGCGAACTGATGCTGCAAAACCGGTCTGACCCGAAAATCGCCCCGGCCCTCGCACTGCGCCTGAAGCTGATGGCGGGCCTTGACATCTCGGAGAAGCGCTTGCCGCAGGACGGGCGGCTGAACGTGATCGTCCGCGACCAGAAGATCGACGTGCGCATGTCCACCATGCCCACACAGTACGGCGAGTCGGTGGTGCTGCGCCTGCTCAACCGCAAGGCGACGCTGCAGACGCTGGACAACCTGGGCATGCCTTCAGACATGCTCGCGCGCATGCACGAGATCATTCAGCATACCGCCGGCATGATCCTGGTCACCGGGCCGACCGGCAGCGGCAAGACGACCACGCTGTACGCCGCGCTCAATGAATTGAACACCATCGACCGCAAGATCGTCACGGTCGAGGACCCGGTCGAATACCGGCTGCACGGCATCAGCCAGGTGCAGGTGAACGAGAAGATCGAGTTGAGTTTTGCACGCGTGCTGCGCTCCACACTGCGCCACGACCCGGACATCATCCTCGTGGGCGAGATCCGCGACGAGGAGACCGCGCAGATCGCGCTGCGCGCGGCGCTTACGGGCCACTTGGTGTTCTCCACGCTGCACACCATGGACGCGGCGAGCACCCCGATCCGGCTGATCGACATGGGTGTGCCCGGCTACCTAGTGGCGACTTCAGTGCACGCGGTGATCGCGCAACGGCTGCTGCGGCTCATCTGCGAGAGCTGCATCGCTGAATACGTGCCCGACGAGCACGAGGCGGGGTGGCTCGCCTCCAACATCGGGCCGGACTACGCCAAGCGCAAGTACTTCCGCGGGCGCGGCTGCTCGCACTGCAACGGCTCTGGCTACGCGGGCCGCACCGGGGTGTACGAGATGCTCGAGATGACGCCGGAACTGGTGCGGGCCGCGAGTGACGAGGACCCGAACCGCTTCGTCGAGGCAGCGCGCGCGCTGCTCAAGGGCCGCACCCTCACCGCGCGCGCGCTCGAACTGGTGCTGCGCGGCCGAACCACGATATCGGAAGCGCTCAAGATCGCGAACCAGGTGGAGGCGTAGTTGGCGAATTTCGCCTACCGCGGGCGCAACGCGCGCGGCGACCTGGTCACCGGCACGCTGGAGGGCGCGGACTCTGGCGCGATTGCGGACCACTTGTTCAACATCGGCGTGACGCCGGTGGAGATCCGCACGTCGGCGCCTTCGGCTGCGGGTGTGCAGGCGCCCGACTGGTGGAAGAAGTTCAGCGCACCGAAAGTCACCGACGTCGACGTGATGCTGTTCTCGCGCCAGATGTACACGCTGCTCAAGGCCGGCGTGCCGATCCTGCGCGCGCTCGCCGGGTTGCAGGAATCGACCACCAACCGCACGCTTGCCGGGGTGATCGGCGACCTGCGCGTCAGCCTGGACGCCGGGCGCGAGCTGTCGGCGGCGCTGCGGCTCCACCCGGAGATTTTTGGCGCGTTCTACGTCAGCATGGTGCGCGTGGGCGAAACCACTGGCGCGCTCGACACCGCCTTCGACCGGTTGTTCCATTACATCGAGTTCGAAAAGGATATCCGCGACCGCATCAAGACCGCGGTGCGCTATCCGATCATCGTGGTGGTGGTGATTGCGCTGGCGATCGGCATCGTGAACTTCGCCGTGATCCCGGCGTTCGCCAAGATTTTCGAAACCAGCAAGGTGCCGCTGCCGCTGCTCACGCGGTTTCTGATCGGCACCTCGGATTTCTTCGTCAACTACTGGTACCTCCTCGCCGCGGCCATCATCATGGCGGTGGTCGCATTCAGGGCATGGAAGAGCACCGATGCGGGGCGTTATGCCTGGGACAAGGCGAAGCTCAGGATTCCGCTCGCGGGCTCGATCATCCTGCGCGCCACGCTGTCGCGCTTCGCGCGCGGCGTGTCGCTCGCGCTGGCCGCGGGCGTTCCGGTCGTGCAGACCCTCTCGGTGGTCGCGCTGGTGGTGGAAAACAGCTTCCTCGGGCAGCGCATCGAGCAGATGCGCGACGGCGTCGAGCGCGGCGAAAGCATCCTGCGCACCGCGACCGTGGCCGGCGTGTTCACCCCGGTGGTGCTGCAGATGATCTCGGTCGGCGAGGAAACCGGCGAGCTGGACGGACTGCTGGGCGAGGTCGCCGACATGTACGAGCGCGAGGTGGACTACGAAATCAAGAATCTCGCGTCGAACATCGAACCCATTCTGACGATCTTTCTGGGCATTCTCGTCCTGATCCTCGCGCTCGGCGTGTTCCTGCCGATCTGGGGGATGGGCAAGGTGATGCTGGGGAAATAGCCGCGCGGGCCGATCCGGCCGCGACGCGCCCGACTCGTGTACGGCAGCCGCCCCCTCTCCAGGCTCGAATCCGCGCTGTATGTGATCGTGGTATCCGTGCTCGTGCTCGTGTTCCTGGATCGCATGCAGGCGACTTTCGAGTATGCCGAGCGCGCGGCGGTCGAGACCACGCTGCTGCAAACGCAGTCGGCACTGCACATGCGCCTCGCCTACGATCTGATGCGCGGCCAAGCCCCGGACATCGACGCCTGGTTGGCGCATAACCCGTTCGAGCTGGCGCATATGGAGCTCGCGAACTTCGCCGGCGAGCGCGGTGCACCGGATGTGGGCGCGTTGGAGGGCGGCAAGTGGGTCTACGACCGCGCGACGCACCAGATCATCTATTTGCCGCGTTTTTCCCGCGGCCTGTCGGTCGATGGAGGGGGGGCTGCATTGCGCTTCCGGCTGGTCGTCGGTGCGTCTGACCGCGTCCCGCGCCTTGTGCCCGTCGTCCCCTATCGGTGGGAGCCTTGAGGGCCTGGATGAAGTGAAATATGTGATCTAATCCGCAGGTCGTTGCCGCTTTTCACTTTTCTCGGTTGGATTCGGCTTGACGGCGGGCTTATACTGAGCGAGGATATTAAATTGGAAAGACCCTGTTTGCCCAGCCAGGTAAGCGCCGTAATGAACGACACGAGATCAAGGGAGAACGTATGAAGCGAGCACTGCAGAACGGTTTCACCCTCATTGAACTGGTGGTGGTCATCGTCATTCTCGGCATCCTCTCCGCAGTCGCGGTGCCGCAGTTCCTCGACTTGGCGAGCAGCGCGCGACTTGCGGTAGGCCAAGGCGCCTGCGGCGCGCTGCAATCGAGCGCGGTGCTTCTTTACGCATCGAATAAGGCAGCTACGCCAATAGCCACCATCGTGAGCAACACCTTTGTCACGGGCGGAACCTTTACCACCTCAAGCTGTGCGGCGTCGGTCTTCACGCCGACCGGGGGCACGAATCCGACCACCTGTGTCGTGATAAATGCGGCGCTTTGCACGTGACGCGGCCATTGCGACCGTGAGCGCTTGCGGCTCGTAGCCCAGGCACATTTAAAGGGGGCCCTTGTGGGCCCCCTTTTGTTTCTGACGGCAGTTGCGGCTGCGGCAGGCTCGGTCGATGCGTCCCCTACGCTTTGGGCCTCTGCGCTCGCGTTGGGTGCGGCTGCGGCGTGGAGCCTGCAGGATGCACGCACACCCGGGGTCACGCCGATCTCGATTGCAGTCTGGGCGTACGCGCTCTGGCTGGTCGCAACCAACGCAATCGCAAATTCGTCGTATACCGCTGCTGCGCCCTTCCACGCCGCGTTTCTCGCCGGAGGTTTCGCGCTCGGTCGGCGCCTGGACGACGAGGTGCGCAACCGGGCGTACGCTTGGCTTGCGGCCGGGTGCGCCGGGCTCGCGTTGTGGGCGCTATGCCAGCTCGCGTCAGGCGCATCCAGCCGGGGCCACGCGCATTTCGAGACCCCGAATACTCTGGCAACGGTGCTCAACCTTGCGCTCGTTCCGACGCTGCTGATGCTCGCCTGGAATATCCGGGCCGCAAAGTTCGCGATGCTCGGCATCGCTCTCGCCGCCGGCCTCGCGGCGACGCTGAGCCGGGGCGGGTTCCTCGGCCTCACGGGCGGGCTACTCGCCGCGAGCATGCTTGCGCGACGCCTCGGGGTGCCGATCGAGCGGCGCGGCGCAAGTGCAGTCGCCGCCGCGCTCGCGATCGGTTGGTCGATCGCCGAACTGGCTCCGTTCATCGCGCATTGGCTGCCGTCGGCGCCGGGCCAACCCGGCACGCTGGCGGCGCAGGAGATGTTCGGCGAGGGATCGAAATATTCTTCGGCGTCGCGGCTCGAACTGTATGCGCTCGCCGCATCCGGGCTGGCAGGCCATTTCGGGCTCGGAATCGGCTACTTGGGCTTCAATGCGCTGCTCGAGGCCGGCCGGCTTGCGGTGCCGTCCTACGGTACTGACGGCGTGACCTACTTCGCGCACAATGATTATTTGCAGACGCTGGTAGAGCTGGGTTTGCCGGGTCTCGTGGCGCTCCTTGCGATGGTCTTTTTGCCGTTCCTTTTCGCGCTGCGCACGGGTTTGCGCGAGGTGCGCGATGCGCAATCGCTGATCGCCGCGCTGGGCGCGATCGCGACCATGGCGGTGCATGCTGCGGTCGACTTCCCGTTCTACGTTCCCGTTTGCCTGCTTCTGTTCGGGATCGCGCTGGGCACGGTCGACCGTACGCTTGCGCCGGAAGGTTCGACTCGAGACCCCTGGCAGGCACGCTCCGCGCGGCTTGCGGGGATCGTCATTGCAACTTTGCTGGCGGTGGTGCTGGTTCCCCCGGTTGCGGCGCAGGCCGCCGCCGATCATGCGCAACGCAAGTGGCTCGCCGCGGACGGGCAGTCGGCCGCCTACTGGTTCGAGGTGGCGCGGCGCATCGAGCGGCGCGACTGGCGCTATCACTGGTATGCGGGCCAGTTCTGGCTCGCGCAGGCCGCGCTGAATGCCCATCCGGTCGCGGCGCGGCAGGCCGACGATGCGTTTGCCGCAGGGTTTGCGGCGAACCCGCAAGAGCCGCGCAATCTGATCGGGCGCATCGCCGCCCATCGCCGCTTCGGCACGCTGCTTGCCGCCCCGGCCAGTCCGGAAGTGTTGCGCGGCTGGATCGACCAGGCGCTCCGCCTCGCGCCGCTCAATGCGCAGGTGCGCAACGAGCAGGCGGCGCTCCACGATTTCCTCGGGCGCTCCGCCGGAGCCGCGAGATGAGATGCCGCGGCCGCAATCGCGGCGCAGACGGGTTTTCGCTCATCGAGCTGGTGGTGGCGATCCTGATCGCGGGAATCCTCGCCGCGCTGGCGCTTCCAAACTTCAACCTGCCGCAGGTCAACGCCACCTGGTTTCACGAGCAGGTGAAGGCCGCGGTGCGCCATGCCCAGCGAGAAGCGGTGGCGCAGCGTCGTTGCGTTTTCGTGTCCGTTACCGCGACGCAGCTGCAGCTTTTCTATGGCGACACGAACTGTGCGATCACCGCCACGCCGCTCACACAGATCACGACCGGCTTCGCTTACGCGCTCACGGCGCCGAGCGGCGTGGCATTCACGGCGCCGCCGCCGCCGTTCTCGTTTTCGTTCAACGGGCTGGGCCAGCCGAGCGCCAGCGTGGCGCTCACTGTTGCCGGCAGGTCGATCACCGTTACGGCAGAGACCGGCTATGTCAAGTAAGGGCCGGTCGTGCGGCATGTCGCTGATCGAGGTGGTGGTGTTCATCGTGGTGCTCGGCATCGGCATTGCCGGGGTTGTGACCCTCTACGCCCAGTTGACTATAGCGAGCGTGGATCCGCTGGTGCGCAAGCAGGCGCTGGCGATCGCCACGTCGCTGATGGAGGAGATCCAGTTGAAGGGATTCACCTACTGCGATCCCGATGATCCCAATGTCTATACCGCAACCAGCACTGCGGGTTGCACAGCCACGTTCGTGGAGATCATCGGGCCGAATGAGCCCACGCCGAATGCCGAAACCCGCTACGGCCCGACCCGGTTCGACAACGTGAACGACTACCACGGGTTTTCGATGTCCGGTGCGAATATCCGCGATGTGACCAATACCGTCATTCCGGGATTGAACGGCTACTCGGTCTCGGTGACTGTAGTGGAGGCGAGCGCCGACTTTGCCGCTGTCGTCGCCAATGAGGCTTTGCGAATTACCGTGAACGTGACCGGTCCGGCCGGAGTGAGCGTTTCCCTGCAAGGCTACCGCCTGCGATATGCGCCCAACACGCCCTGAGCTAACGCGGCGCGCGGCGCGCGGCGTGACGCTCGTCGAACTGGTGGTGGCGATGGTGCTGATCGGCATCATCGTCGCGGCGACGGCGTTCTTCGTGTTTCCGATGCGCCAGAGCACCGACCTGGTGGCGCGCGCCGAACTGACCGACATCGCGGACAACGCGCTGCAACGCATCGGCCGCGAGGTGCGCCTCGCGCTGCCAAACAGCGTGCGCGTCGACGGGACCGCCAAGCTGATCGAGCTTCTCTCGATACGAGCGGCAGGCCGCTATCGGGCCGACTCGGGGAGCGTGAGCGGCGGTACGGACTGCCCCAACACCGACGCCGCGCTCGGCCAGCCGGGCAATGACCAGCTTTCCTTCGATACGGTGGTCGATACATGCTTCAAATCGATCGGCAGCGTGCCGAATGCAAATACGATCACCGTGAGCGATTTTCTGGTGCTCAACAACTTTGGCTCGGGATTCACCGGGCAGGACGCCTATGCCACCGCCGGCACGTCGAATCGCAGGCAGATCTTGGCGGTCGCCTCGGAGGGAGCTCGCGAGCGCATCAGCTTCACGTCAGCGAGCGCCCTCCAGCGCCTGTTGCACGACTCTCCCGGGAAGCGTTTCTATGTCATCTCCGGGCCGGTGAGCTACGTCTGCGACACCGCGGCCAAGACGATCACCCGCTACTCGGGCTATTTGATCGCGGCGGCGCAGCCGACGCCCCCTGCCGGGGCGACCAGCGTGGCGCTGATCGCCGAAAACGTCACCAGTTGCAGCTTCGACTATTCGGCCAACGTAGCGCCGCAGATCGGGCTGCTCACGTTGCGCGTGACGCTTGCCAAGTCCATCTCCGGCGGAGCGACCGAAACGGTGAGCCTGTACCACGCCATCCATGTGAGCAACGTGCCGTGAGCGTTCGCCCCGCAACCCACCGCCGGCAGTCCGGCTTCGGGCTGATCCTGGCGCTGTTCCTGATCATTTCGCTTGCCGCGATCGGCGCGTATCTGCTCACGATTTCGACCGCCCAGGTCGAGGCGGGCGTGCAGGACGAGCAAGGGGCACGGGCCTACCAGGCGGCGCGCACAGGAATCGAATGGGGCGCCTATCAGTTGCTGCAAGTCCCGGCCGGGACGTTCGCCACCACCACCTGCAACGCGACTGGGACGCCGAGCCAGCAACTAACCCTGACAGGCAGCTTGGCGGGCTTTTTCGCGCAGGTCGGCTGTCTTATGACGGGGCCCGAAACCGAGGGGGCGTCGGTGGTGCGCAACTATCGCATCACGGTCACTGGCTGCAATCAGGCTTCTTGCTCCGGCGCCGTCGGTCCGACCTACGTGGAACGACAACTCCAGCTTACGCTCACCGTGACCAACTAGCGCCCTGCCGACGCTTCAAAAAACCTATTGACGACAATTGGTTATTGATATAATTTGAAGTTAATTCAGTCTTCGCGCAGGACTGCGGACATGAGATGGTTTTCCAAACGGAGGGAAAGCGAACCCGGTTGGCTCGCCGTGTCCCTGGAACCCGGCAGCGTGAGCTACGCGCATGGACGCTTTTCGGGCAGCGGCAAATCGACCATCAGCCGGTGTGGCACGCGCGCGTTCGCGGGTGACGGCGGCGGGGCCGATCGCATCGCCAAGGAGTTGCAATTCGACCGCTACCGGTGCTCGACGCTGCTCGCGCCAGGGGAATACCAGTTGCTGGTGGTCGAGGCGCCCAATGTGCAGCCGGGCGAAATGAAAACTGCGATCCGCTGGCGGATCAAGGACATGCTGGACTATCACGTGGACGACGCGACGATCGACGTGCTCGACATTCCGCCCGATCCGGCAGGTGGCGGGCGCACCCACTCCATGTACGCGATTGCGGCGCGCAACGAAGTGATTCAGGGATGCATCGGGCGATTCGAGTCCGCGCGCATCCCGCTGTCGGTGATTGACATCCCGGAAACCGCGCAGCGCAACATCGCGGCGCTGTTCGAGCCCGAGAACCGCGGGCTGGCCCTGCTCTACCTTGGCCCCGCTCACGGACTGCTGACGATCAACTACCAAGGTGAGTTATACCTTGCCCGTCGCATCGAAGTGGGCATGGACCAGATCGCGGCCGAGTCCGGCGAGCGGCGCGACGAAGCGATGAATCGCATTACGCTCGAACTGCAGCGTACGTTCGACCACTTCGACCGGCAATTCCCGTTTGTGCCGGTGGCGAAACTGCTGCTCGGCCCCGAGCCGGGGGACACCGGCCTGGCAGAACACCTGAAGAGCAACCTCGATCTGCCGGTCGAGGCGGCAAATCTGGGCGAGGTGCTCAGCTTTGGCGCGGCAGCCGCGCTCGACGGTGCCGCCGAGTGGCGGCTGTTTCACCTGCTGGGCGCGGTGCTTCGCAACGAGATCAAGGCGCTCTGAGGCGCGCGCCATGAGCCAGCAGATCAATCTCTACAACCCGCTCTTCCTGAAGCAGGAAAAGTACTTTTCGGCGCTCGCGATGGTGCAGGCGCTGGGGATCATCGCGCTTGCGCTGGCCGGGTTCTACGCCTACGCGCTGGTGCAGGTGCGCGAAGTCGAGCGCCTGACCGCAGGCGACCAGGTCCGGCTGGCGTTGCAGCGCGAGCAGTTCGTCAAGCTCGGTGGCAGGCTCGCGCGGGAGGGGCGCAGCAAGGCGCTCGAGAGCGAATTGGCGAGCCTGGAAGCGGAGGTGAACGCGCGCCAGTCCGTGATCATGGCGCTGCAAACCGGGGAACTGGGAAATACAGCGGGCTTTTCCGGCTATTTCGCCGCCTTCGGCCGCAAAACGATGCCCGGCGTCTGGCTCACCGGCTTCAGCGTGGGTGAAAGCGGCAACGAGTTGCAGGTGCGCGGCCGGGTGCTGCATCCGGATCTCGTTCCCGCCTACCTGCGCTCATTGAATGGTGAATCGATAATGCGCGGACGACAGGTGACCGAGCTGAAACTCACCGCGAAGGAGGCAGTCGCCGCGCCGCAAGCTGCCGCGCCTGCCGGTGCGCGCGCCGGCGCGCCCGCCGCCACGCCGCAACGCTTCGTCGAATTCAGCCTTGCCGCACAGTTGCACGCGCCCGAGCCGGCGAAGCCCGCCGCCAAGCCGATGGCGAAAGGAGGCGGTTCATGAAAGCGCTGCTCAGGCGCTATGCCGAGCGCATCGACGCGGCTACGCTGCGGGAACGCGTGATGATCTTCGCCGCCGGCGCGCTGGTGCTGATATTTCTGGTGAACGCGGCGCTGATCGAACCGCTGCGTTCGAAACACAAGCGCCTTGCCGCCGAGAATGCGCAACGCCAGGACGAAATGCGCGTCGTGCAGGCGGAGTTGCAGCGCATGGCCCAGAGCCAGGGCGCGGATCCGGACGCCGCGGGCCGGCAGAGGGCGAGCGCGCTGCGCGCCGAACTGGCCAAGCTGAATGCGCAAATTGCGGCGGAACAGCGCCGCTTCACTACGCCCGATCGGATGCGCGGCCTGCTCGATGAGATGCTCGAGCGCAACAAGCGCCTGCGGCTGGTGGAGTTGAAGACGCTCCCCGCCTCGTCGGTCAGCGAGGGTTCCAGGGTGTTCCGCCACGGCGTGGAGATGACCGTCAGCGGCGCATATCTCGATCTGTACGAATACCTGTCCGCGCTCGAGCGCCTGCCGACCCAGCTCTACTGGGGCCGCGCCGAGTTGTCCGCAGGCGAATATCCCGAGACGACGCTCAAACTGACCGTCTACACCGTCAGCTTCGACAAGGCATGGCTGATCGTATGACGCGCTCGATGACGCTGCTGATCGGCGCGCTTGCAGCGGCCGCCGCGCAGGCGGCGCCCTTTGCCGACCCGACGCGACCGCCGAACGTGAATGCGGAGGCCGCTTCCGGCGGGCAGGGCGCGCTTGCCGGCCCGCGGCTGGAATCGGTGCTGATCGCCCCCGACCGGCGCATCGCGGTCATCAGCGGCCGGCCGGTGCCGCTGGGCGGCAAGGTTGGCGAGGCGCGCGTGGTGAGAATTTCCGAGAGCGAGGTGGTGTTGCAGAACGGCGACCAGAGGGAGACGCTCAAGCTGTTTCCGGAGGTCGAGAAGAAGAGCATCCGTACTCCCGCGCGACGCGCTGACAGGATCGAACGATGACAAGAATCCTCCTGATGCTGATTGCCGCCGCGATGGCCGGCTGCGCGACGCCGCCGCGCGCGCCCACCGCAATCGAACCGAACATCATGAGCGAGCTTGAAAAGGCGGGCCAGCGCAAGCCCGCCGCGCAGGCGCAAGCGGTCGAGGCAGCGCTGTTGCCGCCGCTGCGCATGGAGATGCCCTCGGCAGCCGGCCGGCCCATCGAACCGAGGTTCGATCTGTCGGTGAACGACGCACCGGCGACGCAGGTGTTCATGTCGATCGTGTCCGGCACGCGCTACAGCATGCTGGTTCACCCGAGCGTAAGCGGATCGATCTCGGTCAACCTGAAGGATGTCAACATTCTCGAGGCGCTCGAATCGATCCGCGAGCTCTATGGCTTCGAATACCGCATCGATGGCTCGCGCATTTCCATCCAGCCGGCCGGACTGCAGACGCGCATCTACCGCGTCAACTACCTCACCGGCCAGCGTACCGGCACCAGCGACTTGCGCGTGCAGTCCGGGTCGGTGACCGACTCCGCTTCCACGGCCTCCGCGCCGCCGCAGGCGTCGCTCGCGGCGCCGGTTCCGGCCCCGGGCGTCCCGGTGCCCGGCAGCGCGACAGGTGGGATCACGCGAGCGCTTGAATCGAGCCGCGTGTCGATGCGGCAGGTGAGCAACTTCTGGACTGATCTCAACGCCGCTCTGCTCGCCATCATCGGCACGGGCGAGGGCCGCACGGTGGTGGTGACGCCGCAATCGGGCGTGGTGGTATTGCGCGCGTTTCCCGCGGAACTGCGCGCGGTGGAGCAGTACCTGCGCGAATCGCGTCTCGCGATCGAGCGCCAGGTGATGTTGGAAGCGAAAATCATCGAGGTCACGCTGTCGCAGGCCTACCAGTCCGGCATCAACTGGGCGGCATTCCGCAACGCGAGCCCGCGAATCGTGGCCGGCCAGTCGACCAACGCGACCGGCTCGACCCAGCTCGTCGCGAGCGGCGGTGGAGATCAGACGCTCCAGAGCGGCGGGCAGTCGATCGATCCCGCCAATCGGATCGCTCTCACCGCGAGCAGCGCATTGGCGGCGGCCAACCCGGCGAGCGCGATCTTCGGCATCGCTCTGCAGACCTCCAATTTTGCCGCGCTGCTGCAGTTCCTCGAGTCGCAAGGCAGCGTGCAGGTGCTCTCCAGCCCGCGCGTCGCGACGATCAACAACCAGAAGGCGATCCTCAAGGTGGGAACCGACCAGTTCTTCGTCACCAATGTCTCGACGGTAACGACCACCACCGCCATCGGCACGCAGCAGACGCCGACGGTGACCGTTGCACCGTTCTTCTCGGGCATCGTACTCGACGTGACCCCGCAGATTAACGATACGGGCAGCATCATGCTGCACGTTCATCCCTCGGTCAGCGAGGTCGTCGAGGACCAGCGCGTGGTCAATCTGGGGGGGAGCATACCCTCGATCACGCTGCCGCTTGCCAAGAGCACGGTGAGCGAGACCGATACCATCGTACGCGTTTCGGACGGCAACATCGTCGCGATCGGCGGGCTGATGAGCGTGGACACGCGCGACAACCGCGGCGGCCTGCCCGGCGTTGGCGAGTTCACGAGCTTTCTGCGCAATGCCAACGTGCAGTCGACGAAGAAGGAACTGGTGATCCTGCTCAGGCCCACGATCATCCTCGGCGACAGCAACTGGGAGCAGGACGTGCGCGACACGCAGGAGCGGTTCCGCAACCTGTATCCGCCGCAGACTGCCGCGCCCCGCCCGCAGTGAATTACCTCCGCCACTTCGGGTTGCGCGAACCGCCGTTCGGCATTACGCCCGATACCAGCTTCTTTTACCCGTGCCGCAGTACGCAGGAGGCGCTCAATACCCTGCTGATCGCGGTCGGCAACGGCGAAGGCTTCATCAAGATCACCGGCGAAGTCGGTACCGGCAAGACGCTGGTGTGCCGCAAGTTCCTCGCCACGCTCGATGCCGGCTGGGTCACGGCGTACATTCCGAACCCGAGCCTCGAGCCGCGCACGCTGCTGCTCGCGCTCGCCGAGGAGCTCGAGGCGCCCGTCGATTCGGGCGTCGACCAGCACCACCTGCTCAAGGCGATTACGCGCACCCTGCTCGATCTTGCGCGCGCCAACAAGCGCGTCGTGCTGTGTATGGATGAGAGCCAGGCGATGCCGCTCGATACGCTCGAGGCGCTGCGCCTGCTCACCAACCTGGAGACCGAAAAGCGGAAGCTGCTGCAGGTGGTGTTGTTCGGCCAGCCGGAGCTCGATCGAAAGCTGGCTTCGGAATCGATCCGCCAGCTGCGCCAGCGCATCATCTTCCAGTACAAGCTGAAGGCGCTGGACGAGGATGAGGTCGGCGCGTACTTCGCGCACCGCCTCGGCGTGGCGGGTTATTCAGGTCCGCCCATGCTGGCCGCGCGTGCGCGGCGCGCATTGCATCGCGCCAGTCGCGGCGTTCCCCGCCTGATCAACATCCTTGCGCACAAGTCGCTCTTGCTGGTGTACGGGGCGGGAGAATCGCGGCTCGAGCGCCAGCACGTGCTCGCGGCGGCGAAAGACACGCCCGCCGCCGCTGTACCGTATCGCTGGTGGTGGCCGCGCCTGAGGCTGACGCGCAGCGCCGATTGAGGCCGGTGCCATGAGCCTGATCAACAAGATGCTGCTGGACCTCGATCGCCGCCACGCAATGGCAGGCGCGGATCAGGCGATCCCCCCGCGCCACGTGCGCGCGGTCGAGGGCGCCCGCTTAGGGCACGAGTGGTTCTGGCGCACCATCGCCGCATTGATGCTGGCAGCGGTCGCCTGGGTGGGATGGATCGTCTACCAGCTGCAGTCGCGGCCGCTCGCGACGGAACATGCGTTGCGCGCGGCCGAGGAAGCGAAATCGCCCAAACCCAATCCGGTGACACCCGCGCAGGTTGCGGCGGCTCCAAGTCCGCCGGCCGTCCCTGCCAAACCTGCCGCGCCGGCCGAGACTTTCAAATTCGCGCAAGCCATCGAGACGCCGATCAGCGAGCGAGCGGCGAAACCTCCGGTCAACGCAAAAAGCCCGGCCGAGGCTGCCAAGCCGAAGCCGGTCGCCGAGCGCGCGATCGCCGCACCCGCGAAAGCAAATCCTGTCGAAGGGAAAACGGCCCCCGTGTCCCTGGCGCTCGACGTGCCGCCGGCGCGGGTGCTGCCGGCGCCGCTGGCCGCTTCGGCGCGCGTCGAAAAACGCGATCGCGTTCGTACTGCGTCGGAGCGTGCCGAGGCCGAGTATCGCCGGGCGGTGACGCTGCTCAACCAAGGGCGCGCGTCCGAAGCCGAGGAAGGATTTGCCGCCGCGCTGGCGCAGGACCCCGCGCACGAAGCGGCGCGGCAGGCGCTGGTCGCACTGCTTTTCGAACGGCGCAACCTCGACGCAGCCCGGCGCATGCTGCAGGAGGGGCTCGCGATCAATCCGTCGCAGCCGACGTTTGCGGTCGGCCTGGCCCGCATCCTGGTCGAACGCCGCGAATTTCCCGCCGCGCTGGCGGCGCTGGACGGCGCGGCGGGCGCCGCTCCGGGCAACCCCGAGTTCCATGCAATGCGCGGCAGCGTGCTGCAGCGGCTGGCGCGCCATCGCGAGGCGGTGGAGGCCTACCAGAGCGCGCTTCGCATCCAGCCGGCGAGCCCGCTGGCGTGGATCGGGCTGGGGATCTCGCTCGAGGCGCTGGAGAAACGGCCGGAGGCGGCCGATGCGTTCCGGCAGGCGCTCGCGGCCGGTCCCGCGAGTGCCGAGCTGAGGGGCTTCGCCGAGCAGCGCGTGCGCGCGCTGCAGTGAATCCTGCAACTCGTTCCCCGGGGCCGAATCGACTCGGCGCAGTGCAAGGAGGGCCAACATATCCTCGAGCTGCAAGGGCTTGCCGGAAGTGCGGCAAAGTTCCTCGGGGCACGGCGTTTTCGTCGGTAGTCTGAGAGTTTGGAGAGTGATCGAGTTCGCGATGGCATGGCTGGTTGGACTCGGCTTGTCGCTTGCCGGCGGGCAAGCGATTGCTGCGGCGAGCCTCCCGAACGTCGCCGCCGGCGTCTGGAGCGCCGCGGGATCGTGGACCGCCTGCGGGGGAGGCGCGCCCGGAGCCGCCGATACCGCGACCATCCAGAACGGCCACGTCATTTCGCTCGATGCCGCCGCAGGCACCTTCACGATGAGCGGCGGGACCATCACGCTGATGACGGTCGGCGCGGGGGCGGTCCTATGCCTTCCTGCTGGGAAGCGCTGCGTCGAGCGGGGCGGGCGCGATCTCATTGATCAATCGTCATGAAGTTGTGAAAGGGGGCGACATTGCGGCTTAACGTCGGCCTCATGCTCGCCAGGATTTCAAAAATCCTGCTCGGAGCGGCACTCGCGTTGTCCATGGCGAGCACGGCCCTGGCGCAGGCGCGCTTTTCCGTGGCGGCCGGCGGCAACTGGAGCGCCGCCGCGACTTGGTCAACCGTCTGCGGCGGCGCAGGCGGCTCGAGCGTGCCGGTCGCGGCCTCCGATGTCACGATCTGTACGGGCACACCCGTGACCATCGACACAGCTGCGGCAGTGGCGGCCAACGTGACCGTGAATACCGGCGGCACGCTCCGAGTCCTGGCGGCCGGGAACAAGCTCACCGCGACCGGCAGCATGAATGTCACGGGATCCGTCAGCATCACCCTGGGGTGGATCAGCGTTGGCAACGCGACCACTTCGCAACTGATCTTGAACAATGGTTCGTCGCTCACGATGAATAGCGGCAGGCTGGACGTATCGGGTGGCCTGGACAGCGTCTCGGACGCCGCGGTTGCGAGCTTCACGATGAACAACGGGCTGGTTTACCTCCAGACGCTGGGCGCCGGCACTCCTACATCCCTCTATCTGGGTCAAAATACGACGTTCAACATGTCGGGCGGATCGATTTTCCTGATCAATGGCGACAACACGACCTACGACCTGGACATTCGATCCGCTGCCGGTGCAATCACCGGCGGCACCATTCAGATCGGTGACGTAGGAACGCCTTATCTGATCAGCGCCGCGAACCAGTTCGCGATCACCAATGCCCTTCCGGGAACGCTCAAGTTGCCGATTTTGACGATGGCCACGTCAGTGGTCAGAAGCACGACGCTCAGCCTTGCCAATCCGATCACCGTCACCGGAGATCTCACGACCAACGCCTCCCATACTTTTGCGTTGACCGGCGCGGGCAATACCGTCACCGTCAGCGGAAACGTGTCGAACGCTGGTACCTATACCGGTGCCGGCAACGCGCTCTCCGTCACCGGGGACTTTACCAACACGGGCACGTTCACCGCCGGAGCCGGGGCAATCTCGGCGGGCGGCAACTGGACGAACAGCGGGACGTTTACCGCCGGCACGAGCACCGTGACGTTCATCGGGAATACCGCCACCGCGATCGGCGGCACGACGGCGACGACATTCAATAACTTCGTTATCAACAAGGGCGCGAATCTGACCATCAGCACGACGCCGACGGTGAACACCACGCTCACGTTTACGAACGGCAAGATCGTGACCGGAGCGAACCGGGTAATTCTCGGAAGCGGGGCGACGATCGCCACGCCGAGCCTGAACAGCTACGTCGTGGGCGCGCTGCAGAAGAACTACAACGCCGGCGCGCTTGGCTTCTTTGCCGGCAACGATTTCCCGGTGGGCGATGCGAGCAACTACACGCCGCTTGATATCACGGCGGGCACGACTACCACGGCCGGCAACCTGACCGTGACGACGACGGCAACCGATCATCCGCAAGTCACCACTCCGATAGCCACCACCGGGATTGCCGCAAACAAGAGCGTGAACCGCTTCTGGACGCTGAACAATTCGGGTCTCACGATTGGCACTGCCATCAACGCTACGTTCACCTTCGTTGCAGGAGACATCGACGGTGGCGCGACGACCGCAAACTTCATCGTCGAGCGCTACGACGGCACGAATTGGAATCCGACCACCTTGGCTGCGGCGAACGCGCTCAACACGCAGGCTTCGAATATCACGCCTCTTGCCGCCGGCAACAACGACTTCGCCATCGGCGAGCCTTTGGCGGGCTTCAATGGCGCACCCGGTGCCTTTAACATCTTCGAAACCACCACGCCAGCGGGGTCGGTATTGGGACGGCTCTTTACCGAGCGCCTGGGTGCCGGCGCGTTTCCCGTCTCGATCGTTGCAGTGAGCAACAACACGGTAAACCTCGTCCCGTCCACCGCTGCGCTTACAGTCGATGTCATGGATGCCAGTTTGGGCGGCGCGCTGACGCCGTCCAGCAATTGCAAGGCTGCCTGGACGGTGATCCAAACCCAGACGGTTCCGGCGGTAGTCGGATGGGTGAGCGGGCGCGTCAACGTAAACATCACGGCGCCGGTAAAGGCGGTGCGCAATGCGCGCATTCGCGTGACGCAGGGTGCTAACGTCGGCTGTTCGACCGATAACTTTGCCATCCGCCCGCAGGCGTTCACCGTGACCTCAACGAACGCGACCCAAACCGACACGTCGGGCACGCCGATCTTCAAGACCGGCGCAAATTTCAATCTCACTGCGGCTTCGACGGCGGGTTACGACGGCACCCCGACGATCGACAACACGAAGATCGCGGGAACCCCGACCGCGGGCACGATAGGCGGAAGCTTCGGTGCCGCTCCAGTGGCGACTGGAACGGCAACCGGCGCGGCTTTCTTCTACAGCGAGGTCGGTAACTTCGGCCTCAACACCAACGCGGTCCTGGACTCCGGCTTCACCAGCGTCGATCAGCCCAACGATTGCACCGCGGACTTTTCCAATGCTCTGGTCGGGGGCAAGTATGGCTGCTCGTTCGGCAGCACCGCGGTCGCACAAACGCTCGGCTCGAGCGGCTTCGGGCGCTTCGTTCCGGACAATTTCGCGGTCAGCCTCAACACGGCGACTGTCGCGTTTGGCGCGGCCTGCAGCGGCTTCAGCTACGTGGGGCAGCCCTTCACATATTCGACTGCGCCGGTGATCACGGTGACCGCGAGGAATGGCACCGCGAACGGTTTGACCAATGCGACGACGATAAACTACGCCGGTGCGTATATGAAGTTTTCCAATGCGGCCGTCCCCCCCCTCAGTCTGAATCAGGCGCCCTACACGACCCAGGGCGGCCGGTATTCGCGCTTCGACGCGCTCGGCGGCGGCACCACGCCCGCGCTCGATGCCAGTCTGCTGCCGGCAACCACAGCCGACCCCTCCATCGGGACGTTCACCAACGGCGTTGGAGCGCTCACGTTTGGATCGGGCACCGGCTTGGCGTTTGCTCGCAGCATCACGACGCCCATCGCGCCATTCAATGCCGACATCGCGCTGGCGCTCAACGTGATCGACACCGACGGTGTCGCGTTTGCCACCAATCCGGTGACCTTCGGCGCGGCGACTTCGGGCAACGGCATATCTTTCAACCTGGGCAGCTTGGTGGGCAACAAGATCGTCCGCTACGGCATCATCCGGTTCGATGACACCTTCGCGCCGTTAAACGGCGACGCGCCGATCGCTCTCAACGCGCAGTACTGGAACGGCGCGGCCTTTGTCACCAATACGCTGGACAACTGCACATCGTTCACCGCGCAGAATTTCGTGCTGTCCGGATTTGAAGGCAGTGTTACGGCGGCGAACATGAAGACACCGACGCTGGTGTCGAATAACAACGTCAACAGTTCCGGCTTACTCGTGTCAGGCGTCGGCAGGGTCACGGTGCTCAAGCCCAATCCGGCGATCGCCGCGCCAGGAAGCGCGCGAGTGTGCCTCGATCTCGACGCCGGCGTCGGCGGTGACGCCACGTGCCAGGCGGTGACGCCTGCCAACAAGAGCTACCTGCAGGGACGCTGGACGAACAGCAACTACGACAAGGATCCGAGCGCGCGCGCTGCTTTCGGCGTCTACGGCGCGCAGCGGAACAACTTCATCTTTTTCCGCGAGAACTACTGAGCCGCGGATTCGGCGATCTGCTCCAGCCGGTAGCCGTAGTTGTAGACCGACGTAACCCGGAAACCGCTCTCGCCACGAAGATCGAGTTTCTTGCGCACCTGGCTGACGTGCGTGTCGACCGTGCGCGTTGCGAGCTCGCCCGCGCGTCCCCACACCGCTTCCTGCAGGTGGCCGCGCGACAACAGCCGCCCGAGGTTGCGGAACAGCAAGGCCGCGAGTTCGAACTCTTTCGGGGTCAGGTCGACGAGCCTGCCATTGATGCGCGCTTCGCCTCGTTCGGTGTCGAACTCATAGGGCGGAAACGCAAATCGTGTTTCTTCCTTCTGCGGATACGCGCGGCGCAAAAGCGCTCCGACGCGCGCGAGCAGTTCCTGGCGGCGCACCGGTTTGACCATGTAATCGTCCGCCCCGCTGTTCAGCGCGAAAACGATGTCTTCCTCCGCGTCGCGCACGGTGACGAACAGCACCGGGACCGACTTGGAAACGTTGGCCCGGATCCAGCGCAGTACGTCCGCGCCCGAGACGTCGGGTACCTGCCAGTCGAGTATGAACAGGTCGAAGCTCTCGCGCCCGGCATACTTGATCATCTCGGTGCCGGTGAGGTGGCAATGCAGGTCGTGCCCGGTTTCGCTCAGCCAGTTCTTGAGCAGTGCCATCTGGTCGGGATCATCCTCGAGAATCGCGATTCGCAACGTCCGCTCCTTTTGGGAGAATGTCGGAAAGGGCAATGATAAGCGCTTGAAGCCGGCTTGAAATGAGGGAAGCTGCCTTGGATGTAAGCGCACACTCTTGTTGATCCGCGGAACGATATCCGTCCGGCCCGCGCCGCTGTGGCGGGCTCTCGGGGCGTCTCAGGCATCTTGTTGACCAACCTTCGGATATCGAACATAATTTCAGGTTCCGCCGGAGGGGTGCCCGAGTGGTTAAAGGGGGCAGACTGTAAATCTGTTGGCCTTGCGCCTACGTTGGTTCGAATCCAACCTCCTCCACCAGGGAATCCGGC
>JBGOTT010000034.1:0-20783 GCA_041476585.1 Gammaproteobacteria bacterium | reverse complement strand
GTTTTCTTCACCCAGGAGAGCGTCCTGAGCGCGTCCTCGGCGCTCAGCGCGCCCGGTGCGATCGACATCCAGGCCAATATCACCGACATCAGCGGAAACGTGGCGCGACTGCCGGAGAGTGCTCGGCCGGTCGCGGCACTGCTTCGCGCTTCGTGTGCGGCGCGCCTGAGCGGTGGGAGCGTGAGCAGCCTGGTGGTGGCGGGGCGCGAAGGATTTCCGCCCGACCCGGAGGGAGTGCTCCCGAGCCCATTGCTTGCCGCGAGTTCCTGGGCGCCGGCACGCCTCGCCGAGCCGTTAGCCTACCGCGCTGGTGAGCTGCCCAAGCTCTCGTTGCTGGTGGCGGATCGCCTGTGTTCCGGATTCCGCGCGCGCTGACGGCGCGTACGAGCAATGTGCTCTGGTGCGCCGCCGGCCCGATCGCATTCGGGCTCTGGGGATCGGCCACCTTCGCTCAAACGCCTGCCCCGGTCATCGATCCAACCGGACGTTCGGGTGAACGGCCGCTCCTGCAGCGCGAGGAGCCGCGGCCGGCCGTCGCGCCGGTTCCTATCCTCCCTGCGCTTCCCCCTCCGCCTCCTCGCGAATTCGAACTGATCCCGAGCGTGCGGGTCTTCGTCCGCGAGATCCGGGTCGTGGGCGGCACGGTGTTTTCCCCCGAAGAGATCGCCGCGGTGACCGGACCCTACACTAATCGGGTCGTTACCCACGAAGACCTGGAGGCGCTGAGGCTCTCCCTCACAACGCTCTACGTTGACACAGGCTACGTCAACTCCGGTGCCATTCTGCCCGACCAGCGCGTGGCCGACGGTGTGGTGACCTATCGGATCGTCGAGGGGAGCGTGACGGACATCGAAGTGGACGGGAACAGGTGGTTCAACACTGGCTACCTCCAGCGGCGCCTGTCCCTCGGGGTCGGGCCCCCGCTCAACGTCAACGCCTTGCAGGAGCGGTTTCAGTTCCTTCTTGAGGATCAGCGTATCGAGCGTCTGAACGCGGAGCTGAAGCCAGGAGTGCAGCCGGGCGAGGCCAGCCTGAAGGTCCAGGTGGAAGAGCGCATTCCGTACCGGATCTCCCTCGATTTCAACAATTACCAGTCGCCCAGCGTAGGCGCGGAGCGCGGCATCCTCACTGCGGAGCACCAGAACGTCTCGGGTAACGGCGATATCCTCCGGGCGCAATATGGCAGGTCATCGGGACTGGATCCGCTGCTCGACCTCAAATATACGCTCCCCGTTAACGCCCGAGATACGCTGCTGATCCTGCAGTACCGCCAGAATACGTACTCAGTGGTGGAAGAGCCCTTCAAGCCGCTGGACATCCGGAGCAAGTCGGATATTTACGGAATCACCCTGCGGCACCCGCTTTCCCGGACGCGCGAAACCGAGGTCGCCCTCGAAGGCACCGTTGAGCGGCTTTCCAACAAGACCACCCTACTTGGTGAGCCCTTCGATTTGTCCCCTGGCGCCAAGCAGGGAGAGTTCGTGGTCTCGGCCCTTCGGTTCGCTCAGGAGGTGGTCTATCGCACGGCGGAGCAGGTGATCGCGGCGCGCTCGCGCTTTTCGCTGGGGGTCGATGCAATGGGCGCCACGATCAACAGCGATCAAGGGCTGCCTTCCGGGAAGTTCTTCGCATGGCTGGGGCAGTTTCAATGGGTCCGGCGCGTGCCTGATCTGGACACGCAGATCATCTTGCGGGCGGATGCGCAACTCACGAAGGACCCGCTTTTCGCATCGGAACAGTTCGCGCTCGGCGGGCGCTATACGGTGCGGGGCTACCGGGAGAACACCTTCGTGCGCGACGACGCCCTCGTTGTCTCGCTCGAGGCCCGCGTCCCCATCGTCCGCAATGTCCCGTGGGCTGATTATGTGGAGCTGGCGCCATTTGTCGACTACGGCAAAGCGTGGAACGCGATACCGCCCGCGGGCGACCGGGCTCAGCATATCTCGAGTGCCGGGATCGGGCTGCGCTGGGGGACGAGGATTCCGGGCACGATTCCGCTCCGACCCCAGCTCGAGGTGTACTGGGGGCGCGCGCTGCGGAACATTCATACCGCTGGCGGGAACCTTCAGGACAAGGGCATTCACCTGCAGTTCGTCGTTACCGCGTTCTAGCTCGCGCTGCTATTCGATTTCCGGCAATCCCACCTGCGCCAGCAGCGCAGCACGTTGTCGTCGAAGGGCCAGGTCGTTCGGCGCAGCGTCGATCAGCACCGAGATCGATGCAATCGCGTCGTACCACAGGCCCGCCTCCGCATAGAGAGAAGGTGTGGCAGCCTTGCCAGCCTGTGCGAGTCTGGTGCGCAGCCCTTCCGGAGGCTCGACTCGCTCGATTGCGCCTCCCGCGAGGACGTCCTTGGTGCGGCGATTGGCATCCGGCACCACGGCCACATACCAGCGATACGCTACGCCGGGCTCGAGGCGGACACCATGGTCGGCCAGGTGGATGCTGTGCAAGCCGGCTTCGACAGGACCGGGTAATCGAATCTCGACGAGAGCCTTTGTCGCCTGCGGGTCGACCACGGTGACCTCTACTGGTGAGGACGCGGTGCTGGAAATGAACCAGAAGAGGGACGGCTGTTCGCTGATGGTGAGCCCGGTATGATCCGGAGCCAGGACGGAAAGAACG
This sequence comes from Gammaproteobacteria bacterium, assembly GCA_041476585.1. GTDB lineage: Bacteria > Pseudomonadota > Gammaproteobacteria > Burkholderiales > SG8-39 > JADGRQ01. The sequence goes on along the minus strand of JBGOTT010000034.1, from coordinate 18,158 downwards.
AACACTGCACGGGCGGTGCCCCGCGTGCCGCCGCCTACGCGGCCGCCGGGCGCCCCACGCACCGGGGGCTTGTACACAGGCATGGATTCCTGCGCCGTGCCCGGCGCGTTGGCGCGTGAGGGTAGGGGTGTCGCTGCCTTCTCCTGCGCACCGATGTGTCCGCTGAGCGTCCCCGTTAACGCTGCAAATGCGAACATCGAAAACAGCCGAGACAATCTCATGGTCACTCTCCTTCCGGGTGCGTCCGGGCGCTCACCGGCGCCCAGCCGAGCACACGGTATACACCCACCGGCTGTTCCTTGCCTTTCAAAGTAACATTGCCTACTCGTTCCGTGGCGAAGCGACCAGCTAGATGTTCCCAGGTGGACTCGCCGATGAGAATCCGGCAGGGGCGGTCGGCCGCGTCGGGCGGGTACAGGCTTTTGTCGAAACTCTCCAGCCGCGCCGCCGTGTTCATCGTATCTCCCACCACGACGTATTCGGACCGCTCGGCACTGCCGAGCGTGCCGACCACGGCGGGGCCGGTAAACACTCCAATGCGCATACCCGTGGTGGGGCGGCTCTGTGCTGCCCAGCGGCGGTTGAGGTCGCGCAGGGTCGTTTCCATCGCCAATGCGCACGCCACGGCGTTCATAGCGTCCTTGGCGATCTCGGCCTGGCTGCGCCGCGGAACCGGCGCGCCGAAGATTGCTACGATGGAATCTCCGGCGTACTGCCGGATTACCCCCCCATGCTGGCTGACGTGCCCGGCCATGGCGCCCATGTACTCATTCAGCCATTGCATCAGGGCTTCGGGACCGAGTTTCTCCGCTACTGTGGTGAAACCCGCCAGGTCGGTGAACAGTGCAGTCGCGACGAGACACTCGGAGCGCGGGTGCCCGCCATCCAGAAACTCGTCGCGCTTTTGCCAAATGGTTTCGGCGACCTCGCGGGAGACGTTGCGGGAGAAGAGCCGCATCAGGGCTGCTCGTTGCGCCTCCTCAAGGTACGACGCATACGCAGCGGCGACCGCCGCCGACGCCAGACAAGCCGCGGCCGCCGGTACGAGCGGGATCCACCACCCGTAGAGGAAGGCGACAAAGGCGATCAACGCTACGCCCGCCAGACCTCCACCAACCGCCAGTGAGAATCGCCACGGGGAATGCACCCGGAATCCGAGGATGCAACCTGCTGAGCTCCACAGCAGAATCCAAACCACGCCCGCCCATCGCGGCACGGTTGCCATTGGCCGTGCGCCGCTCAGGCCGATGCGCAGCAACTGACTCACAACGTACATGTGGATGGCGACACCAGCGAACTGCTGATCCGTTTGGAGTCCTCGACTGTACGGCGTGTAGAAGTGGTCCTTGACGCTCTCGGCCGTAACACCGATCAGCACGACCTTATCGCGTATCGCGTCCGGCTCAACGGCTTCGGTGAGCACATCCGTGAGCGTGACGAATGGGAACGGTACGTTCCCGCCTCGGAAATCGAGCAGGAACTGGTATCCGCGCGCGTCTGCCCCGACGTAAGCCCCGTCGTTAGGATCCAGAGGATGGATCGTGGTCCGTCCCAGCCGTAGGCGGCTCGGGTGTGCGGGGTCCGGCTGCGGGGTGACTCCCTCAGCCTGAAGATAACGCAGTGCCAGCCGCAGAGCGAAGGCGTAGTCGGTAGTCGCACCGTCGTCCAGGAACAGCAATCCCCGGCGGACCGTGCCGCCGGGATCGACCAGGATGTCGCTGAAGCCCACTCGGTCCGTCCCGCGCAGTGCCGCGTGGGATTGGATCCCCTGCGATGCTCCCTCGCCGAACTTTCTTACTCCAACGACGCGGGAGTCCCGCGCCAGCACCGCGTGCAGTCGCTCGCTCCCCGGGGGCACCGGCATATCCCGGTAGATGTCGAGCCCGATCGCACGCGGCCGGTGCCGCGCCAGGGCCTCGATCGCCCGCGCCAGGACGCCGTCGGACAGCGGCCAGCTCCCCTGTGTGCTGAGGTCGTGTTCCGTGATGGTGACGAGCAGAATCCGCGGGTCGACCGCAGGCTCCGGCGGTCGGAGCCGGACGAACCAGTCGTAAGCGGCAAGCTCCGCGGATTCCAGCGCTCCGAGGCCGCGCAATCCAAGCACACTCAGGCCCACCACGAGCGCGGCGAATCCGCCTGCGGCCAATGGCGACCGGGCGCGCTTTCGCCACGATGCGCCGAGCAACATCCGAGGGGCTAGAGCCAGTTGTTGATCAACAGGAACGGAGACCAGAATCCCGGATGGTCGTAGCGCGGATTGGAGAGCACCTTCATCTGGGCACGCTGCAGGGCAGCGCCGCGGGAGACTGACGGGTCCTTAAGCTCGCGATAGAACTCCGCCACCAGTTGCGACGACACCTCATCATTGATGGCCCATAGGCTAGCCAGCGCGCTGCGCGCTCCCGCCTTGATCGCCACGCCGGCGAGCCCCAGCGCCGCGCGATCGTCACCGGCCGCGGTATCGCAGGCGCTCAGGGTGAGCAGCTCCAGCGGTTCTTGGCGGAACTTCAGAAGCCCCACGAGTTGATCGAGGCGATCCATCGTCAGCTTGTCATCGAAAGTAAGGAGGAAAGTGTTCTTGATGTCGCTGCCGAACTCTCCGTGCGAAGCGATGTGGACGACCGTGAAGGGCTCCTGCTTCAGCGCTTGCTCCAGCGCTGGGACGCGGAACGCATCGTTTAGCAGCGTTGTGCTGCCGAAAAGGGTGCGAAGTGCCTCAAGCTCGACTGCGACGTTCGGCAGAGAGGGGAAGCCTTGGACCGGCTCCGTAACACCCAGAGCCAGCACCTTGAGCCGTTCCCGGTCGATCGGACGCGGATCGGTCAGGTTCAGGCCAGGGGTGATTCCCAGCGCGAATCTCTCCACCAGGAACCGCTTGCCGTCGTGCAGTGCGGCCATGGGAATCGTTCGCAGCGGGCCGTCCGGAACGAAGACCAGGGTGTCGATGCCGAGGGATGCGAGATCGGGTTCCAGCGGCGCGATCAACCATCGATAGAGCTGCCGGGCTTGCGGCAGGAAATCCCATGTGGTCCGTTTCTCTAGAGCGAGCCGGAATTGTCGGACCACGCGTGTGAGGGCTTCCGCGGTCACGGGGACTGAGACGCGCTTCAATCCTGTCGGCAGGCTGAGTAGCAGCTCGGTGCGGTCCGGCAGCAGGATCGGGTAGATCACGGCGGCGGTCGGGGAAACGGCGTCAAGCCTGGTCATCTTCGAAAGAGCCGTATCCACGCATTCATCGCGAAAGTAGTCCCGCAGCTCGGCGGCCTTGAACAGTTCGATGGTGTCCCGTGCCTCGACCAGGTATGCGGTCACGCGGTCTCGATCCTGCACGGAGTCCGTCCGTTGCAGGAGCAGATCCACCAGCTCGAAATACACGCGCCCTACCGTGTCGCGGAACGAGGACACTGGAGCGCCGTACACGGTCGTGATCTCCCGCCGGATCGATTGCAGCGTGTGCACGGCGCGACGGTATGCGGCGATGGCGTCGTCAATGGTCGCCACGTGTTTGAGCAAACGCGCGGCCTGCCACTGCCAACGGTACATGGACTCGGGCGCGTTTACCGTCTGTGCGGCGAAAATGGCTTGGCGGGTCAAGCGCAAGGCCTCGGCATAGCGACGCTCATCCTCGTACAGGGCACCCAAGTGGCCCCACGCATACGAGGCGCCGCGCGCGTCGCCGATCTGCTCGGCCATTGCTCCCGCCTGATAAAGGGCGTCCGAAGCCTGGCGGAGGAGTCGATCGCCTGCACCAGCGAGTCGGGAACGCAGGTCGCGGAAAGCGAGCGCGATCTGTATCCAGGTGAAGACTGCCTCGCTTGAAGGAAGAGCCTCCCGGACCTCTGCCAACGCCGCCTGCAGCGCGGCGTCGGCTTCCTTTGGCATGCCATTCTGACGCAAGGCGCCCGCGGCGTTGCCTAGCCCTCGCGCCGCCAACACGCGAAGCCCGGCGCGTTGCGCGAGGGCGGCGCTCTCCCGGTAGGCCGCTATGGCTTCCGCGTACTTGCGCTGTCCCGCGTACAAGTTGCCGAGGTCGTTGAGGACCGCGGCAGTACGCCCGGCGTCCTTGTCAAGCCTAGCGAGTCCGAGGCTCTGCTGGAGGTAATTCTCAGCGGTCTCCGGCGGACCAACGGCAATGTAGGCATTGCCGAGGGCGGCGAGGAGGGCGGTAACCTGCACTGCGTCGGGTGACTTCTGGGCTATCGACAACGCCGCGTCCAATGTCTGGATCGCCTGACTGTATCGTCCGAGGGACGTATAGGCCTGAGCAAGGTATTCCAACGCGGTGATTTGCTCGGCAGGCTTGCCGGCGGATTCGGCCGAACGCACCGCATCCGTCCAGTTGACGACAGCTTCCTCGAGCGCGCCTTGCTGAAACGCCTTCAAACCCGCGCTTAGGTGCTGCTCCGGGGGCGCGATGTCCAGGGCGAAAGTGCGGTACGGAACCAGGAGGAGCAGGGCGAACAACCATCGCCAACGGGACAACCGATCGCGAGCTGGAAACATTCGCTTCCTCCGTCCTAGTCGCGCCCGAGAGGCCCTCGCGGAAATCGTGGAAGGTCATGCCGCGAAATAAAAAATTATCCGCAGCACCCTGGCCATTGTCAAGGCTGATGATCGGCACGGTAGGGGTCGAAACGCGGTGGCTGGAACCATTGTTTAACCAGCGGTGATCGGGCCAATGAAGATGCGATTTTGGGAGGAGCAGATTGCTACTTCGCATGACGAATCATTCAGGCAACGCTCATGTTCCCGGATGGTTAGCCGGGTGGCTGAGTAGCGCAATCAATTGTATTGATTAAGAAGTCGACGGCCTGCAAAGCCGTGTACGCCGGTTCGATTCCGACTCCCGCCTCCAGATCTTCACCAGTCAGAATCCCGCGCCCGACTGCGCGCAACTAGCGGTTGCGGCCGTGCGGATTTCCGTCCCCTTGTTCCAGGTCAAACATTACCTTCAACCTGGTATGGAAAAGGCCGGTCAGCTCAAGATGCCGAAATAGGGCACGGTGCTGTCAAGCTTTGTATTTCGCGGCGGAAGCTGAACCGCACAACTTTTGACCACGGTCAAAGTTGCTTAATCTAAGGCGGCTAGCCTCGAGCGATTGCACTGCGGGGCCGGCTGCATTCATGTTGAGTGAACCGATTCGAAACGTCATGGAGCGGAAGAAGGTTCTCATAGCTCCGCCGGATACCTGTGTCAGTACAGCGGCCAAACTGATGGCAACAAACAAGGTCAGTGCGGTCATGGTGGTCGACAATAAACGTCTGGTCGGCATCTTTACTGAGCGCGATGCCGTATTTCGCGTCATTGCGCAAGACCGTGATGCGCAGACCACACGGTTGGTCGAGGTAATGACGAGGGCGCCTAAGACTGTCAGGCCAGACGAGTCATTCGGATACGCGTTGCTCATAATGCACGAGAATGGCTTCCGACACGTACCGGTGATCGAAAACGGCGAGGTCATCGGAATTGTCTCTGCGCGCAACGCGCTGGATCCCGAATTGGAGGAGTTCGAATCTGAAGCGCAGCGACGCAAAAATATCCGTCGGCAGCGCAGAGACGCATAATCGGGCACCAAATCTCGCAATCAGCCAGTGTCCGCTTCTTTTGGCCGCAAGCAGCCAATCAGAAAGCATAGATCACTTGCACGTGTCTCGCTTCGTGCGACCGGAGCGCCAGGCTGCGCTTGAACAACCTTAAACTGCTGAAGGTTCCAGCCAACGGCAATACGCCTTCGCACCGGTGTCGTCGATCGGAGAGCGGCTTCAGAATCGCGCAGCGGCGCGCGCTTCGCCGGTGAGCTCGAGAATGTGCAGACCGGTTTTAGCTCGATCGGCGATGTAAACGTAGCCGCGCTCATCCACGTCCACGTTGTTTGTCTGTATAGCGACCTTGCAGCGCTCGCCTGCGGCGGACTTGACGCAGCGCTTGTCCGTCTTGTCGGTGGTCGCCGGGATGTAATGGCCGATCTCGCGCGGGTGGAATGGATCGCGGACGTCAACCGCGCGCACGCCGGCATTGAACCACGCCACGAAGACAATCCGCTTCGCGTACATTGGTGGCTGGTTCTCGTTCGACGAATGCGAGCCAAAGCGCCCGCCACGGCTGCAGAAGCCGCCATCCGCCTCTGGCACGTTGAACGTTGCGACGGTCACCGGGTGGCGCTCGTCCGTGATGTCCACGATCCAGGCCATCTGGCGCGCCTCGAGGCATTCATTCACCAGGGATTCGTTCACGATGAAAACGAAATCGCGCTTGCCGCCGATCTTGTCCTTTGCAAATTCGGGAAGTTCCATGCCGAGGATAGGTAATGCCGTATGGGCCCCGTTCCATGCCGGGAGGTCGAGACGGCCGACCTGCGGCGCGAGCAGAGTGCGCTCGGACGGCTCGCGCGCGCCGCGGAGGAGCTTCTCGCGGTCGACGATCTGCAATATGCCTGCCTTATTGGTGCCGTAACCGAAATAGACCCGGTTACGAGCCGGCCCGGCCGATATAGGGCCGTGCAGCTCGGTTGGCACCGGTCCAGAGGCACCGGGCTGCTGGCCAGGCAACCCGAAATTGCGGATGAAGACCGGGCGCACAGGGTCGGAAAGGTCGAAGATCTGCGTCATGCGACGCGTGCGCCAGTCGGGCAGGCCCGAGATCAGGTAGGCGATCCCCGTGTCGCATTCCCACCAGTTCTTGTGCGTTCCGCGCAGCTTGTCCACAACTGTCACGACGCGGATTGGAGATTCCGGCACTGTCACGTCCCACACCTCGTGCGCAATATTGCCGAAGGTGCGCAGCAGGTACACTTTCGCGGGGTCGGCCTTCGGCAAAGTCTTGCCGTCGCAGACGCGCACCATCTGCGCGCCGCCGGTCTCGCCTTCGCCGGGCTCGCCCGGAATGTGGGAAAGCAGGCGTGGCGTTTTCGGATCGCTCACCTCAACGATCGAGGTGCCGTTGTCCTCGACGCGGCCAGTCACGGGATTGAGCGCCTTGCCGCCGTGGTGGCCAATATAGGCTAACCAGCGCCCGCCCTGTGAGAGGATCACTGGCTGATAGGCACTGCGTCCCTGCAGATCGTGCTGGCCGACGAGCGCCATGTTGCTCGCGCTCGATGTATGTTGCGCGTGGCCGGTTCCGCCGAAGAATGCAATCGCGGCGGATGCGAGAAGCCGGGCAAGATTTATCATTGGCGTGGGGTGTCGACGGTTAGGTAGTGTTTGCCCGCCCAATGGGAGAATAAGGGAGAATTGCGAAGATGCAGATTGCTGGGCGAACTAAACCGCTGGAATCAGGGCGTGGTGCTTTGGGAACTGAAAGCGGTCTGGGGCGCGAGCTGCGTCGGGAGAGGCCGGGGGTGCGGTCCTTGTAGCGCTCCCCGCTGCGCGCGCCTGGATGCGGGCGAATGCAAATGGCTGTGCCAGAAGGGTCTGGGAGGGTCAATGCGCGAACGCCGCATCCCGCGGCCTGCGGTCATTCGATCTTGATGTTCGCCTCGCGAATGACCCTGGCCCATTTGTTGACTTCGGACCGGATGTACGCGGCGAACTCCTCGGGCGTATTCGCCACCGCGTCGAAGCCCAGTGCGGCCAGGCGCTCCTTCACGTCCGGCAGCGCAACCGCCCGCACGATCTCGCGATGCAGCCGGTCGACGATCTCACGCGGCGTCTCCGCGGGAAGCAGCACGCCCTGCATGGTCTCGGCCTCCTGGTCCGGCGCGCCCGATTCGGTCATGGTCGGCACGTCGGGCAGCGTTGCTGAGCGCCTGGCGCCAGTCACCGCCAATGCGCGCAGCGCACCGCTCTTGACATGCGGCATCGCCGGGGGCAGCGCAACGAATGCGATCGGCGTCTGGTTTCCAACGGCCGACGCGACCGCCGGTCCCGCGCCGCCGAACGGCACGTTCACGATGTCCAGCTTGAACGCAAGCCGGAACAACTCGCCCGACAGATGCGGAGTCGTCCCGGTGCCGGGCTGGGCGTAGTTGTGCTTGCCCGGATTCGCCCTCACCAGTACGACCAGTTCCTGCACGTTCCTGGCCGCAACGGATGGGTGCACCACCAGCACGTTCGGGGACGCGGCGGCTACCGTCACCGGCGCGAAGTCCTTGTAGGGATCGTAGCCGGCCTTCGCGTACAGGCTCGGATTGACCACATAGCTGCTGCTCGCGACCAGGACCGTGTACCCGTCCGGCGCAGCTTTCGCAACCACGTTCATGCCGATGTTGCCGCCGGCCCCGGGGCGGTTCTCCACCACGAACTGGTGGCCGAGGCTCTCGGACAGCTTGTGCGCGAGGATGCGCGCCATCACGTCGGTCGGACCGCCGGGGGCGAACGGGACGATCACGCGCACCGGACGCGCCGGCCAAGTCTGCGCAAGGCTTGCTCCGGCGAATAGCAGCGCGGCACCGCAGGCGATACAGCAGGCGAGAACACGGGCAATCGATTTCATGAAAGCCTACCTGGGAGATTAGGCAATGGTATTATCGCCTCGCCCGCTCCGAGCAGCGTGAACCGGCGCAAATGCGCAGGATTCCGGGCCATCGCAGGGATGCACGATAGACCCTGAATACCTCCCGCGATTTCTCCGTCACCCACTCGTCAAACTGATGCAATAGGAAGCCCCATGTCCGCCACCAATATGCCCGCCCGCAAACTGACCCGACAGGATCTTCGCGATGCCGCGGAAAAATTCAAGAACTGGGGCAAATGGGGACCCAGGGACGAAATCGGCACGCTCAACTTCACTCGCCCCGAGGACATCGTCGCTGCGGCGCAACTGGTGAAAAAGGGCAAGGTCATCTCCCTTGCGCTCAATTTCGACCAGCACGGCCCGCAGGGCGCGAAGAGTAAGTACCCGGCCATGGGGCGCATCAACCCGCTGCATGTGATGCTGCGCACCGGAACCGATGCCTATTCCGGCGTGCTCGACCAGCGCGGCATCCGCGCCGCCGACGACATGGTTGTGATGCCCTTGCAGTGCGGCACGCAATGGGACGGCCTGGGCCACGTGTTCTACGAAAACAACATGTGGAACGGCTACGACTGCAGGGAAGTCACGAGCGCCGGCGCGCAGAAATGCGGCATCGAGAAGACCAAGGACAAGATGGTGGGCCGGGGCGTGTTTCTCGACGTTCCCCGCGCGTTCGGGAAAGAGGCGCTGGAGGACGGCTACGCGATCACTGGCGCGGACCTGGACAAAGCCGCCGCGGCGCAGGGCGTCAAGGTCAGGCGCGGCGACTACGTCATCGTGCGCACGGGCCAGATGGAGTCGAAGCTCGCCGCGGGAACCTGGGACGGCTATCCGGGCGGGGACGCGCCGGGGTTTTCCTTCGAGACTCTGGGGTGGATCCAGCATAACGAAATCGCCGCCCTCGCGAGCGACACCTGGGGCTGCGAAGTGCGCCCGAACGAGTCCGAGCCCGGGATCAACCAGCCGTGGCACTGGATCACGATCCCGATCATGGGCCTGACGATGGGCGAGATCTTCTACGTCGCCGACCTCGCGCGCGACTGCGCCGCCGACAAGGTGTATGAATTCATGTTCGTTGCCCCGGCCATTCCGATTACCGGCGCGGTCGGTTCGCCGACCAACCCGCTCGCCATCAAGTAGGCCGACGGCTAGTGCACGCTGACCGCTCACCCGAACGCGCCGCCGTGTTCAGACGCCCAGATACGCCTCGCGAATGCGCGGATCGGCGAGCAGCTGCGCCGAGGGGCCTTCCAGCATGATGCGTCCCGACTGAAGGACGTAGGTGCGCGTCGACACCGTGAGCGCAAGCTGCGTGTTCTGCTCGACGAGCAGGATCGACACGCCGCCGCGGTGGATCGCGCAGTGCGAAATCCGCAGTAAAGACTGGGGCCGGCATGCAGTGATCGACACGGCCCACCGTGGAGCAGTGTAAGGTGTACCGTATGTTTCGCGACGAAGGCAGGTCGGGCGGACGGGACAAGGAGGCATCCGATGGATGCAGTCGGGCAAAACGCTGCGGCGGAATGGGTCAGGATCCATCCGCTCCTGGTCCGCATCACGCACTGGATCAACGCGCTCGCGATCCTGATCATGGTGACCAGCGGTTGGCAGATCTACAACGCTTCGCCGCTGTTCGGATTTGTGATTCCCGATGATTTGACGCTCGGCGGGTGGCTGGGAGGTGCGCTGCAGTGGCACTTCGCGGCGATGTGGCTTCTCGCCGTCAACGGGCTGGTGTACATCGCCTACGGCGTCATGACCGGGCATTTCCGGCGCAAGCTTTTCCCGATCACCCCGCGCGCGTTGCTGCGTGATGTGCTCGAGGCGCTGCGCGGCAGGCTCGCGCACGATGATTTGAGCATGTACAACGCGGCGCAGCGTGCAGCCTACCTCGCGATCATCGTCGCCGGCATGGTGCTGGTGTTCTCCGGCCTCGCGATCTGGAAACCGGTGCAGTTGCAGGAACTGACCGCGCTGTGCGGCGGCTATGAGGGCGCGCGTCTGGTGCATTTTTTTGCGATGGCCATTCTGGTGTTGATCGCGCTTGTTCATGTCGTGATGGTGGTGCTGGTGCCGCGCAGCTTCCCCACCATGATCACCGGCCGCGCGAGGAGGGCGTCATGAAGCAACGCGCGATGCAATCACGCCTTGCCGGGCATTCCGCTCCGCTGATCGAGAAGATCGAACGACGGCAGTTTCTGAAGCAGAGCCTGTCGCTCGGCGGACTCGCGCTGCTCTCGGGGTGCGAACTGACCGAAGATGACGGCGTGCAGCGGGTGCTCATGTCGATGTCGCGCTGGAACGACCGCGCGCAAGGCTGGCTGTTCAACCCCAACAAGCTCGCCCCGGAGTATCCGGAGAGCGCGATCACGAAGCCCTTCCCGTTCAACGCCTTTTACGGCGAGGACGAAATCGAGGAGGTCGATGCCAACAGCTACAAACTCGATCTCGCGGGGCTGATACGCGAGAAGAAACCCTGGTCGCTGCCCGAGCTCCATGCCTTGCCGCAGATCTCGCAGATCACCCGCCACATCTGCGTCGAGGGCTGGAGCGCGATCGGCAAGTGGGGCGGCGTTCGCCTCAGCACGTTCCTGGAGCGCATCGGCGCCGACACTTCGGCGAGGTACGTCGGCTTCAAGTGCGTCGACGACTATTATTCGAGCATCGACATGGCCACGGCGCTGCACCCGCAGACGTTGCTTGCATTGCGCTTCGCCGACCAGGTTCTGCCGCCCAAATACGGCTTTCCGATGAAGTTGCGAATTCCCACCAAGCTCGGCTTCAAGAACCCGAAGCACATCATGGCGATGTTCGTCACCAATACCTACCCAGGCGGCTATTGGGAGGACAAGGGTTACAACTGGTTCAGCGGGAGCTGATTCGAACCCGTCGAGATGAAGCCGATAGATGGAAAAGGAGTCCGCGGGCGGCGGCAAGAAGTAGCTAGCGGTTGCGACCGCCCGGGTCCCACGCCTGGTGAGCTTCCCGTCTCGCCATCAGTTCCTCGCGGCGTTGCGCATTCGCGCGTGGCGCGGCGACAAATAACCAATAGAGCAGCCCGCCGACCACCGCGATGGCGAGTCCGATTTCCAACAGATGAAGTGCCGAAATCATGCTTCGTCCCCTCACGGATGCGAGCCATCGTAGCGATGCCCGAACGATGCAATTATCGCTCTGGAGACCTGCGGATGATGTAAGGAATTGAAAACGAATTGAAACAATTTGTGTTCGTTCGGCAGTATCCTTACGCGCTGAGCACCGCCCGGGTGGTGAAACTGGTAGACACAAGGGACTTAAAATCCCTCGACGGGTAATTCCGTCGTGCCGGTTCGAGTCCGGCCCCGGGCACCAAAGTTATGGACAATTCAAGGTAGGCAACTCCGGAAGCGTCATCATGAACAGCAGGAAATACGTATACGCCTTCGAAAGCGGCGACGGCAAGAACAAGATGCTGCTGGGCGGCAAGGGCGCCAATCTGTGCGAGATGACGCAGATCGGCCTGAACGTGCCGCCCGGCTTCACCGTGACCACCGAGGCGTGCCTTGCCTACCTTGAAACGAACCAGCTGCCTGGCGGCCTGATGGACGACGTCATGGGGCACATGAAAGTGCTGGAAAAGAAGACGGGCAAGGGCTTTGGCAGCGGCAAGAATCCGCTGCTGGTTTCGGTGCGCTCCGGGTCGGCGATGTCGATGCCCGGCATGATGGACACCATTCTCAATCTTGGCCTCAATGAAACCTCGCTGCAGGGTCTCATCAGGCAGACCGCCAACCCGCGCTTTGCCTACGATGCCTACCGCCGCTTCATCCAGCTTTTCGGCAAGATCGCGCTCGGCATCGGCGATGAGCATTTCGACGAGCGCATGGCGGCGCTCAAGCGCAAGTACGGTGCGCGGCTGGACCTCGACCTGAGCGCCGAGCACCTCGAGGAGCTCGCCGGCGGGTTTCTCGAGATCGTTCGGCGCGAGACCGGCAAGCCGTTTCCGCAGGATCCCTGCGAGCAGCTCGAGATCTCGATGGGCGCCGTGTTTCGTTCCTGGATGGGCAAGCGCGCGGTGGACTACCGCAAGCAGTTCAAGATCACCAAGGACTTGGCCAACGGCACTGCGGTCAACGTCTGCACCATGGTGTTCGGAAACATGGGAAACGATTCAGGCACCGGCGTGGGATTCACACGCAACCCCGGTACCGGCGAAAACGTGATCTATGGCGAATATCTGTTGAACGCTCAGGGCGAGGACGTGGTGGCAGGCATCCGCACGCCGAAGCCGATCGCCGACATGGAACAGGAAATGCCGGAGATCTACCGCCGGCTGACCGAGCTGCGCGACCGGCTGGAGTCGCATTACCACGAAGTGCAGGATTTCGAGTTCACCATCGAGAAGGGCACGCTCTACTGCCTGCAAACCCGCAACGGCAAGATGAACGCCCGCGCCATGGTGCGCACTTCGGTGGAGATGTTCTGCGAAAAGCTGATTTCCAGAGAGCGCGCGCTGCTGCGTATCGCTCCTGCGATGCTCGAGCAGTTGCTGGTGCCGCAGCTTTCTCCGAATTTCCACGGCAAACCGCTTGCGCAGGGTCTGCCTGCCTCACCCGGTGCCGCCTCCGGCAAGATCGTGTTCGACGCCAACAGCGCCGAAGCACGCGGCAACGCCGGCGAGAAGGTCATCCTGGTGCGGGAGGAAACCAGACCGGAAGACATCCACGGCTTCTTCCAGGCGCAGGGCATCCTCACCAGCCGCGGCGGAAAAACCTCGCACGCCGCCGTGGTGGCACGCGGCATGGGCAAACCCTGCGTGTCCGGCTGCGAGCAGATCGTGATCGACGACAGGGCGCGCAGCGCCATGATCGGCGAAACCACGCTGCATGAGGGCGATGTCATCACCATCGACGGCGGCACCGGCCACGTCTATGCCGGCGAAGTGCCGACCATGGAAGCCAGGTTCTCCGAGGAGATGGTCACGCTGCTCGCCTGGGCCGACGAGGTGGCGCGGCTGAAGGTGATGGCCAACGCCGACACTCCGCAGGACGCCGAGCGGGCGCGGAAATTCGGCGCCATGGGGATTGGTCTGTGCCGCACCGAACGCATGTTCAACAGCACCGATCGGCTGCCCATCGTGCAGGAAATGATCCTCGCGGAATCTGTGGAGGAGCGGCAGGCTGCGCTCGACCGGCTGCTGCCGATCCAGCGTTCGGACTTCAAGGGCATTTTCAAGGCGATGAAGGGGCTGCCGGTGACGGTGCGGCTGCTTGACCCGCCGATGCACGAATTCCTTCCCACCGCGGCGCAGCTCGAGCTGGAGATCGCCCACCTGCACCAGTTGCGCGACACCATCAAGGGCCTGGAGGAACTGCCGGACACGCTGAAGCTGCTCAGTCCGCGGCTCTACCAGCAATATGCCGACGGCCTCACGAAGCTGATGGGAGGCCTGCACGACTTCAAGGAATCGCATCTGGAGGAGGATGTGATCCACAAGAAGGAGACGATCCTGAAAAAAGTGCGCGCGCTGGCGGAAGTCAACCCGATGCTGGGGCACCGCGGGGTGCGGCTCGGAATCACCTATCCCGAAATCTACTCGATGCAGATTCAGGCGATTCTCGAAGCCGCCGCGCTGTGCGCCAAGGAAGGCATCGAAATCTATCCCGAGATCATGGTGCCGCAAGTCGCCACGGTGGAGGAACTCAAGCGCATCCACGGCTACGTCCTGCGCCTCCACAAGGTGGTGGAACTGACCCACGGCATCAACGTGAAATTCAAGTTCGGCTCCATGCTCGAGGTGGTGCGCGGGTGCCTGCGGGCGGGCCGCATGGCCGAGGACGCCGAGTTCTTCTCGTTCGGCACCAACGACCTCACGCAGGCGACGTTCTCGTTCAGCCGCGAGGATGCGGAGAACAAGTTCCTGCCTTTCTATAACGAGACCGGAATCCTGCAGGACAACCCGTTCGAGGTGCTGGATACCAAGGGTGTGGGGCAGTTGATGAAGATGGCCGTCGAGGCGGGCCGCCAGACGCGGCCAGACCTGAAGCTGGGCATCTGCGGCGAGCATGGCGGCGATCCCGTCTCGATCCACTTCTGCCATCGCATTGGAATCGACTATGTGTCCTGCTCCGGTCCGCGCGTGCCGATTGCTCGTCTTGCGGCGGCTCAAGCCAGGCTGCTGGAGCGAGAGTACCAAGACCCGGCCTGAACCGCCCGGGGTACGAACTCAGTCTCGCCGCGCCAACCCTTCAGCCATTCCCATTGATCGTCGCTTCCGGCGTTTCCATGCAATTCGGGGCCAAACCCCTGTTCGAGAATGTTTCGGTGAAGTTCGGCGGCGGCAACCGCTATGGCCTGATCGGCGCCAATGGCTGCGGCAAGTCCACCTTCATGCAGATCCTCGGCGGCGAACTTGAACCCACCGCGGGCACGGTGGCGATCGACTCGAACGAGCGCCTCGGCAGGCTCTGCCAGGACCAGTTCAGCGACGAGAACGAGCGCGTGCTCGATGTGGTGCTGATGGGCCACGAGCAGATGTGGAATGCGATGCGCGAACGCGACGCCATCTACGCCGACCCGGAAGCAGACGAAGAGGCGTTTCTGCGCGCTGCGGACCTCGAGGCGAAGTATGCCGAGTACCGCAGCTACAACGCGGAGGCCCGCGCGGGCGAACTGCTGCTCGGCCTGGGCGTGCCGATCGAGCAGCACACCGGACCGATGGGCGCGGTGGCGCCGGGCTGGAAACTGCGGGTGCTGCTCCCGCAGGCGCTGTTCGGCGATCCGGACATCCTGCTGCTGGACGAGCCTACCAACAACCTCGATATCAACAGCATCCGCTGGCTGGACGACGTGTTGAACCGCCGGACAAGCACCATGGTCATCATCTCCCACGACCGGCATTTCCTTTCCAGCGTGTGCACCCACATGGCCGACGTGGACTTCGGCGGCATCCGCGTCTACCCGGGTACTTACGACGACTACATGGAGGCGTCCACGCTGGTGAAACAGCAGCAGATGAAGGCCAACGCCCGGGCCAAGGACCAGATCGCCGACCTCGAAGACTTCGTCCGGCGCTTCCGCGCCCACAAGCCCAAGGCGCGGCAGGCGACCTCGCGCAGAAAACAGATCGAGAAGCTCAAGGTCGAGGACGTGAAGCCTTCCAGCCGCTAATACCCGTACATCCGGTTCCTCGTCGACGAAAAGGAGAAGTTGCACCGGCTGGCGGTGGAAGTGGCGGGGCTGACCAAGGGCTATGCGAAGGGCAAACCCGTGTTGAAGGGTTCGATCTCGTCATCGACGCGGGTGAGAAGGTCGCCGTGATCGGCCCCAACGGAGCAGGCAAGACCACGCTGCTGCGTTGCCTGACGAATGAGCTGATTCCCGACGAAGGCACGGTGAAATGGGCGGAGAAGGCGCGGCTGGGCTACTGCGCGCAGGACCATGCCGCAGATTTCCCGCAGGACGAATCGCTGGCCGACTGAATGGGGCGCCGGCGGCGCAAGGAGCGGGGCGACGATGACCAGATCGTGCGCGCCACGCTCGGCCAGCTGCTGTTCTCGGGCGACGAGACGAAGAAATCGATCAAGGTGATTTCAGGCGGCGAAGAGCAACGCATGATCTTCGGCAAGCTGGTGCTGCAGATGTCCAACGTCATGCTTCTGGATGAGCCTACCAATCACCTCGACATGGAATCGATCGAGTCGCTCAATACCGCATTGGAGAAGTACACGGGCACGCTGATCTTCGTGTCGCATGACCGCGAGTTCGTATCGTCGCTGGCCACGCGCATCATCAAACTCAAGCCGGGCGAGTCCGGCGGGCCGGCGACGATCGTCGACTATCGCGGCATCTACGAGGACTACCTCGCCAGCCAGGGTTTTGCCTGAAACGAACTTGCTTGCGGGCTACATCAGGAGTTCGATCAAGTAGGGCCCCGAGCTGGCCAGCCCGCGGCGCAGTTCCCGGGCGAGTTCACCCAGGTCCGTGGCTTGGCCTGCCTCGACCCCGTGGCCGCGTGCGAGCGCGCGCCAATCCAGATAGGGGCGGTCGAGCGTGAGCATGTCGGTGGCGCGCTGCCCCGGCGCGCCAGCGCCGACGTTGGCCAGTTCGCCGCGCAATATGTTGTACGAGCGGTTGGCAAACACCACGATTGTTACGTCCAGCGATTCGCGCGCCATGGTCCACAGCGCCTGCAGCGTGTACATAGCGCTGCCGTCGCCCTCCAGCGCGATGACCTTGCGCCCGGGACAGGCGATCGCCGCGCCTGCCGCGAACGGCAGGCCGTAGCCGATGGCACCGCCCATGCTGCTGATCCAGTCGTGCGGATGCGAATTGGTAGTCAAGGCGGCGAAACCGCGCCCCGATGACACGGCTTCGTCCACCAGGATGGCGTCCTCCGGGATCAGCGCACCCAGCACAGCGGCGATGCCTTGCAGCGTGATTTTTCCCTCAGGGATCGCCGGCGGTGCGAGCGTCGCCACGTGGGCCGGCGGCAAGGCAAGCGCGTCGAGTTCGTCCGCAACGGCTTCAAGCGCAGCCTCGATGTCCTCCTCCACGCCTGCAAGCCTGGTGAACGCACAGGCGGCGGGGGCGAGCAGGCTGGGCTTGCCCGGATAGGCGAAGAAACTCACCGGCGGTTTTGCCCCGACAAGCACGATACGACGCAGGTCTTTCAGCATCGCTGCAGCGCTATCGACGACATAGGGAACGCGATTTGCGACGACCCGGCCGGCGCCGCGCTGCGTGCGTGCGTTGCCGAATTCGGAGATCAGCTTGCAGCCGGTCTTCGCGGCGATGCGGCCCGCCAGTTCAAGCGCGCGAGCGCGCACGCCGATTCCGCCGAGCAGCAACGCCGAAGGTCCCTCCTGGCGCAAGGCCGCGGCCGCGGCCGTCACGGCTCCGGTCGCCGCCGCGGGCCGTGCACGCGGCGGGCGTGCGGTCACCACGCCATCGGCCGAGTTCCATGCCGTATCCGCAGGCAGGATCAGCGTCGCGATCTGGCCCGGCGCCTTGCGTGCCGCCTCCACCGCGAGCGCGCCATCGGCGGCGACTTCCTGCGACGAGGTCGAGGTTTTCACCCAGTCCGACATCGGACGCGCCACGCCTTCGACATCCGAGGTGAGCGGAGCGTCGTGCGCGATGTGATAGCTCGCATGCTCGCCGACGATGTTGACGATTCCTGAGCGCGCCTTCTTGGCGTTGTGCAGGTTCGCCAGGCCGTTGCCCAGCCCCGGCCCCAGGTGCAATAGGGTCGCAGCGGGACGGTCCGCCATGCGGTAGTAGCCATCGGCCGCGCCGGTGACGACGCCTTCGAACAGGCCGAGAACGCATTGCATGCCGTCGACCTTGTCCAGCGCGGCGACAAAGTGCATCTCGGATGTGCCGGGATTGGTGAAGCAGAGGTTCACGCCGCTTGCGATCAGCGTGCGGACCAGGCTTTCGGCGCCATTCATGATGCGTTTCCACTGCGAGGTTGAAATCTGTAATCATAACAACCCCGCATGCCGCGCGACGTGATACTGAAGCTGAACGGCGAAATCGCCAGGGCGGTCGGCAGCCCGGAGATCATCAGGCGCTTCGAGGACATGGGGCTGGTGGCCAAGGCCAGCTCGCCCGAGGAGTTCCGCGCCTTCCTGCAGTCGGAAATGACGCGCTGGAAGGGCGTGTTGGGGGGAAAGGAGCCTCAGTAGGGATTCACATCTTCCACTCGAGGTAGCTGTAGATG
>JBGOTT010000033.1:0-20946 GCA_041476585.1 Gammaproteobacteria bacterium | reverse complement strand
TACAACACGTCCTGGAACGGCTACAAGACCTGCTACTACCGCACCTTCAGCATCGGCGAGCCCTCCAAGGCGACGAAGGATGCCTACCAGCGGGCGTACGACTGGCTGTACGACTCGATCAACGTCATCAAGCCGGGCATTTCCAGTAAGGATATCGCCCTGAAGTGGCCCGCCGGACCGGATGTCTGGGGCGACATCGGCGTCGTTCACGAGGACCAGACCGCTGGCAACAACTGGGCCCACGGCATCGGGCTCACGCTGTACGAGCCGCCTCTGGTCTGGCGCGGCTGCTCGCTCGATTATCCCATGGAGATCGAGGAAGGCATGACTTTCGCGATCGAGACGCAGGAAGGCGATGGCGAGGGCCAGGGGGTGCGCATCGAGGAGGTCATCCGGGTCACCAAGACGGGTGTCGAGATCCTTTCGAAATGGCCGATCAAGGAAATCACCGTCATCGAGTGCTGATAAACGGCAAACCTGCCCCGCGGCCGTTGCGGCCGCAAGGCAGGACCGAAAACTGGAAAAATTGCAATGCGAGTCTATGACTTCAGCTGTGACGATTGCGGCACGCCGTTCGAGGCGTTCCTGCGCTCGGTCGACGAGTCCCGCGAATGCCCTCAATGCGGCTCCTCGCGCTCGACGCTGCGCCCCACCCTGCAGATTTCCATCCGCACCAGTGCTACACGCCGCGGCCGGGTGATCGACTTGAGCTCCAAGTCGTGTCCCTGCGGCGGTGCCCGACGCGGGCAGGCACACCGCTAAGTTTCCCGGCGGTTCGCTCGAAGAGGCCGCCGCCGCAGGCAGGTGACTACGACCCCGGTCGGGTCGCCGCGCCCCCCGGTGTATAGAATGGACGGACACGTTCAAACGCTGTTCAACCGGAGGAGTAACATGTCCAAGCCCCAGAATTCCAGCAACGCTCGCCGCAGATTTCTCAAACGCTCGGCCGCGCTGGGCGGAGCCGCCGCGATCGGCTTCCCGACGATCTCGCGCGCGCAAGCGAAACCGATCAGGATCGGCATGCCGACCATCCTGTCCGGGCGCGTCGCGCAGCTCGGCACCTCTTCGCGCAACGCGGTGACGGTGGAAGTGGAAAAGTTCAACGCTGCCGGAGGACTGGGCGGACGCAGGATCGAAATGGTGATCCGCGACTCCAAGGGCCAGCCGCAGGAGGCCGCCCGGGTCGCGCGCGAGCTGATCAACAGCGACGGCTGCGAGATCCTGTTCGACTGCGAGGCCTCCTCAGGCGCCTTTGCCGTGCATGAGGTCGCGCGCGACCTCGGGGTCCTGTGCATCCACAACATCTCCGAAACCTCGTCGCTCACGGCGGATCCGAAGATCAGGATCCCCAACGCGTTCCGCACGGCGCGCCAGGGCGTGCACGATTCGATCGTCGGCGGCAGCTATGCCGCCAGTGTCGCCAAGGCCAAGGGGCTGCGCAGGTGGATGACCTGCTCCCCCGACTACGCTTACGGCCGCGACACGACGGCGCAGTTCATCGAGTATCTCAAGCACTTCTATCCGCAGGTCGAGGTGATCGGCGACGCCTGGCCGAAGCTGTTCCAGCCCGACTACACGGAAGTCATCACCCGGGTACTGCAGGTGAAGCCGCAGGCGCTCTACTCCTGCCTGTGGGGCGGCGACCTGACCTCCTACATCGACCAGGGCAACATCTACGCGTTGTTCGGTGCGACCGAATTCTTTGCGGTTAATTTGGCCGACTACACTGCGCTGACCGTCGTGAAGAACCTGCCCGCCGGGATCCACTCCGGCAACCGCTACATCAAGACCTTTCCGCGCACGCAGGCGAACGCCGCCTGGGGGGACGCCTACCGGGCACGCTTCAAGGAGTACCCGACCAACTGGTCCTGGGAGGCGGCGACCGGCATGCACTTCCTGGTTGCGGCGATGCGGAAAACCAACAGCGCGGACGGCAAGAAGCTCGCCGAGGCGCTGCGCGGCATGAAGATCGAGTCCCCGTTCGGGGCGGACGGCTCCATCACCATGCGCGGCGAGGACCAGACCATCATCGGCTATGCCACCGGCTGGGGCGCCACCATCTCCAAGGAACCGTACGTTCCCGAGGTCAGCGCCGGCGAATGGCGGCAGATCCTCGCGCTGGAAGCCGACTGGAAGCGGCGCGTTTACGCCTGATGGTCGCAGGCAAGCGGGCGCGCGGCCGCCGGCCGCGCACCCGCGCCGCCTAGCGCCCCGAACGACCGGAGCCCAGCCGTGGATCCAGTCGCCCTTGCAGATTGCCTGAGGACAAGTTCCTGCATCGTCACCCAGGTCACCAGCGGCCTGATCATCGGCATGCTGTTGTTCTTGGTGGCCGCCGGACTGACGCTCATCTTTGGCGTCCTCAAGGTTATCAACTTCACCCACGGCTCGTTCTATATGCTGGGCGCCTACCTGGCATACACGGTCTATCGGGCGAGCGACAGCTTCGCCCTGGCAGTGCTGTGCGCGGCGGCGGGCGTCGGCCTGTTCGGACTCGCGTTCGAGCGCCTGTTCATGAAACGCGTGTACGGCTCGAACGTGCTGATGCAGTTGCTCGTCTGCTATGCATTCATTCTCATAATGGACGACGCGGTCAAGCTGATCTGGGGGCCGGAGTTCAAGTCCATGGGCATGCCCGGCGCTTTCCAGCGGCCGCCGATCCTGCTCGCGGGCGGGGTGATTCCGGCTTTCTACCTCTTCCTGATTGCGATCGCCCTGGCGATCGGAGGCGCGCTCTGGTTCGGCATCGCGCGCACGCGCATCGGAAAGGTGGTGCGCGCCGCCGCGCACAATCCGGGGATGGTTTCGGCGCTCGGCATCAACACCGGCCTTATCTACGGCGCGGTGTTCGCGCTCGGCGGCCTGCTCGCCGGCCTCGCCGGCGCGCTCGCCGCCCCGGTGCGCTCGATGGCCCCCGGCATGGGCTTTTCCATCCTGATCGAGTCGTTCATCGTCACGGTGATCGGCGGCATGGGGTCCATCGCCGGCGCGCTCGTCGGCGCGCTGATGATCGGTCTGATCCGCGCCTTCGGCTCGATCGGCTTTCCGCTGTTCACCGAAGGCCTGATGTTTCTTTTCATGGTCGTCATCCTGATCGTCAAGCCCAGCGGGCTGTTCGGCAAGGATGGTTGAGCGCGCGAACCGGCGGAGCCTCGCGTTCGAGGCAGGGCTGGCGCTGGCTGCCTTCTGCCTTCTCGCGCTCCTGCCGGTCGTTTATCCGTCGAAAGCGCTGGTGGATTTCGTGATCCGCATGGCGGCTTTCGGCATTTTCGCCAGCTCGCTCAACATTCTTATCGGTTACGGCGGCATGGTGTCCTTCGGCCACGGGATGTTCTTCGCCAGCGGCGCGTACGCATTCGGCCTGCTGATGCAGAAGACCGGCACCTCGATCCCCGCGGCAATCGCGCTCGCGGTGCTGTTTTCCGTTGCCCTCGCCGGCGTTGTCGGGGCCATCTGCGTGCGGCTGAAGGAGATCTATTTCGCCTTTCTCACGCTCGCATTCCAGATGCTGCTCCACAGCCTAATCATTTCCTGGGTGCCGCTCACGGGAGGCGACCAGGGGCTGATGGGCGGCATACCGCGGCCCCCCTTTCTCGGCATCGACATGGCCGACCAGTTTCACCTTTACGTGTTCTCCTGTGCTGCCTTGGTGCTGTGCCTGCTCGCGATGCGCCACCTGATGGAGTCGCCGTTCGGCTATACGCTGCGCATGATCCGCGACAACGCGCCCCGCGCCCAGTTCCTCGGCATCCATGTATGGCGCACGCGGCTGGCGGCGTTCGTGCTGGCAGGCGCATTTGCGAGCGTCGGCGGAATACTGATGAGCCTGTTTGTGTCCGGCGCCTACCCGGAGTTCGCCTACTGGACCATGTCGGGCGAAGGCATATTCATGATCATGCTGGGCGGCATGAGCGCATTTCTCGGGCCGCTGGTCGGCACGGCGCTGCTGCTGATTCTGAATGACGTGGTGACGAAGTTCACCGAGTACTACGGCCTTACCCTCGGCGTTGTGATCCTGCTGTTCGCCCTCGTCTTCCGCAGGGGCGTGACCGATTTCGTGCTCGAAGCCGTTCAGCGGCTCGGCGCCGGGAGGCGGACGTGACGCAAGGTGCTCCGGTCGCAGTGGTCACGGGCGGCGCGAGCGGCATCGGCGCGGCCTGCTGCCGCGAGCTGGCTAAGCGCGGCTGGACCGTCGTCGTCGCGGACATTGACGAGGCAGCCGCCGCGCGTGTCGCCGGCGAGGTGGGCGGTGCCGCGTACCGCGTGGATGTCGGCGACGATTCGAGCATCGAGGATCTGGCGCAGCGCGTCGAAGCCGGGGCGGGGCCGGTGGCCGCCCTGGTCAACAGCGCCGGTGTGATCCAGATGCCGCTGCCGCCGGAAGACCTGCCGCTGCAGGCCTGGGACAATGTCGTTCGCATCGACCAGCGCGGCACCTACCTCGCCAGCATCGCCTTCGGGCGGCGCATGGCGCAGCGCGGCCGCGGCGCCATCGTGAATATCGCCTCAATTGCAGGTATGCGCTCGATGCCGCTGCACGCGTATGCGCCGGCCAAAGCGGCCGTGATCGCCATGACCGAATGCCTCGCTGCGGAGTGGGGCAGGTCCGGGGTCCGGGTGAACGCGGTCTCCCCGGGCTACACGCGGACTCCCGCGCTCCAGACGGCGATTGACCGCGGTCAGCGCGACGTGACTTCGCTCAAGGAGAACTCCGCGCTGGGTCGTCTGGTCGAGCCGGAGGAAATCGCACGCGCGGTGGCTTTCCTCGTCTCAGACGATTCGGACGCCATCACTGGGATCAACCTGCCCGTGGATGCGGGTTGGCTCATCGCGACGTCGTGGCACACCTACGGCGGGCTGCGGCCCCCGCGCGGCTGAGCGATGCTGAAGGTCGAGCATCTGCGCAAATCGTTCGGCGGCGTCACGGCGATCGACGACGTCAGCCTGCACTTCCTGCCCGGCACGCTGAGCGCGGTGATCGGCCCGAACGGCGCCGGTAAGACCACGTTCTTCAACCTGATCTCGGGCGCGCTGCGTCCGGATTCAGGGCGCATCCTGTTTGACGGAGAGGACATCGCCGGGATATCGCGCTCGGGCATCGTCCGGCGGGGTATCGGCCGCGCTTTCCAGGTCGCCAGCTTTTTTCCGTCGCTGACGGTGGAGGATTCCCTTATGGGCGCGCTGCTCGCTCACCGCGAGCAGGCCACGGTCATCCTCCGGCGCTTTCCCCTGGCCGAAACGCGGCCCCGCGCGCGCGAAGTCATGGAGATGCTCGGCCTGTCCGCGAAAGCCGACACGCTTTCGAGCAATCTGTCGCACGGCGATCAGAAACTCCTCGACATCGCGCTGGCGCTCGTGCTGCAGCCGCGCGTGCTCCTGCTCGACGAACCGACCGCCGGGATGGGGCCGGAGGAGCGCTGGCAGATGATCGGGAAGGTCTACCGGCTCTGGGAGAGCGAGAAAATGACCCTCGTGTTCATCGAGCACGACATGGACATCGTCTTCAAGATCTCCCAATCCATCCGCGTTCTCTGCTACGGCAAGGTGCTGGCCGAAGGCACGCCCGCGGACATTCGCGCCAACCCTGCGGTGATCGAGGCCTATCTCGGCACCGCGCCGCTGGAGGCCGCGGTGTGAACGCGGCCCCGGTGATCGACGTCGAGGGGCTCGACGTCTTCTACGGCGCAAGCCAGATCCTTTTCGGCGTCTCGCTTTCGGTGCAGGAAGGGCAGACCGTCGCGCTGCTCGGCCGCAACGGCGCCGGCAAGAGCACGACCCTGAAGGCGATCGCCGGCGTCGTCCGGACGCGGGCCGGGCGCATCGGCATCTTGGGAGCGGCCATGCAGGGCCGTCCCGCGCATGCGCTCGCCCGCGCGGGAATCGGCTACGTGCCGGAGGACCGCCAGATCTTCCCCGAGCACAGCGTCGAGGACAATCTCCTCATCGGTGCGAAGAAGGGCCGCGGCGGCGAGGACTACTGGAACCTGAAGCGCGTCTACGAGATGTTCCCCTTGCTCGAGCCGCTGAGAGAGCGCGTGGGCGGCCTGCTCTCCGGCGGAGAGCAGCAGATGCTGACGATCGCCCGCACGCTCATGGGCAATCCCAAAGCGCTGCTGCTCGACGAGCCGAGCGAGGGACTCGCGCCCATCATCGTCCAGCGCATCGGCGACCTGCTGCGCAGGCTGCGAGACATGGGGGTCACGGTTCTGCTCGCCGAACAGAACATGCACTTCTGCCTCGGCATCGCCACGGGAGCGACCGTCATCGACAAGGGGCAGATCGTGTACAGCGACACGATCGAGCGCCTGAAGGCGAACGACGAAGTGAAGCAGCGCTATCTCGCGCTTTGAGCCTGGACCGCTAGTCGAAAAGAGCGACCGCGCGGACCCAGCCGGCCGATCCCTTCCTGATCTTGTGCGGAAAGCAGGCGACCACGAATCCGGTGGCGGGAAGCTGCTCGAGATTGGCCAGCTTCTCCATGTGGCAGTAGGGTGTTTCGCGGCCGGCGTAGTGGCCTTCCCAGATGATGCTTGCATCCCCGGTCTTTTCCCAGCGGCGCCTGGTATGGGCGAACGGTGCGTCCCACCCCCAGGCGTCTATGCCGGTCACACGCACGCCGCGCCCGGTGAGGTAGAGCGTCGCCTGCCGGCCGATGCCGCACCCGGAGGTAAGGTACTCGCCGGTTCCGATCAGGCCGCCGGCGCGCGTGTTGACGAGCACGATCTCGAGCGGCTGCAGTGCGTGCCCGATGCGCTTCAACTCGTCCTCGATGTCGGCCGGCTGGACGACGTAGCCGTCCTCGAAATGCCGGAAATCGAGCTTGACGCCCGGGCGGAAACACCAGTCGAGCGGAATCTCGTCGATGCTCATCATGTGTCCGCCGTCGATCGTCCTCGACTGGAAGTGAATCGGCGCATCCATGTGCGTGCCGTTGTGGGTGCTGAAGTTCACGACCTCGAACGCCCACCCCTCGCCGTTCGGCAAGTCTTCCTGGCGCAGGCCCGGAAAGCTCTCCAGCAGCATCCAGGCGTTCTCCCTGTTCGTTCTGTACTCGATGCGCGGTCGCATACTGGGCGGATCGAGAACGGTCTCGTTGTCCAGCGTGACCGAAATGTCGACGATCCGGGATGGCAGTTTCACAAGGGCTCTCCGCTATGATCGGCCTAAGGATCGCGCTTGCGCAGTCCGCCGTAGCTTGCCCAGGGCGTTGCCACGAGATAGCCGGCATCCACGGGCAGGTTTGCGCCGGTGATCGCGGAGGCGAGATCGGAGGCAAGGAACACGACCGCCGCCGCGATCTCCTCGGGGCGGATCAGGCGCCCGAGCGCGGTGTTCGCGGACATGGTGGCGTCCTCGAGCGTGCCGGTTGCCTTGCCCTTGTCGAGCGCCGGCGTCTGCGTGAAGCCGGGCGAGACCGTGTTCACGCGCACGCCCCTGGGCCCCCATTCGGCGGCGAGGCATTCGGTCAGGTGGATGACACCCGCCTTCGCCGGGCCGTACGAGTGCAGCGGTCCAGAGCGCATTCCGGCGACCGATGCGATGTTCACGATCGCGCCCGCGCCGCGCGCGGCCATGCGCCCGCCGAACGCGGCGCAGCACACGTAGGTGCCGCGCAGGTCGACGCGCGCGACGAAATCCCACTCCGCGAGCGCCAGCTGCTCCGGCGGCAGGGTTCGTTGCAGCACGCCGGCGCTGTTGACCAGCACCGACACCGGCCCGATGCGCGATTCGATCTCGTCTACCGCGGCCGCGACGGAATTCTCGTCTGCGACGTCGATCGCGACGGCCTGCGCGGACGGCGAAGCGGCGGGCTTGCGATCGGCAATCACGACACGTGCGCCGTGCGCGGCAAGCGAGCGAGCGCACGCCGCGCCGATGCCGCTCGCGCCACCAGTGACGACCGCGACGCGCCCGGCGAAGTTCACGTGCGGCCGCTTCCCGCCAGCTCGTCGCGCAACGCGCGCTTGAGCACTTTGCCCGAGGGATTGCGCGGCAGCGCCTCGCGCACGACGAGTTGCCTGGGCACTTTGAACCCGGCGAGGTGGGCGCGGCAGTGCGCCGAAAGCGTCTCGGCCGGAAGCGACGCGCCTGGCTTGAGCACCACCACCGCGACCACGCGCTCGCCCCAGCGCTCGTCGGGCAGCCCGATCACTGCCGCCTCGCTCACTTGCGCCAGGCCGTAGAGCACGCGCTCGACTTCGGACGAGGCGATGTTCTCGCCCCCGGAGATGATCATGTCCTTCTTGCGGTCGGTGAGCGTGAGGAATTCCTCGGCGTCGAGCACGCCGATGTCGCCGGTGCGAAACCAATCGCCGAAGAAGCTTGCAGAGGTCTTTACAGGCTCGCGCCAGTAACCCGGGGTAATCTTGGGCCCGCGCAGGCAGATCTCGCCCGGCTCGCCCGCGGGCAGCGTGCGCCCGGTATCGTCGCGGATCTCGATCTCGACGTGCGGTACGGCGCGGCCGACCGAACCGATCTTCGCGATCTCCATGCCCGACTCCATCAGCGTGTCGCCGGCGCAGGATTCCGTCAGTCCATAGGCGTCGATGTAGCGCCCATGGCGGAACAGGCCCGAAAATTCGCGGATGCGCTGCTCGGGCGTGCGCTCGCCGCCGCCGATCAGCCAGCGAAAGGAAGACAGGTCGAATCGCTCGCGCCCCGGATGCGCGAGCAGCCGGTTCAGCATTACCGGCGCCATCCAGCTGCCCGTGAGCAGCTCGCGCGCGATCGTGTCGAGCACTGCCTCGGGCTCGAACTCGCGCAGCACGCACAGCGTCCCGCCCGTGATCAGCACGGCGAGCCCCGGCAGGTCGAAAGCGCCGACATGGTAGAGCGGACCCACCACCAGCAAGCGCTCGCGCTCCGTGAGCTGCAGCGCCGCAATGTGATCAAGGCACTTCCAGTAGTAGTTGTTGTAGGTATGCATCACGCCCTTGGGGCGGTCGGTGGTGCCCGAGGTGTACATCAGGCGGAACAGATCTGCGCTCGTGAGCGCCGGCCCGCGCTCGAGCGGCGCGGCACCCTGCGCAAGCACGCTTGTATCTTTCTGCGCGCGCGCATCGACCACGACGCGCGGCTCGAAGCCGCCCGCCGAGGACAGAAGCTCCTCGTCGACGAAGAGCAGCTTCGCGCCGGCGTGCCCGAGAATGTACTCGACCTCCTCTGCGGCGAGCCTGAAGTTGATCGGCAGCAGCACCGCCCCGGCATGGCTTGCGGCGAGTGCGATCTCGATGAAAGCGGCGCTGTTCTTCATCAGCACCGCGACCACGTCGCCCTTGGCGGTACCGCGCGCCGCGAGCATGCCGGCGAGGCGCGTGCTGCGTTCCCACAGCGCACCGTACGTGACGCGCTTACCGCCGCAGACGATGGCTTCGCGCCGTGGCGTCTGGCGGGCGTGAAAGCGGATGGCGGACGTGAGCGCGACCATGCGGTCTTCTCCTTTCAGTACGAGCGCGGCATGCCGAGGTCGTGCACCGCGATGTAGTTGAGGATCATCTCCTCGGAAACCGGCGCGAAGCGGAACAGCCGGCAGTCGCGCCACAGGCGCTCGACGTGGAATTCCTTCGCGAAGCCCATGCCGCCCATGGTCTGCATGGAGCGTTCGGTGGCGCGCGCCACCGCCTGCGCGGCGAGCAGCTTGGCGGCGTTCGCCTCGCTGCCGTAGTCGAGGCCGGCGTCGAAATTCGCCGCCGCCTTGTAGTTGAGCAGCCGCGCGGCCTCGATCTCGGCATGGCACTGGGCGAGCGGGAACTGCAATCCCTGGTAGGCGCTCACCGGTGTCTTGCCGAAGACCTTGCGCTGGTTCGCGTACTGCACCGCGAGCCGGATCGCCAGCTCACCGGTGCCGACGAGGCCCGCGGTGGTGACGATGCGCTCGGTGTTCAGGACGTCGAGCAGCTCGCGCCAGCCACCGTGCAGCGTGCCCACGAGCTCGTACGGCTCGATCCTCACGTCGTCGAAGAACACGCTCGAGGAAGCGAGCGTGTTTGTCCCGACCTTGTCGATCGCATGGTGCTCGAGACCCTTGCGCTCGACGTCGATCATGAACATGGAGAGCCCGTCGGTGCGTCGCCCGCCCTCCTCCAGCTTCCTGGTGCGCGCCACCACGAGCATCTTCGCGGCGTCGGGCACCCCGGTGATCCAGATCTTGCGGCCGTTCAGGCGCCAGCCGTCGCCGTTGGCGCTCGCGAAGCTGCGCATCTCGAGCGTGTTGGAGCCGGCGTCGGGCTCGGTGAGCGCCATGCAGCAGTTGATCTCGCCCGAGATGATCCTTGGCAGCAGCTCCTTCTTCATCGCAGGCGTGCCGAAGCGCGAGATAGACACGCCGCCGAAGATCGGGTTGATCATGAAGAGCTGGCCGACGGTGGAGCCGCCGCCGGCCGCGGAGAGGTTCTCGACGATGAGCGCCATCTCGAGCATGCCCAGGCCCGAGCCGCCGACCGCCTCGGGCAGCGCCACGCCGCACAGACCGGCGTCGCACACCGCCCGCCAAAACTCCTTGGGAAAGGCCTTCGCCTCGTCCTGCCTGCGCCAGTACTCGGTGCCGAAGCGCTCGCCCACCTGGCGCGCGGTCGCGGCGATCATCCTCTGGTCCTCGGTCAGACGGAAATCCATTGTCTATTCCTCAGTCGAACAGCGGCTCGGGCGCCTCGAGCGCGGCGCGGACCTCGTTCAGCAACGCCAGCGCGCGCACCCCATCAAGCACGCGGTGATCGCACGAGAGCACTACGCCGACCTCTCGCGCGAGTCGCGGCGCGCCCTGCGCGTCCGGCCGGAACACCTTGCGCTCCGATCCGACGCCGAGAATCGCTGCCTGGCCCGGATTGATGATCGAGGCCATGTACGTAACGTCGTGCATGCCGGCGTTCGAGACGGTGATCGCACCGCCGCCGACGTTCTCCACGGTTAGCGCTGCGGCACGGGCGCGCTCGACGAGGATGCCGATGTCACGTGCGAGATCCGCGAGGTTCTTGCGGTCGGCGCCGCGCAGTACCGGCGCGAGCAGCCCCTGCCTGGTGTGAACTGCGACGCCCACGTCGATGCTGTCCAGATCGACGAAACCGTCGTCCTGCCAGATGCGGTTCGCCTCGGGATGCCGCGCGAGCACGCGCGCCACGGCCGCGACGATCAGATGCGTAAGCGTGATCCTCGGCCGGGCGGGCTCGGCGTTCCTGCGCTCGCGCAGCGCCTGCAGCCGACTCACTTCGATCTCCGTGGCGAGGTAGAAGTGCGGGATCTGCTGCTTGGATTCCGAGAGCCTGCGCGCTGCGGCGAGTTCAAGCGCGCTCGCCCTGCGCCATCGCCTTTCGCTCGCCGCGGCGGGCGCTGCCGCCGGCGCCGGCTGCGGACCCGCGGCGGGGGCTTGCTCGGCCTCCCACTCCGCGAGCGTCACGCCCACGGGCGCGGTCTCGCCCTGCGGCACCAGGATGCGCAGCAGCCGACCGGACTCGGGCGCCGCGACCTCGTTGGCCACCTTGTCGGACTCGACGATGACGTAGATGTCGCCCTTGCCGAAGCTCGCGCCCTCGGCAAGCGGCCACTCCGCCACCGTACCCTCTGTCATGGTCAGGCCGAGCTTGGGCATGACGAGCCGGCGCAATGCGCCCATCTCAGGTCCCCTTGAACTCCGCCTTGCGCTTGCCGAGAAAGGCGCGGCAACCCTCGTGCGCGTCGCCGCTGTCGAGCACGAGGCCGATCATCGCCTGCTCGTAGGCGAGCGCCTGCGGCAGCGGCATCTCGCCACCCTCGCGCAGCGTGCGCTTCAGCAGCTTCAGCACGAGCGGCGATTTCTCGGCGATTTTCTTCGCCAACGACAGTGCCGCATCGAGAACCTCCGCCTTCGGCACGACGCGGTTGATCAGGCCGATCGCCGCCGCCTCCTGCGCGCTGATGTGCTCGCCCGTGAACATCAACTCCTTCGCACGGCACGTGGGCAGCTGGCGCAGAATGCGCTGCGTGCCACCCGCCCCGGGGAAGAGTCCCAGCGTGATCTCGGGCAACCCGAACTTCGCGCCGTCTGCCGCGATGCGCAGATCGAGCGCAAGCACGAGCTCGGTGCCGCCCCCGAGCGCCCAGCCGTTCACCGCAGCGATCGTCGGCTTGTCGCAGGCCTCGATCCGGCGGAACACGCGATGGATCACTTCGGCGAACTCCATGTAGTGCGCGAGCCCCTGGCGCGAATCCAGGTCGGCGATGTCGCCGCCGGCGACGAAGGCGCGCTCGCCCGCCCCGGTGACGACGACGACGCGCACCGATGCATCCGCTTCGAGCGCGGCGAATACGCCCTCCAGCGCCAGGAGCGTGGGCACATCGAGCGCGTTGAGCGTGGCGGGGCGGTTGATGGTGACAATCGCGACTGCGTCGCGCTTGTCGACGAGGATGGCTGTCATGACACGTCCTCCGTGATGTGCGTATTCAGGCGTTTGCGAGCGAACGGCGCACCGCCGCGGCGATTTCGGCCTCGCCAGGCAGGCAAGCGCGCTCAAGCGAGCGAGCGAACGGCACGGGCATGAACGCCGCGCCCACGCGCGCGACCGGCGCGGCCAGCCGTCCGAAGGCGCGTTCGGACACGCGCGCAGCGATCTCGGCGCCGACACCGAAGGCCGTTACCGCTTCGTGCGCGACCACCAGGCGCCGCGTGCGCGAAACCGAGGCGAGCACGGCGTCTTCGTCCCAGGGCTGGATCGAGCGCAGATCGATGACCTCGGTTTCGATGCCCTCGACGGCGAGCGCCTCGGCTGCGCGCATCGCCCAGCCCACGGCCGCGCCGTAGGCGGCCACGGTGGCGTCGCGGCCGGCGCGCGCGATGCGCGCCGCGCCGAGCGCAACCGGCGCGGGCGGCTCGGGAAAATCGCCCTTCGCCCCGTAGAGCGCCTTGTGCTCGACAAAGATCACCGGATCCGGATCGTCGATCGCCGCGCGCAGGAGCCCATAGGCATCTGCGGGGTTGCCCGGCACAACCACCTTCAGCCCCGGGACGTGTGCGAACCACGCCTCGAGGCATTGCGAATGCTGCGGACCTGCATTCAGGCCGCCGCCGTGCGGCGTGCGCACCACCATCGGCACGCTGCACTGCCCGCCGAACATGAAATGCGCCTTGGCGGCCTGGTTGACGAGCGCGTCCATGGCAAAAGTCATGAAGTCCATGAACATGATCTCGACCACCGGCTTGAGCCCCGAAAGCGCCGCGCCCACCGCGGCGCCCGCGATCGCGGCCTCCGAGATCGGCGTATCGCGCACGCGATCGGGCCCGAACTTCCCCAGCAGCCCGCGCGTCACCGCGAAGGGGCCTCCTGACGCGGCCACGTCTTCGCCGAAAAGCACCACCGAGTCGTCGGCGACCATCGCATCGGCGAGCGCGCGGTTGATCGCAGCGGAATAGCGCATCTCAGGCACGCGCGTACGCCCGTCCCGCGTAGACATCGGCAGCCGCGGCCGCGAACTCCGGTTCGGCCGCCGCGCGCGCGCGCGCCACTGCCGCCTCGATGCGCGCATCGATGTCCCGCCCGATCGAGCCCAGGCGTTCCTCGCCCACCCCTTGTGCCTGCAGCTTTCGCGCGGCGACCACAAGCGGATCCTGGTTTCGTGCTGCGTCGAGATTCTTCGAATCCCGGTACTTCTGCGGGTCGCCCTCGTAGTGGCCGCACCAGCGATGCGTGCGGCATTCCAGGATCTGCGGGCCTTCGCCGCGGCGCGCGGGCGCCACCCGCGCGCACGCCGCCTCCGCGACCGACTCGACGTCGGTGCCATCGACCGCCTGGTACGGAATGCCGAACGCGGCACCGAGCGCGGCAAGGTTCGCGGTGAACTGGCGTTCCAGCGGAGAAAACTCGCCCCAGCCGTTGTTCTCGCAGACGAAGACAAGCGGCAGCTTCCAGAGCTTGGCAAGGTTCAGGCATTCATGCAGCGCGCCCTCGGCCATCGCGCCGTCGCCGAAGAACGCCACCGCAATGTTCGGCCTGCGCCTGACCTGATGGGCCAGCGCGCTACCCGCGGCAAGCGGCAGTCCGCCGCCGACGATGCCGTTCGCGCCGAGCATGCCCACACGCATCTCGGCGACGTGGATCGAGCCGCCGCGCCCGGCACAAACGCCGCTCGCGCGCCCCATGATCTCGGCGAAGAAACCCTCCAGCGCCACACCCTTGGCGAGCGCATGACCGTGGCCGCGATGGGTGGAGGCGACCGTGTCGGCCGCCTCCAGCGCCGCGCATACGCCCACCGGCACCGCTTCCTGCCCAATCGAAAGGTGCAGGAAGCCCGGCACCTCGCCCTCGCTGAACAGCTTCGAGAGCCGCTCCTCGGCGCGACGGATCGTCGCCATTCGGCCGTAGAGCTCCAGAAGCGAGGGCGCCGACGTCATGCCGCCCTGGCCGCCGGACGGGTGGCGGGCAGGAGCGCAAATGCGCGCATCACCTCCTGGATGCTGCCGCCCGGCAAGGCGTCGACGAACGCCTCGATCGCATCGTAGGACTGCGCCGGGACCGCCTGCTCCGCGCCGATGCGCCGGATCAGCGCCGACACGCCCTTGCGGTCGAAAGCGAAGTCGCGCGTCGTCATGCGCTGGTCCTGGACCAGGGTCCGCGCGTCGGCGGTCGAGATTTCGATCCTGCAGCACAGCGAGGGAACGCTCGCGTCACTCACCAACTGGATGCGCGGAATCAGCGCGTTGACCTCGCGGTCGTCGTAGGTCGTCATCCTTGCCATGTCCGGCACGCCGTGCAGAAGCGTGGTCGCCATGCAGAAGGGAATGCTCATCAAAGTGCCGGAAATGGAGTCGAACGGCCCGGTCGCATCCATGCCGGCATATCCCGTCTCATAGGGATTCATGTGAACGCGCACCGCCGCGATCCCGGCCCCGCCGAGCTTCTCCCTCATGGCGAGCGCCGCGGTGACCGGCGTCTGGTTGAACGCGCACACCGGAAACGGCTTGAAGGTGACCCGCATCACGGCCCAGTCCCTGCCCAGCCCCGACAGGAGCGCGTCGACATCGCAGTCCTGCCTCGCGAAGGCCCGAACGAACCCGGATTTGCCCTCGATCGCGTGCGGCGCCGAAACCGAACCCGCGCGTGCGAGTTCCGCGGCGGCGAGCCCGATCTGCGCGGCCAGCCCGACCTGATAGCGCCACTCGTCGGTGCCGTCCGAAAAAGACTGCAGGATTCCGCCGGAAAACGACGCCGCATTGGCAAGCGCGGCGGCAATGCGTTCCTCCGGCAGATCCATCAGCTTTGCAGCCCCGGCAGCGGCGGCAAGCGTTCCATACACCGGGGATGCGCGGAATCCTCCGGGCGTCGTGCTGCCCGCGTAGGCCTTCTCCAGCATCCCTCCCGTCTCGTAGCCGATGAGCAGCGCCGGCAGCAGCCGCGCGAGCGTATAACCTCTCGCCTCGATCAATGCGGTGAGCAGCGGAATCAGGATCGTGCCGAGATGCGCCGCGCCGCAGGTATCTTCCTGGGCCCGACCGTGGAACAGTGCCGCGTTGCCGAGCGCCGCTCCGGCAACCGATGTCCTGCGGCCGTCGCCGAGCAGGGTAGCGCCTCCGGGCTGCTCGCCGTAGATGGCAAGCGCGGCGCTCCGCGCCACCGGCGCATACGGTGTGTCGTGGCATCCGAGTCCGATGCCGTATCCGTTCAGCAGGCAGGTCCGCGTCTTTTCCGCCACCTCCGGCGGCACGGCGGCGAAATCCAGCGCGCGAATGAAGCGGGCGATCTTCGCGGTTGCGGTCATGTGTTCATTTCCGGTCGGTTTGTCTCGTCGCGCGGCGGCCATTACTTTAGCCGCGCGAATAGCCGCCAAGAAATACGATTTTCCTATGCGTGCTATTGGAAAAGCCGAGTGCCGGGGCCCCGCGGCCCGGCGGTGCTGCTCAGGCGGGCGTCAGGTCGTGCGCGAGCCGGTGCAGGCGCGCCTGCCGGCCCAGTTCCTCTATCACGGCGCGCGAAGCCCGCGACAGCGGACGCCTGGTGAGACTGATGAGATAAAGGCTCGCCTCCAGGTGAGGCTGGCTGATCGGATTGATGCGAATCCGCTCGGAGCCGACGTCGCAAAGCACTGCGGTGAACGGCAGGATGGTTGCCCAGGCCGAGTGGGCGACGAAATCGATCATACCGTGCACGGTATCCATTTCCAGAATCCGGGCGACGTTGATCTCCTTGGTCCAGATGCGGCGCTCGATGTTGTGCCTGAGGATATGTTTTGGCGAGGGCACGACAAGGTTCAACGGCGGCAGTTCGGACAACTGCACCGGGACGCCGGACGCAAGGCCGAGCGCGGGGCTGCTGATCAGAACCATCGTGTCGTCGGCGAGCCGCGTGATCTCGATGCCTTCGTGTTTGGGGGGCTCAAGCACGACGGCGAAGTCGATTTCCTGCTCCAGCACCGCTCGTGACAGCGGGTCGCTGAAGCCCTGGATCAGCGTGATCTCGATCATCGGGTGCGATTCCACGAACTGCGGCAGGAACGCCGCCAGCAAGCCGCGCACGACCGTCGGGATGAGCCCCATCCGCACCTTGCCGGCGATCTGTCCGCTCGCCTCCGCCATTTCGAGCCTGGCCGCATTGACGGAACGCAGGATCGCGACCGAATGTCCGTAGAAACGCAGTCCCGCCGCCGTGGGCGTCGCCCCGCTCACCGATCGCTCGAGCAGCCTGCGGCCCAGAACGTGCTCCAGGTTGTGAATCTGCGCGCTGAGCGCGGGTTGCGAGCAGTGCTCGCGCACCGCGGCCTTCGAGAAGCTCGCCTCCTCGTAGACTGCCACGAAATACTGCAGCTGCCGAATGGTAATTGGAATCATTGTCCCGCGCGATTATCCACTTTTCCAATACATCGCATAGGAAGTTCGTATTTCCATCCGGCGCGGCCGCTTCTGTAGAGTCGCAAGCTGCGTCGCGGCGGCGGCACCGGGCATCTGCTTATTTCACACGACCTCGTATTCTGGCTGTCGCTGGCGGTCAAGCTGATACTGACCGCCGGCATCGTCGTCACCGCCTCCGTCGTAGTCGAGCGCGCCGGGCCGCTCATCGGCGCGCTCGTCGTCACGCTGCCGGTCACGGTGTGGCCCGCATATGTGTTCCTTTCACTCGATCACGACGCAGCGTTCCTGGCCCAGAGCGCCCAGAGCGGCCTTGCCATCAATGCCGTCACCGCCGTGTTTATGCTCGCCTATCTCGTGCTCGCGCAAAGGCGGGGGTTGCTCGTCAGCCTGTGCGTCGCCATCGGATTCTGGATCGGCCTGGCGTTGCTCGTTCGCTCGTTCGCCTGGACCGTAGGCAGCGCCGGCCTGCTCAATATCGTTGTCTATGCCGTCTGCATCCGGCTCGGCAACCGCTTCCGCGAAGCGGAAGTACCGCGCCTGCAACGGCAATGGTACGAACTGCCGCTTCGGACCCTCCTCGTCTGCGCCCTGATGGGAACGGTCCTGGTGCTCAGCACCTGGGCCGGTCCGGTCGCAACCGGCATCCTCGCTGTCTATCCGATCTCGACGATGTGCACGATGCTCATCCTCCATCCCCGGATCGGCGGGCGCGCGACCGCGGCCGTGATCGCCAATGGCCTGTGGGGCCTGTTCGGCATCGGCTGGGGGTTGTTCGCGCTGTGCATCGCGATCGAGCCGCTCGGCACCGGAGCCGGGCTCGCATTGGCGCTCGCCGTCCCGATTTCCTGGAACCTGTCGGTATGGGCCACCCGTCGCCGCGGTCTATTCGCCAGGCGGGGACCACAAGCGCCTGCGACGGATCGCGCGGCGGCTGCCGCCACTAAGCGCTCTTAGCTGCAGCGAGCGCCTGTGCGATCGAGGTCTGCTCGCCGAGCTCCGTCTTGGCGCGGCGTTGCGGTGCACCTCATCGGGACCGCCGGCGAAGCGCAACGTCCGGGCATGCGTGTTCCTCCAGCGAAAGGCAGGACATCAGTTCGTGCAAACCGCGTCGAGCACGGACTCGAGCGACGCCGCCTTGTCCAGTGCCAGCGCCGCGTCGACCACCCGGTCGGCGCGCGCCCGGCTCATCACCCGGCCTGCATTGCCGTGAAACTTCGCCACGATCTCCTCGGCCGTCAGCGGCCGGGCGTCGGAGCCGCGGTTCTGCGCCTCCCGGTGGCGCAGTTCGCGGCCGTCGTTCAGGCGCACCACCACTTCGCCCGAGTAATAGCGCGGGAAAGCCGAATCCGGGTCGATCTCGTAGCCGGTTTTCTGCGTCAGCGCGAGCACGCGGGGATCGGCAAGCGCCTCTTCGTCGAGTTCGGTCAGCGTGAAGCGTCCGCGCACCAGCGCGGTGGCGATGATGTAGTGGACCGAAAACTGCGCGTCGTATGCGTTTTGCGGCCGGCGTTTGCTCGCCTGCGGTTCGCATACCACCTGGGTCTGCCCGGCGCCGATGCGCGCCGTGATCCCGGCGATATCGTCGAGCGCGAAGGCATGCTTGCGGCGCAGTTCGAGCGCCGCGTCGGCGAAGGCATGGTTGAAGTGGCAGGCCGGAAAGGGCTTCATCGCCACGTTCAACATCTCCCAGGTCTCGCCCAGCGCCGCGGTGCACAGCGCCGGGTCGGACGGGTGCTGTGCGCCCACGTAGGCATTGAACAAGCCGAAACGCCCCTCGTAAGCGCGTTTCGGGCCCACGAATCCGGAGCGTGCCAGCGCGCAGGCGGTCGCCGCCGACGAGGCGGCCCAACCCGGATGCATGCGCTTGGTCCACGCGCCGTCCTCGAGGAACTCGAGGCTGCCCGAGGCCATCGACAGCACGATGCCCTGGGCGTGGGCAAGCTGCGCCGTGTTCATCCCCGAGAGCCGTCCGGCGGCGAGCGTGGCGCCGAAAGCGCCCACCAGACCGGTGGGATGAAATCCGCGCAGGTGAAATCCGTTCTTCGCTGCCTGCCCGATGCGGCTCGACGCCTCGACACCGACGAGGTACGCGGCGAGCGCGTCGCGGCCGCTTGCGCCCTCGCGCTGGCCGACGCCCAGCATCACCGGCACCGCGCTTGCCGAGGCGTGGATCACGCCGCCGCTATGCGTGTCGTCGAAATCGAGGCCGTGGATCAGCGTGCCGTTCGCCAGCAGCGCATCGCGCAGCGGCAGACCGAGCGGCGTGCCGAGCACTGGGTAGGGGCCTTCCCCGGCGAGGCCGGTGAGGGCATTGATGGTGCGCTGGCCGAATTCGAAACCGCTCGACGCCAGGCCGATGCCGAGGCAATCGAGCACGTGCAGCTTGGCGCGCTCTATCACCGTTGCCGGGATGTCTTCGTAGCGCAATCCTGCGGCAAACTGCGCGAGCGCGCGCGAAATGGTCGTATCCGAAGCCGCGGCGGCAAATGCTTCCACCTGGGCAGGTGCATTCATGTTTCCTCCTGGAAGGTTGCGGAGTTCAAGCGATTCTCGGCTCGGGGTCACGCGCCGAGGAGCGCATAGCGCGACGCCGCAGCGAGCAACCCGCGCTCGGCATCGAACGGGCGCGCCGGCGCAGCCCGACCCGGAGTGCCGCGCTCACAGGGCGCCTGCCTCGCGCAGCGTACGCACGCGCTCGGCGTCGTAGCCGATTTCCGCCAGCAGCTCCTCGGTGTGCGCGCCCATGGTCGGCGCAGCCTGCACCGGATGCGGAGCGCCGGTGCGCACCGGCGAAGCCACCAGGCGCACCGAGCGGCCGTCGGGATAGCCGAAATCGAGCACGCGCTGCTGCTCGGCGACGAAGGGATTCTGCAGCGCCTGTGCGATGTCGTTTACCGGCGCCACCGGAACCCTGCCGTTCAGCTGTTCGAGCCATGCCGCCGTGGTCTTCTGCATGAACGCCGCATCGAGCATCTGCGTCACGCGCGCCCGGTTGGCAAGCCTCGCCTCGTAGGTGCAGACCCCGGGATCCGTTGTCCACTCGGGGTGGCCGAGCTCGCCGGCGAGGACGCCCCAGAACTTCTCCTTGTTGCACATCACGAAGAGCCAGCCGTCCTGCGTGCGGTAGAGCTGGCTCGGCGTCAGCGAGGGGTGCGCAGAGCGCGGCTCGCGGCCCTGCACGTGTCCGGCATTCAGGTACCAGGCGGCGAGGTAACTCAGGTTGTGCAGCGCGACGTCGAACAGGCTGACGTCCACATCGCGCCCGACCCCCGACTTGCGCGCGTCCAGCACGCCGGCCACCAAGCCGTAGGCACAGGCCAGCCCGGTCATCAGGTCGACGATGGACAGGCCGTAGCGGGCCGGCGGCCCGTCGGGCTCGCCGGTCAAAGAGAGATGTCCGGCCTCGGACTGCATCAGATAGTCGTAGCCCGGCCACGCGGCGCGCGAGCCCTCGCGCCCGTACGCGGACAGGTGCGCGCAAACAATTGTCGGATTGATGTCCTTGAGCGCGTCGTAGGTCAAGCCGAGCACTGCGGGCTTGTCCCCGCGCAGATTGTCGAGCACGCCGTCGGCGGTGCGCGCCAGGTCGCGAAACACCTGCCGGCCTTGCGGGTGCTTCAGATCGATCACCACCGATTTCTTGTTGCGATTGAAGGTCTGGAAGAACTGGCTGTCGCCCGGACCGTTGAAATATGGGCCAACGTGGCGGCCGACGTCGCCGCCTTCGGCCGGATTCTCGATCTTGATGACCTCGGCGCCGAGGTCGGCAAGGTAGGCGGAGCCGAATGGCCCCGCGCCGTATTGCTCCACGGCGAGAACCCGCACGCCCGAAAGAGGCAGTGCCACGCTCAGACCGGGTTGCGCGCCACCAGCTGCTTGGCGATGATGACGCGCTGCATCTCGTTGGTGCCTTCGCCGATGCACATCAGCGGCGCATCGCGGTAGTAGCGCTCGATGTTGAATTCCTTCGAGTAGCCGTAGGCGCCGTGGATGCGCATCGCTTCCGTGCTGTTCTCGAGCGCCGCTTCCGAGGCGAAGTATTTGGCCATCCCGGCTTCCACGTCGCAGCGCTCCCCGCGGTCGAACGCCGCTGCCGCGTCGAGGGTGAGCAGCCGCGCCGCCCGCGCCCGCGTGGC
>JBGOTT010000032.1:0-21076 GCA_041476585.1 Gammaproteobacteria bacterium | reverse complement strand
GGGAACGTCGCCGCGCTCCTCGTATAGCCACCGATCGTCGATGTATAGCACCGGATTGCCGTCATTTACCGCGGCGATGAGCAGCCCTTTGGCATCGCGCGCCGTCGCCGGCATGACCACCTTCAAACCGGGAACATGCGCGAACATGGCCTGCAGGGCCTGCGAGTGCTGCGCTCCTTGCTCACCCCCCCTGTTTATGATCGGCCTGAAAACCACCGGGACACCGATTTGCCCGCCGAACATATACGCCCAGTTCGCGGCCTGATTGATGACCTGATCCATCGCGAGCAGAAAAAAATCCAGGCGCGGATGCACGACGATCGGGCGCATTCCTGCGAGCGCAGCCCCGACTCCCAACCCGGTCGTCGCATTCTCCGATAACGGGCAGTCGAGAATGCGATCGCGCCCGAATTCCTTGTCAAGATCCTGCATGCTTGCCCCGACATACCAGGGACTCCACAGACCCTGGCCGATCACGAAAACTCGCGGATCCTCTCGTAACAGCTGTGCAAACGCCTCCCGGATCGCCGCAGCATAACTCAACGTTCTCATGATCAGACGTAAACGTAGTTCATCAATTCGCTCCGGTCAGGATAGGGTGACTGATATGCAAACTCGAGCGCCTGCTGGATTTCACTCGCCACCTCGCTCTCCATCCTGTCCAGAGGACTGTCCGCTACCCCATTTTTCTGCAGCGTCGCGCGAGCAGTCACGAGCGGATCCTTGGCAAGCCAGTCCTTCAGTTCTCCGCTCCGCTTGGCCCCGACATCCATGTCCCACGAAGGACCGACGTGACCTCGCCAGCGATAGGTCCTGCATTCCAGGAACGATGGGCCACCCCGTGCCCGCGCACGGGCAACAGCCTCCTGTGCCGCAGTGAGCACGGCAACAACGTCGTTGCCATCCAGCCGAACGGAAGACACCCCGTGCGCATCGGCGACCTGCGCAAGATTGTCGCTTACTCTTCGTTCAGCAAGGGAGAGGTGACTTGCATACAGGTTATTCTCACAAACGAAGATCACCGGCAGCCGGTAAATGGCTGCAAGATTCAAGGATTCGTGAAACGTTCCCTCCTCCATCGCGCCGTCCCCGAAGAAAGCGACGCTGACCCGATCCTCCTTGCGAAGGCTGGACGCCATCGCCGCCCCCACCGCAAGCGGAATCGTGCCGGCGACGATCGGTACCGTACCGAGAATGCCTTTGTCCAATGCAATCAGGTGCATCGAGCCGCCGCGGCCTCGAGAGCATCCGTCCTTCTTTCCGAATATCTCGGCCATCAGGGCGCGCATTTCGCCGCCCTTTGCCAGGTAGTGACCATGCGATCGGTGGGTGCCGAGCAGATAATCCGCATCCCTGAGGGCTGCGCACACGCCTGTCGCGACGGCTTCCTGGCCAATGCAAAGATGGCATGGCGTCCGGATTTCCTTCGCTTCCACAAGTTCCGCAACCCTCTCCTCGAACCGCCTGATGCGGACCATCATGCGATACAAGGCAATTAACTGCTCGACCGCGATCGTCATTTTTTTCCGATGATTGCTGCAGTCCTCGACGCTACTTCCTGGGGTTCGACGCAATGGCTATCATGATCCACGCGTACTTTCCGAACCTCGGATCGCTTAACACGGCACGGTCGATCGAATCGAGAAATTTTCGGAGTGGCTGGAATACTCCCGTCCTGCGGAATAGAACCGCCGCAAGAGCAAAAAGGTGGAAGAACCGGACCTCGATCTTCTCGAAATATTTGTGGAAGGTTTCGAGCTTTTCTACGCCCAGGATATGCTCCACTTCCCATGCGGTCCTGAGATGCGGTGTCCTTTTTCTGTACCAGTGGATGATCGGGTTATGTCTTAGAGCTTCCGTGCAGATCATCGCACCTCCCGGATT
Organism: Gammaproteobacteria bacterium; assembly: GCA_041476585.1. GTDB lineage: Bacteria > Pseudomonadota > Gammaproteobacteria > Burkholderiales > SG8-39 > JADGRQ01. The sequence continues at coordinate 19,192 of JBGOTT010000032.1, read as the reverse complement.
GAGAATGCGCGCGAGTTCACGCATCGCCTGATCGAGTTCCATATGGTGCAAGGCTCCGTACTCGACCGCGATATCGAATTGACTGTCCGCGAACGACATGCGCTCCCCGTCCATGACCTCGAACCGGCAGTGATCCGCGACACCGGCGGCGAGAGCGTTCGCGTTGGCGTTTTCGATGCCTTCCGGCGATATGTCAATTCCGATAACCTCGGCGCCGCAACTGGCGGCGAAAATGCCGTTCTCCCCGTTTCCGCACGCAAAATCGAGAACGCGGGTTCCTCGGCCGCAGCGCTGCTCAATCCACTGCCGCTGAAACGCGTCACTCGACGCGGTTATCGAATAAAATTTCAGATTCGCGCCATGGCTCTGAAACGCCGTCTGATCGCCGATCAGCTCATCGGCATGCGCCGCGCGCTCGCTCTCATGCGTATCCAGCGTTCTTTCGTAACCTTTCAATACTTGGCGTCGATTGCGCGAGTGCTCGATCTCAGCAAGCTTTCGCGGCTCCAGGCCCTCGAGCTGCGGACCGGCGCTCCGGCTGATCTCAGATGTCACCGGCGTTCCCTCTCGAACGTGACTGCCAAACTGACAAACACCGAGGCACCTCTCGATAACCGGCTGCTGCGAATATGAAAGTCGCCTTGGTGATCACTGACCCGGACTCGGCATGGCATTTCAGGAGAAACTTGATCAGCGCGCTCATTTTCCACGGCCAGGAGGTCACGGTTATCACACCCCGTGGCGACCGGGTGTCGGATATCGTGGCGCTCGGAGCACGCCACGTTGCAATCGAGATTGACAGGTTTTTCAATCCTGCCGCAGATGCCAAGTTCATGTGGCGGCTTTTCTGCATTATGCGCGCACGGAAATTCGACGTCGTCCACAACTTTTCCGTCAAGCCCAATACGCTCGGAGCGGTGGCGGAGAGATTGGCGCGTGTAAGACATATTATCGGCTCGGTGACGGGTCTTGGTTACGTGTTCGTCGGAGGTGTCCGGAATCCTGCGCAATGGGCACTGAAGGGCCTGGTGTACCTGCTGTATTGGATCGGGCTCAGGCTCTCGAACAGAGTTTGGTTTCAAAACAATGATGATCTGCAGCTTTTGGTCTGCATGCGGCTCGTCACCCGGGAAAAGGCGGTATTGATTCGAGGGTCCGGTGTTGACACGGACTTCTATCACGACTCAAGTGTGGATAGGGCGGCACGAGACCAGCTACGGTCTGAATTCAATATCCAAGATGAGAACATCGTTCTTACGATGGTTGCCCGACCGCTGGGGGCCAAGGGAGTAAGAGAGTTCATCGATGCCGCAAGACGTGCCGAAGCCGCAATTCCGCATTTGAGGTGCCTTCTGGTCGGGGGACATGAAGAGGGCAATCCCGACAACGTCCCCATGAGCTACATCGCATCGCACTCTCCTTCGTGCTTTACGTTCCTGGGTTGGAGAAACGATGTGCGGGGGATTCTCGCCATATCTGACGTGGTTGTGCTGCCATCTTATCGGGAGGGGCTCCCCAAGTCACTCGTCGAGGCCCTTTCGATGGGAAAGCCGATAATAGCGACCGACGTGCCGGGCTGCAGGGACATGATAGCGAACGGGAAAAACGGCGTCCTGGTGCCGCCTCGCGATGCGGCACAGCTTGCATCCGCGATGATTCATATGTGCAGGAACAAAGACAGGTTTGCCGAGATGGGAGCCATCTCGCGAGACCTTGCCTGCAGCAAATTTGACGAGAAAGTAGTTCTCAAACAAATGATGGCGTCACTTTATTCGATCGACGCCGCCGCCCGCAGCCAGACCGCTCGAAGCCGGAGACTTTGAGCTGGGCTCGTGGCGTTGGGACACACAATCAATCTCGGGCATCCAGCCAAGCTTGAAACATCAACACATCCCATAAATGGTATTGCCAATTCCGCACGCCGGACAGGTGCTCGCGCCATTTCCGTCGAATCGGTTCCGGACGGAAAAATCCCTCTCGTCTGAGCCGGGAGTCATCCAGCAGCGCCTCCGCCCATTCCCGTAGCGGTCCACGCAACCAGGCGTCAATCGGCATCCCGAACCCCATTTTCGGCCGCTCGATCAGTTCCCGGGGTACATATTTATAGAGCACCTGCCGCAAAATCCACTTGCCCCGGCCTTCGCGAATCTTCATGGAAAGCGGCAAGCACCAGGCAAATTCCATCACGCGGTGGTCGAGGAATGGCGCCCGCGTTTCCAAACTCACCCCCATCGCCGCCCTGTCGACCTTCACCAGAATATCGTCCGGCAGATACGTCATCGCATCGAGGTACATCATCCGGTGCTCGGGGTCTGGGATCACCGGCCAACCTGCCCGGTCCGTCAGCAGGGTCGGCGGCTCCGCGCTCCCGACGACAGCATCGGTTGGTGTTTCCCAATGCGACACCAAACCCCAATAGGTTTCCTCGGGACTGCGCGCCGAGAGAACCGAGGCCAGTTTGTGGGCCTTCTCTCCCGCTTGTACGATACGTAAGCGAGGAGGGAGCAATGCGCTTGAGCCAGCGTAGATTCGATCCCATGCTTTCGGCGAAAGCGTTGTAATGCTCGCGGCCAGAATCTTCCTGAAAGCAACAGGGAAGCGGCGAAGCACGCGCCAAATGGAATTCGCCCAAACGTGGCGATTGTAGCCGCCGAACAACTCGTCCCCTCCGTCGCCCGACAACGACACAGTCACATGCTGTCGCGCCAATCGGGATACCAGGAAGGTGGGGATTTGCGATGAGTCGGAAAATGGTTCGTCATAGAATCCCGGAAGGTGCGGGATGACGGCTTGCGCCTCACTGGGTGTGACATACAATTCATTGTGCTCGGTACCGAGATGTCGAGCCACTGCCTTGGCGTGCGTCGCCTCGTTGTAACCTTGCTCGCTGAAGCCTATAGTGAACGTCTTCACAGGCCGGGTTGCCTGCGCCTGCATGAGCGCCACGATGGTGGATGAATCCACTCCACCGGACAGGAACACGCCGAGCGGGACATCAGCAATCATTTGCAGCCCGACGGACTCCTTGAGGCGCGTCTCCAGCCCCGAAACTGCGTCGCTATCACTACCTGCGAAACGGTCGACCAGGCCATGTTCCACCAAGGCGCTCAATGACCAGTACGGCTTGGGGGGCGGCATTTCACCCAACGCGGGGTTTTCCTTGCCAAACGCGAACTGGACCACAGTCGCCGGTAACAGCTTGCATATTCCCTTGTAGATCGAATACGGCGCCGGAATGCAGTTGTACCTCAGCAGCAGAGTGAGAGCATCGCGATCGATATCACCGCAAAATGCGGGATGCGCCTTCAACGCCTTGAGTTCAGACCCGAACAGAAAGACGCCTTTCTGCCAACCGTAGTAGACCGGCTTCTCCCCGATGCGATCCCGTGCAAGCGTGAGAACCCGGTCCACCCGATCCCACAAGGCAAAAGCAAACATCCCTACAGACTTTTTGACGGTGGCTTCCACACCCCACGCCTCAAAGCCGGACAGCAAGGTCTCGGTGTCGGAATGCCCTCGCCAAGAACGCCCCTCCATATCCTTCCGGAGGGTCAGGTGGTTATAGATCTCCCCGTTGAACACGAGAACGAACCGGCCGGAGGGCGAGACCATTGGCTGATGTCCCGCCATGGACAATTCGAGGACGGAAAGACGGCGATGGGCGAGTGCAATACCCGCATCCTTGTCGATCCAGACCCCGGCGTCGTCGGGACCGCGATTGACAATACCGAGCGCCATCGCCTCAGCTGTCGCAGCCGAAACGCCGCCCCACCCGTCGCCCATCTGCCAGTAACCGGTTATTCCGCACATGCTCCGTATTCAGCTCTCGAATCTAGGTCACTGAAACGTCAAGCCACGCAAACGCGGTAAGAGCAATCATCCCCTGGATCATCAGCATGCCGGAGCCCGGGTCAACGTTGGCCCATGCCGCCTCGGTGTGCAGCGAGACAAGGATCAAGAGGAAGTTTTTCGAGTTCATCGAGTGGGTGACTCAGGCTGCAACCTGATGCAGCAGGTGGGCCAGACGCGGACCGGTGACTTGAATGCAATACTGGGTCTCAACCTTAGCGCGCCCGAGCTGGCCCATTGCCTGGCGCAGAGCAGGCGCGGTGCCCAATTGCAGCAGGGCGGTTTCCCATTCCGCCCGTGTCGTGGCAAGGAGTCCGTCAGCACCCGGTGCCACGATATCCCGATTCATGCCAACCGGTGAAGCTACTACAGGCAGCCCGCAGGCCATATACTGAATGAGCTTGAAACCGCATTTGCCGCGCTCCCACGGCGTGTCGTCCAGCGGCATGATACCCACGTCGCCGGAGGAGATTTCGGCGGCTTCCGTCTCGATCGACCACGCTATGCTGCTTGCCTGCACACCCGGCCATACCGGCGCTTCAGCGCCAATGACTCGAAGCTCCAGCGGCAGCCGCATTGCGACGCGCAGCAATGGCTCACGCACCAGATTGAGGTAGTGCACGGTAGCGGGCGAGCCGATCCACACCACACGCAGCGGCGAATCGGACGCGCGCGGCGGGCGCACGGAAGGCGGTGCGGGGTAGCGGTCGAGATCGATCACGCTCGGAAGCCGTTCGACCCACGGCGCACCGGCGGTACGAGCACGCGCCTCAAGGTAACTGTTGCCCACCGTCACCAGGCGGGCACCGGCCATCAGCCGGTCGATCTTGTTCCCCAGCCATCCGCGCACAAGCGCGGATCTCGATTGATCGTAGTTGTGAAAGATAGGGTCGTCAAAGTCCAGCACATACGCCCTGCCGCGCAGAAGCCATGCCTCCACGGGCGCGGGCACGAAAGGCAGCAGTTCCTTCTCGATCCACAACAGATCAAAAGCACCTACCCGCGGAATGCCGGCAAGGCGTTGCCAGTAGCAGCGCAGCGTTTCAGATATCGAGCGACGACCTGCGTAGAGCAAGGAAAGGTAACGATCGCTTAACAGCGGAAGCGTAACGGCCTGGATGCCATGTGCGGCAAGCAATTGGTGGTATTGCGTCGCGCGCACACGGGAGGACGCACCGTTGAGATCATAGCGGGTAAAAAAGGCCACCTTGATCATGCAGACGCCGGCGGGCCGCCCGATGAGGTCTGTACATTCAATTGATCCAACGATGAAACCGACCCGTTGGACGGGATTGAAAGCCAAAGACGCCGCCTGTTCAAGCAGAGTTGGATCGCCACCGCCGTAAGGGCTAGCAAAATAAACAACCAGACTGAAAGATTTCCGAGCTTTTGTGCAAAAAAGGAGGTCGCACTGACGAAACACAAGGCAGACCACAGATGCATGGAGAAAGGATTTCGGTACGAGGCTGAGCGAAGCGCCAGTTGGTCAACGAGAAAACTTATACACAGCATGCCGACCAACATGTAACTCCAGCCGCCGTCGCGATAAAAGGGTTCCAGCGCAGTACCGACATTGGTTCGAAACGGCAATTCGTAAGTATCCAGTATGGTCGATGGCGGCGGTTCTCCGAAGCCAAAGACAGCAAGCACGTTATGCAACGGCGCAAGGGTGCGAGCAGTGGAGAAATCGAACAATCCCTCTGTCACGAGTACGTGGTTGAGGTAAGCAAATCCCGCTGTGAGGTTGTGGTAGACGTTGTCGAGAATCGACGCGTCGGCATCTCCTGCCCCGAGCTTGCCAATAAAGATGCCAACGCCAACGAATACAGCAGTCACTACAACCGGGGCGGCAATGAGTGCTCGCATACTGGTTCGATTGCTAAGCCGATTCGCGTTGATCAGCAATATGGACATCGCCAACATGAACAATAGCCAAATCGGCCGGGTGCGGTCTATGAAGAGCAGGTTTCCCAGGAACTGCACGGACGCAGCCAGCACCAGCACGCGTCGCACCCAGGGCCCGCCAGCATTGATGGCGAACGGTGTTGCGGTAATGGCGATCCAACCAAAGTAGGAAACCTGTACGCCAATCGAACTCTGCTCAGCGGCCAAGGCACGAATTGCCAACGCCTCGGAAAAAAACGTTGCGACAAATTCGGCGATTCCACCAAACTCGACTGCAAAGTCCCGCACGTAAACTGCAATCCCGATAAACCCAAGGGCATGGAGTGCCAACAGGAGGGCTGCCGACCCACGGTAACGATGCTTTGCACTATCCACACGAAGTTTGACAGCCTGAGATATATGAATCCGCGCCGAGAGGGCGAACGCAAATATTTGAACTGCGCACACCAGGTACAGCTCGAGCGACGTGGGCTCCCAAGGAAGGACTCGCAGCTCGTATAAAACAAGAGCCAAGCACCAGCCAAGAAGTCCGTAAACGCTGGGGATCAATAGCCAATCCGCGAGTTTCGGCCGTGTCATCTTGTTAAGCTACCGCGTGAATAAATCGCACACCCACCTACGAAGGTTAACAGTGCTGCCGGCAGAATGCACAGCAACCCGCCCACCGTAAGGGGTGACGAAACGCCGGCGAGCAAAATGAGCCCGACACACACAGCCATAACCGCAGCGCGAATCACCAAGTCGATCCGGCCTCTGCGCATCAGTAGGAACGTAAAGAAGTTGGCGGGCCACGAAAGAGCGGCGGCTGCCGCTGCCAGCAAGAGCAACCTCCCCGTTATCGGTGCCTCGCCTTTCCACATTAGGATGTAAAGAACTGCCAAACCTGCAGCGACGAGCGCGAATACGGTGAGCAGTGCCATACACTCGCGCGCGACTTGACGGGGAGACCTATTTTCCCACCGCAAGACAAGCGCGGGAAAGATTACGCTGCCCGCCGATGCAGCAGCGAGCGACGCGATCTCGGCGTATTTGGCAAGAAAAAAAAACTGCGCCATTTGCTGGGCGCTGCTCAGGAGCGCGGGCGCAATCAATTGGTCGCCACGATACATCAGGTAGTTTGCGACCTGCTGGACTGTAGTCACGCCCATGCCGACATCTATCGGTCTCGATCGAGGCAGTCGCCTCATCTGCGCCTCGACCCAAATCCAACGTGCGGCGGCACTCACCACGTAAATCGCGCCGGCAATTGCCGGACGTGGCGAGTCAGCCAATAGCAAATACATTAGGAGCACGACAAAAAAAAGAGGGAAGCGCAACAAGCTTGCAATCACAACAGGTCGAAGCTGCTGCCGCCCAGTAAGTTCAGCAATTCTGACGATGGCAGGGACATCAAGCCAAGTTGCGAACACAATTACCGCGCATGTGCTCCCGTCCAGGCGACCGAGGGACCAAGCCAATGCGCTACCAGCCGCAGCCAATATTAGTGAACGAAGCAGGTAATTCCGGGGCCATTGGTGCAATCCACCATCGGAGCTTCGAGTAGAAGCGGCGAACAGGTATACATCGAGCCCCATTTTTGCAATGATGACGTTCAGGTTTTGCCAGGCGATGAGTGCAGCGAGCTGGCTCTCGAGGCCATGCGGCATTCCACTGATACGCCCGGACGTGAGAAGGGAAATCGCGAGTGCCGAGATGCCGCCAGTCGCTAGCAGCAATACCGCGCTGAACAGGGTCCGTCTCATATCCCTAGGTTTGAACTCGCACCGGCCTGTCTCGTGTACCAATCGGCTACGATGCTCATTCTCGCAGCAATGGCATCAGTCGATAGATTTTCGAGCAGTTTTCGAACCCCACTAGGGTTGCCTCGTAATTAGTGACCCCATCCCCGTTTCGGGACCGGTCAATCGTAGAGATTTCCGAGGGAGTCCGTAGCTTGAGGTCAACTATGTTCCCGGCGCGAATACCCGGACGTTCGATTGCCCAATAAGAAGCGGATGCGCACAATAGGCGTACCGCTGCCGACAACTACTGATCAAAACTGATTTTCAGTCATAATATGACAAGCCATTGTGGGTGGCGGACTTGCCGGCCGCGAAAAAGGGGCCCTTGAACAACTGGCGAACTTGTAAACCGGCGCGTTTAGGGTCAGGATGGCTGTGTTATCCTGATCGCTTGCACGCCCTGCGCGCGGGGTATAAAATAATCTTAGTGGTTAGCTGCTTTATCCGTTTAGACATTCAGTGCTTTGACTGCGAGCAAGGGGAAAATGCGTAAAATTTCAGCGATCCTGACTGCTCTGGCACTGGCAACGGCGGCGCCGCTTATTTACGCACAGCAGACCACCCCGCCACCGGCCCCACCACCGGCCCCGGCACCAGCCCCGGAAGCGATAGCAGCAGCAGCGGGCGGTGTGACCGCTGGCACGGTTGCGATAATCGTCGGCGTAGTGGTGGTGGGTGCTGCCATCGCTGGTTCAAACAGCAATAGCGCGCCCACGGGAACCCGCTAGAAAATCCGCTACTTCCCCGGAAAAGCCTTGGCGTGCCGCCAAGGCTTTTTTGTTTGTATTTTCCGTCCGCGCGGCTGGAGATCGCGGCGCCCGTTTGCTCCGGCTTCAATGCAATAATCTCGCGTTACTTCCAGATGAGCCGGGCTTGAACATCGGGCCGGGTCACCCCCAGACGTGAAGTCTCGAACCCGGGCTGCAGTCTTCTTTTTTGTCGCTGCGCTTTCGGCCTGCTCGACGGGCGGCAATGCGGTCCTGGATACTGCCCGCCTGGTAGTGCGGCGCGGGCCCGCTTTCGATGGCTCCCGCCTGAACCCGAATTTCCGTTACCTCCGGGTAACGATCGAAGGCCGGGTCGCGTTCCTCGCTTTGGGCAACGAAGACAGCCACCCGCAAGGGCCGATCGAGGTGTGGTACAGCGCCGAACGCGAGGTGCTGCGCCTGCAGAACGGGCGCATCGTGGGTGCAACCGGCCTCACCACGGAATGGCGCAATGTCGCGCTCGCGGGACTGCCCTCGTGGTCGGCGATTGCGAGCGCAGGAGAGTCCGTTCGATGGACTCGCACCCGCGACGTGATGCCGGGGTACCGCATCGGCGTGCCGGACAGCCTTCGCGCGCGCGTCGTCCCGCCGCCCGCGAGAAGCCAGTTGCAAGGTGTGGATCCGAACGGCCTCACGTGGTTCGAAGAGCAGGCTGAAGCAGACGCAAACGCGCTTCCGCGCGCGCTCTATGCGGTGGATCTGCGTGACGGGAAGGAATTGGTCGTCTACAGCGAGCAATGCCTCGTGCCCGCACTGTGCTTCACCCTGCAGCGCTGGTCCGCGAGCGCCGCGAACGCGCCCGACAAGAAATGACACCACGCGCGCCTCGGAGTATGAGGATTGCCGCGCTTTTCGTTTCGCTTGCTCTCGCCCCGCCGTTGCTGCATGGCCAGGTTGCTCCGAAGCGGCTGAGCGACTGGCTGCTCGAGCAGCCTGCGACACCGGATGCGTATCCGCTCGGCCTCAGCTGGCGCGTGCCCAAAGAGGTCGCATCGCAACTATTGCTGTATCACGAGCTGTTGGAAAGCCTTTCGGGGCTCGATCGCGAGGGCGCGGCCGACCCTGATGCCCTCGGCCGCCTTCGCGATTGGGTGCACACGCTGCCGGTAACGGGCCGGGTTCCAGTAGCGGTCGCGGACGCTCGCTGGCTTCAGGCCAACCCGGTACGCGATCCGAGTCTCCAGCCGGGCCATACCGTGGTGCTGCCCGGGCGCCCATGGACAGTGACGGTGATCACCGGGCGCGGCGAGCGGTGCGCAGTCACGCATTTGCCGGGATTCGAGGTCGCGGCCTACCTCGACGCTTGTGCTCCCGCAGCTTCGAACCGTGCGGACTGGGCGTGGATCGCGCAGCCGGACGGGCGCATGCAGCGCTTCGGCGTGGCCGGCTGGAACCGCGAAGCACAGGACGAACCGGCGCCGGGCGCCTGGATTTGGGCGCCGCCGCGAGATGGCGGTTGGCCGGAGCGGTTTTCCGAACGCCTGATCAGGTTTCTTGCCACGCAGGGGCCCGCACCCGATCGCCAAGCGGTTGCCCCGGGGATCAAAGGCAAGCCATCGCGCGGCTTCGATGTAACCGCGAGCGACTGGGGCGGCGCAGGTCTGTTGCAAACTCCGACCGCGCGGATGGCAAAGACCGGTGGGTTCACGTTCAACCTCAGCCATGCGCAGCCCTACACGCTCGGCAACGTCTTCGTGCAACCATTCGACTGGCTGGAGACCGGCTTTCGCTACATCAATATCAGCAATCGACGTTACGGCGCGCCGGAACTGAGCGGGAGCCAAAGCAACAAGGACAGGAGCTTCGACGCCAAATTCCAGTTGTGGCGCGAATCGGCGTACCTGCCGGCGGTGGCGATCGGGTTACGCGACCTCGCGGGGACCGGGCTTTTCTCGGGTGAATATGTTGTGGCCAGCAAGCGTAGCGGGGCCCTCGACTGGAGCCTCGGCCTCGGTTGGGGCTACGTGGGGGGGCGCGGCAATCTCGCCAATCCGCTGTCGCGGCTGAGCAGCCGCTTCGATACGCGCAAGACTGACGTCGGCCAGGGTGGAACTATCAGCTTCAGCAGTTTCTTCACCGGGCCGACGGCGCTGTTCGGCGGGGTCCAGTACCAATCGACGTGGGAGCGGCTGATTATCAAGCTCGAGTACGACGGCAACGACTACCAGCACGAGCCGCAGGCGAACAACCAGAAGCAGAGTTCGCCGATCAACTTCGGGGCGGTGTATCGCGCCGCGAACTGGGTCGATCTCACGCTTGGCTTCGAGCGCGGCAATACGCTGATGCTCGGCCTCACGTTGCACACCCCGCTCGACCGGCTGGAGACGCTCAAATTGAACGATCCGCCGCGCGTTCCAGTGGCTGCCTTCCGTCGGCCGCAGCCGCCCGACTGGATGGTGACCAGCCGCGAAATCGCGCGCCAGACCGATTGGCACGTGGGCAGCATCGAGCAGCGCGGCCGCGAACTTCGCCTGACGCTCGACGAAGCCGATGCACAATACTGGCGCGAGCGCGTGGACCGCGCGGCCGCGGTGCTGCACCGCGACGCCCCGGCTTCGGTGGACCGCTTCGCGCTCACCTACCAGCGGCGCGGGATGGACATGGCCGAGCACGTGATCGATCGCGACGCGTGGGTGGCGCAAAACACGCAGGCGCTGCCCCCCGGAGAGCGGCGCGACGCGGTCATCGCGCGCGCGGCCGAAAAGAGCGCGCCGGACGCCAGGATCTACCAGAGCGCGCCAGAGAAGTTCACCTCCAACCTCGGCATCGACTACCGGCAGACGCTCGGCGGACCGGACGCTTTCGTGCTGTTCCAGCTTTCCGCGCTGGAGCATGCAAAACTGCGCCTAAGTGACAAAACCTGGCTGGAGGGCGGCCTGCGGCTCGGCCTGATCGACAACTACGACAAATTCAAATTCGACGCGCCGAGCAATCTGCCGCGCGTGCGGACTTTCCTGAGGGAATATCTGACCACCTCGAAGCTCACGATGCCAAATCTGCAGCTGACGCACTTCGGCAAGCTGGGCGAGAACCAGCACTACAGCCTGTACGGCGGCTACCTCGAGGAAATGTTCGCCGGGGTGGGCGGCGAGTGGCTGTACCGGCCGTTTGGCAGCCGCACCGCATTCGGCGTGGATCTGAACGCGGTCCAGCAGCGCTCGTTCGAGCAGAATTTCAATCTCAGGGATTATCGCGTGGTCACCGGTCACGCGACGATGTACTGGGACACCGGCTGGCAGGACGTACAGGCCGACCTGAGCGTCGGCCGCTACCTGGCACGCGACGTAGGCGCGACGCTGGACGTCTCGCGCGTGTTCAAGAACGGCGTGAGAGTCGGCGCCTATGCCACCAAGACCAACGTCACGGCCGCGCAATTCGGCGAGGGAAGCTTCGACAAGGCCCTGTACGTCAGCATCCCGTTCGACGCGATGCTCACGCGATCGAGCAGCTCGGTCGGCAATTTCGTGTGGAAGCCGTTGACCCGCGACGGCGGCGCCAAGCTGGTGCGCAGCACTCCACTGTACGATCTTACCAGCGCGCGCAGCGAGCGCACGCTGTGGACCGAGCCCGCGCCGCGGCCGAACGAGCTCTCGATTCCCGCCGACCGGCGCGAAACGTGGACCCCGAGGTCCGAGCTGCCCGCGCCGTACACGCGCGTTGCACCGAGGGCGACATCGGAGCAATGGGCCTCCGACGACCGTCATGAGTACCGTCTCGTGGAAGCGCTGCACCGTCAGCGCTTCCGCAGCATTCGAGTCACCTACGATGACTCCCGCCGCCTGATCCTTGAGCTATCCAACGACCGGATCCGTCCGATCAGCCGCGCAGTCGGCCGCGCGGCGCGCACGGCGCTGCGACTCGCGCCGCTCGACGCGCGCGAGTTCAGGATCACGATGTTCGAGGACGCCGCGCCGATCGTGACCTACGAATTCGTCGATCGCGCGCGTCTTGAGAGCTACTTCAACGGCGCAGTCGGGCTCGAGGATGTCGCCGGCACTATCGCAGGGCACTACGTCGAGCCGGGTGCGCGCGAGCCCGATCCGCTCGCCCGTCTCGACGATCTGGCAACTGACGGCGCTCCGGCGAGCATTGGCTCGCTGCTGGCCAGGCCGCGCCCGGTCGCACGCGTATCGAGCGACCTTTCGGATGCGGCAGCGGCGGCTGCAAGCACCGACTGGCTCTTGGCAGGCGTGATTGGTGCGGGGCTTGTCCTCACCAGCGCCGCGCTCGACCAGCGCGGGTTCCGGTTCGTCAGCGACCACGCCGAGAGCGGCTGGTTGAAAGGGGTGACGAAACTCGGGAACGCGATTCCATGGATCGGGTTTGGCGCCTCCGCGTTCGCGGCGTTAGATGGCAGCAATCCCGGGCGTTCGCGCACCGGTTACGCAGCGATGGAAGCGGGTGCGACCGCCTACCTGGCGGCGACCGGTCTCAAGTATGCCGTCGGCCGCGCGCGTCCGCAGGAGGGACTGGGGAACCGCGACTTCAATCCGTTCACGAGCGACAGCCGCTTCGATGCGTTTCCGTCTCGGCACGCAGCCGTAGCGTGGGCCGTCGCGACGCCTTTTGCCGAGGAATACGGCGCGAACTGGCTCTACGGCGTGGCAGTACTCACGAATGTGGCGAGGGTGGCCTCGCGCGAACACTGGTTCTCGGACACCGTGGCAGGATCGTTGATCGGCTACGGGATCGGCCGGATTTTCTGGGAGTCGTCGCGCGCACGCAGCAACAATGAGCCGCGCGTGATGATCGATCGTTCGGGTGCGAAGCTTGCATGGGAGTGGCAGTGAAAGAGCTTATTGCAGCGCTCGCGGGCTGCTCGGTCGGCGCGCTGGCTGCGTGCAGCACGAGCGCGGACACGCCCGCGCGCGCGCGCGGCCCCGACCCGTTTGCAGCCGCTCTGTTCGAGACCGCCGCGACGGCAGCGGTGACCGGGCGCGGAATCAGGGTGTGCCGAACCATGGCGGTCGGCATCGCGGAGCGGGACTGGGTGCGGGGGATCGTCGAAGGCGCAAGCGGCCGCCAGATTGAAGTGAGAATCGTCGATGCAGGCCGTTTCCCGCACGTCCTGAACGGTGTCGCTGTTACGGCTGGTGCGCTGGTCCGGGACACCCCTTCCCTTTGGACGCCGTGCCTTTGATCCGGCGCATAGCCACGGCCAGAGCTCGCGATAACAGGGCGGATCCTGGCGCGTAGGCAGCATCGGCTTCATCACCCTTCGCGCGGCCGAAGAAAAACCGCATCGCATGACACGCGCAGATTTCCTCTGGCGCTCTTCGCGCCCGCGACGCATGGCATCGGGCCCCGCGCCGGCGGCATCAATTCGACAGCCTTCTCAGGTGCAACACCAGTTGCCAGAGTTGCACATCGCTGAAATCCTTGTGCGCAGGCATGGCCGCGCCCGGCGAGCCGAAGCGAATGATCCAGAACAATTGTCCGTCCGGAATGCCATTGACGGTCTTGGCGCAGGCGAAGTTGCGCGGCGGCGGATCAAATTGCCCGGCAAGCGGCCCGTTGCCCTGGCCTTTTTCTCCGTGACACGTCGCGCAGCCGAAGTTGCCCGCCTTCCCGAGATACAGGCGTTCGCCCGCAGCGAGATTCTCACTGGTCGATTGCAGGGGGTTCTTGCGTAGGTAGTAATCGTCCGGCGCGGTCCCCGTAAAGCGCGGCTGCGGACACTGAGCCGTGGGGGGTAACGATTGCGTAGCACACTCCAACGGGGTTATCGCCAGAAACAGGCCGAGGCAGAGGCCAGGATGCTTGCGCAGTGTCTTGATCACGAGAACCTCCAGTCCGCATCAATGGCAATTGTGTTCTGAATACAAAATTCCATAGATCAGTCTCTCTCGCTTTGATATCCATCAAAGCCGATGAAACTTGGTGTTTGCCTCGAATCCCTATGTCCCACGTGCCACTGGTTTGGTGAGTTGGAAATCCGGTAGACCTATTCGTCGCTGCCGCAGTACTCCCTCTGTCCGGAATGGGGAGAGAGGGAAAATCGTTCGCGCGTTCTTCAACGTTTTTCCACCTCAGGACACTAGGGTTTGAAGAAGATCGACTTCTCGTGGAGCGAGAAAATGTCTGACTTCGGATTGCCCGCGTCGTCGCTGGCGACGATGTGGAACTCGATGCGGTGCGAGCCTTTGTCAACGCCTTCGGGCTCGATGCGTAGGCGCACGGCGGCGCGGCAGGCCTTCTCGAGCAAGCGGGCGGCAATCGGGCAAAGCTCACCGATCCAGGCGCGCCGGCGCGCGAACATCGGGCGCAACAGCCGCGGCACGGTGAACACGTACTGGCGGTGCGCGACCGGCGCGAGGACGTTCTCCTCCACCCACTCAAAGCAGAGAAGGACTCGCTTCTGCTGCCAGCTCGGACAGAAATATCTGGTTTTTCAGGAGTAAGCCAGCATCGTCGGGGGTAACGAAGCCGATGGGCTGGCTGCAAGGTTCTCTACCCTTTCGTCTTCTTCGCCGCCAGGAACGCCGCCATCCTCTCGTGCGGCTCTGAACCCGCGTAAGACGCCGCGAAGGCGTCGATGCCCGCGGCGATCCCCGCGGGCAGCGATTCATCCTCCCATTGCTTGATCAGCAGCTTCTGCGCGCGCAGCGCGGCCGGTCCGTTGGCGAGCAGCGCCTTCACGGCGCCGTCCACCGCCATGTCGAGCGCCTCGCGCGGCACGACCTGCTCGACCAGGCCCCAGTCGAGCGCCTGGCGCGCACCGATCGAGTTTCCGGTGAGCAGCAGCCAGCGGGCGCGCCCGGCGCCGATCAGGCGCGGCAGCAGCGCCGCCTCGACCACCGACGGAATACCGAGGCGCACCTCGGGCATGCCGAACACCGCCTCCTCGGCGGCGATGCGGATATCGCAGCACGCAGCGATCTCAAGGCCCGCGCCGAGCGCCACGCCCTGGATGCGCGCGATCACCGGCGCGGGAAAGCACCGCAATGCGTCGCAGGCGCGGTGCACCCGTGTGATGAACTCGCGCGCCGAAGCCTCGTCGAGCGTGGCCATCTCGTCGATGAAGGCGCCGCCGATGAAGGCCTTGTCGCCCGCTCCGGCGAGCACCAGCACGCGGGGCACCGGCTCGATCGACAGATCCTCGAGCACTGCATGGAACTCCTCGAGCAGCGCGCTGGTCAGCGCATTGGATTTCGCGGCGTGGTCGATCACCACGCGCACGACGTCGCGCTCGCGCTGGACCGCAATACTCGCGTTCATCGCGGGCTCATGCTGATTTCACCGGGCATCGCGTGTATTCTAGTGCCATGCCGCGCGCGATCTGGAACGGCGCCGTGATTGCCGAAAGCGAGGCCTTCGAGCTGGTCGAAGGCAACGTGTATTTCCCGCCCGGGGCGCTCGAACGGCGCTACCTGCAGCCCTCCGCCACGCGCACGGTCTGCGGCTGGAAGGGGACCGCGAGCTACTACGACGTGAGGGTGGAAGGGACGGTGAACAAGGACGCGGCTTGGTTCTACCCGTCGCCCAAGCCCGAGGCCGCCCGAATCGCCGGCTATGTCGCGTTCTGGAAGGGCGTCACGGTAGAGCAGTAAGGCTGAATGGATCCCCGCCCCCCGATAGATTCATTCGGGGACAAGCTTCGCGGGGATGACGTTTTTCAAATGCGCTCGAAAATCGCGGCAATCCCCTGGCCGCCCCCGATGCACATGGTGACCAGCGCATAGCGCTGTTGCGTGCGCTGCAGTTCGTAGAGCGCCTTGACGGTGAGGATGCAGCCGGTCGCACCGATCGGATGCCCGAGCGCGACCGCGCCGCCGGTTGGATTGACCTTGGCGGGATCGAGGCCGAGATCCTGCGTCACCGCCATCGCCTGTGCCGCGAAGGCCTCATTCGATTCGATCACGTCCATGTCGGCAGGTTTCAGGCCGGACTTCTCGAACACGCGCTTCACAGCCGGGATCGGGCCGAGCCCCATCACCTGCGGCTCGACGCCGGCGTGCGCATAGGCCACCAGCCGCGCCATCGGCTTCGCGCCGGCCTTCTCGGCCGCCTTGGCCTCCATCAGCACCACCGCCGCGGCTGCATCGTTGAGCCCTGACGCGTTGCCGGCGGTCACGGTGCCGTCCTTCTTGAATACGGTCTTCAACTTGCTCATGTCCGCGAGCGTCACGTCCTTGCGCACATGCTCGTCGAGTGTGAACTGCACCGGGCCCTTCCTCGACTTCACCTCGACCGACACGATCTGGGAGGTGAAATAGCCGTTGCCGAGAGCATTGGCAGCGCGGCGGTGGCTCTCTACGGCAAACGCGTCCTGCTGCTCGCGCGTGAGGCCGTACTTGGCCGCAACGTTCTCCGCGGTCACGCCCATGTGGCCGTGGCCGAACGGATCGTGCAGCGCACCGCTCATCGCATCCACGATCGCGCCGTCGCCCATGCGCTGGCCCCAACGCCCCGCGGGCATGAAATACGCCGCGCGGCTCATGCTCTCGGCGCCCGCGCCGATCGCAACGTCGGTGTCGCCGAGCAGGATATGCTGGGAGGCCGAGACGATCGCCTGCAACCCGCTGCCGCAGAGGCGGTTGACCGTGAGGCAGGGCGTGCCGACGGGCAGACCGGCCTCGATCGCCGCGACGCGCGAAACGTACATGTCGCGCGCCTCGCCGTGGATCACGCTGCCGAGTACAACGTGGCCGACGGTGGCCGCGTCGATTTTCGCGCGCGCGAGCGCTTCCCTGATCGCGACCGCACCGAGCCTGGTCGGCGCAACTTCCTTGAGCGAGCCGCCGTAATCGCCGATCGCAGTCCTCGCGCCCGCCACTACCACCACTTCACGCTGTGCCATTGCGCACCTCCAGTCAGAAAACCATCATGCGGCGAGGCGCGCGAACAGATCGTGCGCGTCGGCCGCCTCGACCACCACCTGCGCGAAATCGCCGGGCTTCAACCGCTGCCCGTCACGCACGCGCACCACGCCGTCGATCTCGGGCGCATCCGCGCCCGAGCGCGCGACCGCGCCCTTCTTTCCCGCTCCATCGACCAGCACCCGCAGCTGCCGGCCGAGTTTGGCCTGCAGGCGCCGCGCGCTGATGCCCGCCTGGACCTGCATGAAGCGCGCGCGGCGCTCCTGCTTGACCTGTTCCGGCACCGGGCCGGGCAGCGCGTTGGCCTTCGCCCCTTCGACCGGAGAATAGGCGAAGCAACCGACGCGATCGAGTTGCGCCTCCTCGAGAAACCCGAGCAAGTCTTCGAACTCGGAATCGGTCTCGCCGGGGAATCCGGCGATGAAGGTGCTGCGGATCGTGATCTCCGGACACGCCGCGCGCCAGGCGCGGATGCGCGCAAGGTTGTCCTCGGCGCTCGCCGGGCGCTTCATCAGCCGGAGCATCCGCGGGCTGGCATGCTGGAAAGGTACGTCGAGGTAGGGCAGCAGCCGGCCCTCGGCCATCAGCGGAATCACGTCGTCGACATTGGGATACGGGTACACGTAGTGAAGCCGTATCCACACACCCAACTCGCCGAGCGCGCGGGTGAGCTCGGTCATGCGCGTCCTGAGCGGCCGCCCGCGCCAGAAGCCGGTGCGGTATTTGACGTCCACGCCGTAGGCGCTGGTGTCCTGGGAAATCACCAGCAGTTCCTTCACGCCCGCCTTCACCAGGTTCTCCGCTTCCTGCATCACTTCGCCCACCGGGCGCGATACCAGGTCGCCGCGCATCGACGGGATGATGCAGAACGTGCAGCGGTGGTTGCAGCCTTCCGAGATTTTCAGGTACGCGAAGTGCTTCGGCGTGAGCCGGATGCCTTGCGGTGGAACCAGGTCCGTATACGGGTCGTGGGGTTTGGGCAACGCCGCGTGCACCGCGCGCATGACGCCATCCAGGTCGTGCGGACCGGTGACCGCGAGCACCGATGGATGGATTTTCCTGACCACGCCGTTCTTTGCGCCGAGGCAGCCGGTCACGATCACGCGGCCGTTCTGCTCGAGCGCCTCGCCGATCGCGTCGAGCGACTCCGCAACGGCCTCGTCGATGAAGCCGCAGGTGTTCACGATCACGAGGTCTGCGTCGCGGTAGGTCTTCGAGGTCGCGTAGCCTTCGGCGCGCAGCTGGGTGAGGACGCGCTCGGAATCGACCAGCGCCTTCGGGCAACCGAGCGAGACGAAACCGACCGCCGGTGCGCTCATTGCGGGTGCGCTCGCCGCGCGCTTTGCGTCGGGCGCCCGGGTCATTACTTCTTTTCTTCGGGCGGCTTGCCGCCCGGCGGCGGGAAGCCGGGAAAGGTGAATCCGGCGAACATGTTGCGCGTCTGGTTCTGCATCTGGTCCTGTAGCTGCTGGAACATGCGCTGGCTCTGTTCCATGTAGGACTGCATCATGCTTTGCATCGCCGGCCCCTGCAGGTTCATGAACTGGGTCCACATCTCGTTCGGCACCCGCGAGCTGTCGCCATACAGCTTCTTGGACTGCTCCTGCATCGTCTTTTGCATGTCCTGGAACGCGTGGATGTTCTTCTCGAGATAGGTTCCCATCATCCCCTGCATGGCGTTGCCGTAGGAACGGATCAGCTGCGAAAGCACGTCCGAGGAAAACATCGGCGCGCCGCCGGACTCTTCCTCCAGGATCACCTGCAGCAGGATATGGCGCGTCAGGTCGTCGTTCGTCTTGGCGTCGACCACCTGGAACTCCTCCTGCTTGAGCACCATCTGCTTAACGTCCGCCAGCGTGATGTAGCTGGACGTCTTGGTGTCGTACAGGCGCCGATTCGGGTACTTCTTGATCAAACGCAACTCGTTGTCCATGTCTTGCGGTCCGCCTTCCGTTAACCTTCAATACATGTGCTGGCCGCCGTTGATCGAGATGTTCGCCCCGGTCACGAATGCGGCCTCTTCCGAGCACAGGTAGATGATCAATGCGGCCACTTCGTCAGGTTTGCCAAG